>JAYVFS010000177.1:0-36158 GCA_043772905.1 Saprospiraceae bacterium | reverse complement strand
ATACTTTTAATCAAACAAAAGTAATCATTTAAGCTTATTATCAAGCGGTTATTGTCAAGTCCTTTTTGAAGTGATATTGTCCAATCAAACGAGCGTTTAGTTTTTACTGTGTGGATATGCCACATACTCCCAGCATTTGAAAAATATCAAATTATTGACAACCTATTTCACGACGATACACGCCCAAAGGTGTTCCTATCCAAGACGTTAAATGATAAAATATACCTACTTGAGTTTTTCGATCTTGGCTTTCTATACGACCAATTTCATCGCTTACGATGTTATAGCAAGCAGATGTTTCATAAATGGATTGATTTTGCATATAAGTTCATTCTTTTTGCCTACAATAATATTTTGAATAGAGTGAACTTTGCACTAAATTATTTTACATAAAATACAATATTCAATACAATGGCACGTAATCCACATTATTTCTCCCAAATGGCGCATATCGAGGTCTTGACAACGGATCTTGAAAAATCAGTTAAATTCTTTACGGACATAGTTGGACTCGATGAAACAGAACGAGAAGGCAATTCGGTCTATCTCCGCGCTTGGGGTGATTATTTTCACCATACTTTAAAACTGACTCAAAGTGAAACATCTGGCATGGGTCACTTAGGTTGGCGTGCAGACAGCCCCGAGGCTTTGGAAGATGTTGTACAATACCTTGAAAGTATTGGCGCTGGTCTTGGTTGGGTCGAAGGCGATATGGGACATGGCAAAGCTTATCGCTTTAAGTCACCCGATGGACATATTCACGAGGTTTTTTGGGACGTTGTTTGGCTGCGTGAAACAGGCGAGAATGCCAGTGTTTTTGCTGACCGCTACGCCAGTAATCGCCGCAAAGGTGCAAACCCACGTCGTTTTGACCATGTAACTTATATGGTCTCAAAATTTAAGTATGCTGACGAAAAGGCTTTTTGGAAAGGTTTGGGCATGAAAAACCCTGACGAAATACGTATTTCTGACGAAATGCCGCCTATCGGTGGTTTATTTACAATCGGCAATTTATCGCACGATATTGCTGTTTTCACTGACCCAAATATCGGACCCAATGAAGGGGTTTTAAACCATATTTGCTACAATGCAGACAGCCGCGAAGAGGTGCTTTTAGCTTTAGATTGGTTCATCGAAAAGGGTTATAAAAGCGTCATGGGCGCACCGACACGCCACAAAGCAGATGAAGGATTTTTCATTTATATCATTGACCCGGGTAGTGGTGTTTTGTTTGAATATTATGCCTGTGCAAGGCTCGTTTTTGCGCCAGACCATTTAGATGTACATTATTTGAAAGACAATCCAAACGATGCGTGGGGTACAGCTAATCCATTTGCAGAAATGGGCAAAGGCAAAAAATTAGGCTTAACGGATGGTGTGGTCAAACCTGCCGACGTTTAATTTTTGTCATTCTGAACGCAGTGAAAGAATCTAAATATGTTAAAATTATACTGATTTTAAAGAAAAAAGCTTTTTTCTGTGCTCAAAATGACATAAAAGCCAAAGTAAGAACTGCTGATAATAAATAGATACCCCTCAGTATTTATCCCAAAATCGAGCATTTATCAAGCCTAACTCATCATTTATAATTCATCATTCATCATTAAATATTATGTGGCATTACTTTCCCGGGCAATATATGCCCTCATATCAAGTCAATAGAGCTTTAACTCAAGCGCACTACGGTGGTGGCGAATTTGCTGAAATCTTAGAAGTCGCAAGCGAAATAGACCCTGCTAATCGTGAAAGTTTTAATAAAGCATGGGTCAAAATGGGCGATAAAGTCTATGATTTAGCTGAAAACTACGCTAAAAATGGACAAAACGTTTCTGCCCGCAGAACCTATTTGAGAGCTTTCAATTACCTACGCACCAGCGAATTTTTTATGAATTTGCACGATGAGCGTAAAATTCCATACTATTTGAAATGTCGGGAGGCATTCATTAAAGCCATTCATCTGTTTGATGAAAAACCGCTTCAAGTGGAAGTACCTTTTGAAAGCTCGTTTCTACCCGGTTATTTATTCAAGCCAAGCGGTGTCAAAAATCCGCCTGTTATGGTCATGTTTGGTGGCTTGGATAGCTTAGCGGAGGAGTTGTATTTTGGTATTGCACAACACCTCAACGAACGTGGTATTGCTATGTTGACGATGGACGGACCAGGGCAAGGGGCTTCTTTGAGACTCAATCATATACACACACGTTACGATTTTGACGTTGCAGGTACAGCCGTTTTAGATTGGGTCATTGAAAATTTGAAAGACCAAGTTGATACTTCACGTGTGGGTATCGGCGCGGTGTCAATGGGCGGTTATATGGCTGCTCGATGCGCTGCTTTTGAACCCCGTTTCAAGGCTTGCATGATATTCGGCGCAGTTTGGTCTTACTATGATATCTGGAAAAACCGCCCCGATAATCACCCGTTGGCTGAAATTGTGCAGCACATTGTCGGAGCAGACAACATGACGGAGGCGCGTGAGAAATTGAAAAACTTTACGCTGGATGGTGTGGCTGACAGAATAACTTGCCCGACATACATTTTGCATGGCGAAGACGACCGTCAAAATTTTGTAGAAAATGCCTACAAAGTAAACGAAGCACTCACTTGTGAACACGTCCTGGAGATTGTGCCAAAAGAAGAAAGTGGTTCTGCACACTGCTCGGTAGATGATTTTACCAAGTCATTCAATATGTACGATTGGATAGAGAAGAAAATTAAAGCATAACAACTAATGATAAATGATGAACGATGAATGATAAATACCCCCCTCAGTATTTTTCCATTCATCACTCATCATTCATCACTCATCATTAAATAAAAATGATTCAGTATATAAAAACAGGCAAACCAGCCGAAGAAAAACGCGATATTGACCAACAAGTCGCTAAAACAGTAGAGACTATTTTGGCTGATATTGAAACCCGCGGTTGGGCTGCCATTCGGGAATACAGCGAAAAATTTGATAAATGGGCACCAAAATCCTTCAAACTGAGCCAAGCAGAGGTTCAAGCATGTATTGACAGCTTAACAGCACAAGATATTAAAGATATAAAATTTGCTCAAACGCAAATCAAACGTTTTGCTCAAATTCAAATGATGGGTTTACGTGATGTAGAAGTTGAAACACTGCCAGGTGTTATTTTGGGACATAAAAACATACCCATTAATAGGGTAGGGGCGTATGTGCCAGGCGGCAAATATCCGCTTTTAGCATCGGCGCACATGGGTATTTTGACAGCAAAAGTGGCGGGTGTCAAACACGTTATCGCTTGTGCGCCACCGTATGAAGGCAAACCAGCAGCAGCCATCGTTGCCGCACAAGCTATGGCGGGTGCAGATGAGATTTATGTGTTAGGTGGTATTCAAGCGATTGCATTGATGTCTTTGGGGGCAGCAGCCGATGCCGACAATGATGCAGTTACGGCAGTTGATATGCTCGTTGGACCAGGCAATGCGTATGTTGCAGAAGCCAAACGCCAATTATTCGGACGTGTCGGTATTGACCTTTTGGCAGGACCAACTGAAACGATGGTGATTTGCGATGATACCGTTGATGCAGAATTGGTTGCAGTTGATTTGTTAGGTCAGGCAGAACATGGCTATAATTCCCCTGCGGTGTGTATCACAAACAGTAAAAAAATAGCAGAAGAATTGCCCGCACAAATAGAGAATGTATTAAAACGCTTGCCAACCCGCGACATTGCCAGTATTTCATGGCGTGATTACGGTGAAATCATCTTGTGTGATACCAAAGAAGAAATGTTGCAAGAGTCAGAGCGTATATGCAGCGAACACGTGCAAGTGATGACGGATGATGACGATTATTTCTTTAAAAACATGACCAATTATGGTGCTTTGTTCTTAGGCGCAAGAACAAATGTGAGTTATGGCGATAAAGTCATTGGTACAAATCACACCTTGCCAACCAAACGGGCAGGGCGTTATACAGGCGGTTTGTGGGTTGGGAAATTCATCAAAACGCATTCCTATCAACGCATTTTGACCGATGAAGCGAGTGTTTTGATTGGTGAATATTGTTCAAGGCTTTGTGAATTGGAGCATTTTGCAGGACATAAAGAGCAAGCAGATATACGGGTTCGGCGGTTGAAAAAGTAAGCGTTTTTTTATAAAATTGGGCAAAAATACTGAGGGGGTGTTTTACACGATTATTCTTTCAAAATAGAGAAATAAACTGTCTAAATGCTCAAAATCTGCATCAGTTGAAAGCAAAGTAGCATTGTGAATCGTAGCCGTTGCGGCAATCCATAAGTCATTTTTGCCCATTTTTCGAGCCGAAGTAGGCAGCCTTAAAGTAGGGTGTTGGCTTTGACTGTACACATCAATTTCGGCGTACATTTTAATAAGGAATGGGTTATCTGTTACATCAATTGGCGTTGCAAGGTTAATCATTTGCTCCATTTCGGCTATACGCCTACTGCCCCAACGATTGCGTAAAGCAAAGGCGTGTAATTCACCAATTGTTACAGACGAAATAAACAGTTTATTAACAGGATTGAAACTGTTGTATTGTTTTGTAATATTCGAGAAAAATGTTGGCTTTCTCAATGAGTGTATAAAAATATTCGTATCCCAAACGTATGTCATAATGATTTGTTTTTTAGTTCTGCTAAATATCGTCATCAATACCTTCAATCATTTCATCTGTTAATTGCGTTTCTGGATTTGTGGCAAAAGCCATTATCGCATCAAGAAATGCTTTTTGATTAGGTGTTGGTGGTCCTTCAAGCGGTTTCAAATGTGGATTTGCCTTCCAAAACGGCATTTCGCTGTAAGGAATACGTTCTTTTTTAGGAGGAAACTCAATTTTAGGTGCAGCTGTTTCCTCTACTTTTTTAGGTGTAGGTGAGGTGAGATTGGGCAATAATTCGGCTAACAATTGCTTAAATTCAGCATTGTTTTCTTTGATTAAAGCAATAATCGCTTGCTTTACTTCTTCTGTTGAAACGGATTGTTGGGCGGCTGTTGATGTCATTTTTTATATTTTTTTACAAAAATAACCTGTTTTCAAGGATTTTCCTATACTTATTGGAAATAAAATAAAGTCGAATAAAAGGTATGAATAAAGCATTAGAAGGTAAAATAGCATTGGTGACAGGTGGTGCAGGCGGCATCGGTTCTGCTATTTGTCAGAAATTGGCAGAGGAAGGTGCAAGTGTTGTTATCACCTATAATTCAAATGCCGAAAAAGCGGAAAATTTAGTAAAAATACTGTGGGGGTCGAATCATGCTATTTTTCATGCGCCAACAACAGATGCGGAAAAACTAAAAGCCTTAGCCGATTTCATTAAAACAAAATACGGTAAACTCGATATTTTAGTCAACAACGCGGGTATCACAACCCCCGTCCCACATGCCGATTTAGACGGTTTGACCGACGAATGGATTGATAAAATCATGCAAACCAATGTCAGAGGGACTTTCGCCATGATTCGCGCTTGCAAAGATTTGCTTGAATCATCTCCCCCTCCGGGGGCTGGGGGGCTTATTGTCAATATTTCCTCCGTTGCGGCAACAATTGGCATAGGCAGTAATGTCGCTTATTGCGCTTCAAAAGCGGCGATTGACAGCATAACACGCTCATTAGGCAGGGCTTTAGCACCGACAATTAGGGTCGTTTCAGTTTCGCCAGGCTTCGTTGAAGGCGAATACTCGAAGAACTTTGACCCCTCTTTTTTGAAAATGCAAATGGATTCGACACCGATGAATCGTTTTGCAACGCCTGAAGATGTAGCGAATACCGTTTTCGCATTAGCAGCCTATTTGACGTTTACGACAGGTTCAATAGTGCCTGTTGATGGCGGAAGAGCATTACTAAAATGATTTTTTAACTTGAATAAGTATTTTTAAGATTCAACGAGTTTTGAAAGTAAGGTGGTTCAAATCCTACCAATCCTTAAAATCTTAAAAATCCTAATTCAAAGAAACTAAACAACAAGATACAATGTCATCAATCAAAAAAGTCCTCATCGTCGGCGGTGGTATCGGCGGTTTATCAATGGGTATCGCCTTGTGCCGTGCAGGCATAGACGCAGAAATAGTCGAATTACAAAAAGAATATGATGTCTATGGCGTGGGTATTATCCAGCAAGCCAATGCTTTACGCGCTTTAGATGTGCTTGGTATCGCTGATGAAGCGATGCGTCTTGGCTCACCTTATGGCAAGGTGAAAATGTGTGCGCCTACAGGTTTTCAATTTGCAGAAATCGGGATTCCACCGATAGCGCATTATCCTATTCACAATGGTATTTCGAGAAAACTGCTGCACGATATACTCTACGCAGCTGCTCTCAAAAACGGCGTGACCTTCCGTATGGGCTTGACTGTTTCAGAAATTGAAAACGAAGGGACACATGTTGGTGTAAAATTCACCGATGATACTGAGGGGTCATATCAACTCGTCATTGGGGCGGATGGGGTCAATTCTAAAGTCCGCAGCCTTGTTTTTGGCGATTATACCCCTAAGTATATAGGTTCTTCGGTCTGGCGTTATCCTTTCAAACGGCATAAAGATTTAGAAACGGGCTATATGTATTTCGGTAAAAGGTCAAAATTGGGTTTAATCCCGATGTCAGCCGACACGATGTATATGTTCGTGGTATCGGCAGAAGGAGAAGACAATCCTGTCATTCCGCACGATGAAATGGTGGCTCGTTTGAAGGCTTATGTCAGCGAATACCCTGCACCGATGGTTCAAGATATTTTAAATGAAATTGATGACAATGATAAAGTGAATTATCGCCCTTTGGAGACTTTGATGATGCCGGCACCTTGGTTCAAAAATCGGGTTGTTATGATTGGCGATGCGGCACATGCCACGATACCGCAGATGGGTTCAGGTGCGGCTTTAGCGATTGAAGATGCGGTGGTTTTAGCGGAGGAATTGACAAAAGACCAAAGTGTGGAAGATATTATGACAAACTATATGACACGTCGTTATGAACGCTGCAAAACGATTGTTGATGTCTCAAATACGATTGCCGAATGGGAGCAAATGGAGTGGAAAGGTATTCCGTTGCCCGAAGGTGCTAATATTGGTGCTTTGATGGGTAAGACGTTGATGGGATTGACGGCACCGATTTGATTTCATTTTATCAATTAATACAATTTTCAATCAAAATATGAAACTCGTTACATTCAAGAATAAAAACAAAGAAACGCGCATCGGTTGGCTCACAGCAGACGGCAACGGCGTGGTGGATATGCAAGCCACAGACAGTCGTTTGCCAAACGATATGCTCACGTTTATTGACAACCACGAGCAGTATTTCCAAATTATCAAAGAGAATGATTTGGAAAATACCCCCCCTCAGTATAAAACGGCTGATGTGCAACTTTTAGCACCCTTGCCGAATCCACGCAGCGTTCGGGATTATATTGGTTTTGAGCAACACATGTTGAACGCTTCAAAATCATTCGGACATAAAGTCGGTGAAGCATGGTACGAAATGCCCATTTTTTATTTTACCAATCATCAGGCTATTTACGGTTTTGATGACGACATAAAACGCCCCGAAAAGGAAATTAAATTGGATTTAGAGTTAGAAATGGCAGTTATTATCGGTAAAAAAGGAAAGGACATCAAAGCCGATGAAGCCGATGATTACATCTTTGGCTACACTATTTTCAATGATTGGACAGCACGTTTTATCCAAAAACGGGAAATGGAAGTGCCTTTGGGACCGCACAAAGGAAAGGATTTTGCCAATGCTTTCGGCCCTTGTATTGTTACAAAAGATGAATTTGAACAATATCGTTGCTCGATTTCAAGAGACATGCACCCTGAACATTTGCAGATGCCAAAAACGACAGATGGTAGATTTGATGTCAAAATGACCGCTAAAATCAATAATGAGACCATTTGTGAAGGCAATTATAAAACGGTTTATTGGACTTTCCCGCAAATGATTGAACGGGCTTCTGAAAACAATGTCTCGATGATGCCAGGCGATATTTTGGGTTCTGGAACAGTCGGTTGGGGCAGTTTGATTGAAAATAATTTCAGCGTTCACCGTCCCCTTGAACCGGGTGATGTGGTCGAATTGGAAATTGAAGGCATTGGTGTTTTAAGGAATAAAGTCGTTTGAGATGCATATAAACCAAAACAGCTTATTTGATTTAAGCGATAAAGTTGCCCTCGTCACAGGCGCAAGCAGTGGCATGGGCAAAGCGATTGCTGAAGCAATGGGTTTACAAGGTGCAAAAGTGGTCGTTTCGAGTAATGATACTGAGGGGGTAAAAAATGATAAAATTTGATACAAAAATAGATGCCGTTTTAGAAAAATACCATAAACGGATAGAATCAGAAGCCTTGATTATGCAATCATTGCCTATGGAAAAAGGTATGGCAAGGCGTGATGAGTTTTTGCTGTCAGTGGGCTTAGAAACGGCTATTTTTATCAATAATTTGGCAAAAGCAGCGAAATCTAAGACCATTTTGGAAGTGGGTATGTCTTACGGCTATTCAACTATTTGGTTGGCAGAAGCGGCGCGAGCGAATGGTGGGCGTGTGATTTCCTTAGAAAACAGCGCTCAAAAAGCAGAATATGCCCGCCAACAAATTGAAGCGGCAGGTCTTTCCGATTTTGTTGACATACGGCTGGGCGATGCCCTTGAAAGTCTTTCTGCGGCTTCCGAAACCTACGATTTTGTTTTGTTAGATATTTGGAAAGAACTCTATGTCCCGTGTTTTGATTTGTTTTTTCCAAAATTAAACAAAGGTGCGTGGGTGATTGGCGACAATATGATTTTTCCACCAAATGCTCATCTTGAAGTATCGGCATACCGAAATCGAATTAAAGAAACACAGGCTTTCGATACTGTTCTTTTGCCTATTGGCAGTGGTGTTGAAACGAGTTTTTATAGATAACAATAAAATAATCTGCTTAATACTGAGGGGGTACTTCAACACTTTGAAATTATCCATTATCAACTATCAAAATTATGAAAATAATAGACCTTTCCGTAACCATTTCGGAAGACATCAAAGAGCCACTACCAACTTCAATCGTCTATGAAGACCACAAAGAAGGAGCTAAAAAAATGGGCGGCAAACTGTTTCAAGGTTTGACCGATGTATTCATTGACGGCAATGGACCTGCAGGCGAGTTTTTGAGCGTCACAAGTCATTGCGGTACGCACGTTGATGCGCCATATCACTACTTCCCGACATGCGAAGGGAAACCGTCACGGACGATTGACGAAATGCCTTTGGATTGGTTTTTCCACGATGGCGTTGTCTTAGATTTTACGGACAAACCCGATGGCTATATGTTTGAGCCGGAAGATTTGATAGAGAAATTGGCGGCTATCAACTATACTTTGAAGCCTTTTGACATTGTTTTGATTCGTTGCGATGCCGATAAACGTTTGCACCACCCCGATTTTGTGAAAATACACGTCGGTGCATCGGCAAAAGCAACGCATTGGCTCATTGACCAAGGTATCAAAGTGATGGGTACAGACGGTTGGGGTTGGGACATTCCGTTGCACATCCAAGCGGCAGATTATCGGGCAAATCCACGTCCAGGCATAATATGGCAAGCGCATTATGTCGGTATTGAAAAGGAATATTGTCAAATTGAAAAATTGGCAAATTTGGAACAATTGCCACCTTTTGGCTTCAAAGTGGCTTGTTTTCCAGCTAAAATCAAGGGAGCAAGTGCGGGTTGGACACGGGCGGTGGCTATTATCGAATGAAAATAAAGGTAAATTAACGTCGTAAATTAACGTCGGCAGGGTTTTAAACCCTGCCGACGTTAGCGTACAAATTTAAAATAATGAATAATATCAGAAGACTCGTAACAGGACATAATAACGAAGGTACAGCCATTTTTACCTCCGATAATCATTACGAAACGGTCATTATTCCTTCGGGTGATGCGGCTATGACAACCATTTGGACAACCGCGAGCGTACCTGCCGACCTCAACGATGAGACAGATGGCAGAGAGCGAGACGCTGGAACGACATTGAAAGGCGGGTCTGTTATCCGTGTTGTAGATATGTTGCCAGGAGCCTCATCGCCAATGCACCGCTCAAGTAGTATTGATTACGGCATCATCACAAGCGGTACAATTGAATTGGAATTGGACAACCAAGTTTTTAAAACATTGGGACAAGGCGACATTATTGTGCAACGAGGGACGATTCATCGGTGGCGGAATCCAAGTAATGATGAGGTTTGCCGTATTGTTTTTATACTTACAGAAGCCAAGCCGTTTGAATTAAATGGGGAAGTATTAGAGGATTTTATGGGGCATTGATATTAGTTTAAAAAACAAAATGATGCGATTCAAAAACAAAGTTTGCCTCGTCACGGGCGCAGGTTCGGGCATAGGTCGTGCAACGGCTTTGGCTTTCGGAAAAGAAGGCGCAATGGTCGTTGTGACCGATATAAACTTAGAAAATGCGGAAAAAACAGCCGATATACTGAGGGGGGGCAATACCGAAGTTTTAGCCCTAAAAGTAGATATTTCCAAGCGCGAAGACGTTGAAAACATGGTTAAAGCCACGGTTGAACGCTTCGGACGTTTGGATTGTGCAGTCAATTGTGCGGGTATTGCGGGACCCGTTTCGCTGCCTTTGCACGAATATCCTGATGAGTTTTGGCATCAACAAATCAATGTCAATTTGACGGGAACATGGTATTGTATGAAATTCCAAATTACGCAAATGTTGCAACAGGGTGGTGGTGTGATTGTCAACCTATCTTCGGCGGCGGGGCTGATTGGGCAACCTGAAAATTCGCCTTATGCGGCTTCAAAACATGGTGTTGTGGGCATTACAAAAACGGCAGCAATTGAATATGCAACAAAAAATATTCGCATAAATTGCCTTTGTCCAACAGCGATTGAAACGCCGATGATTATGCACGGTCGTCGTAAATTGGCGGATAATCCAGAAGCGAAACAGCAAGCGATTAACTTTCAGCGCATGAAACGCATGGGGCAGCCCGAAGAAGTGGCTGATGTTGCGCTCTATTTGTGTTCCGAACAGTCGTCGTTTCTCACAGGTTTGGCGATGCCTGTTGACGGTGGTGCATTTGCTTAATTTTTAAAATGAAAAGAGATGCCAAAATCTGATTCTATACCCGTTTGGGAATTAAATGAAATGAGCGACTATCATTTTGGCACGTCTTATAAGCAGTTGTTTTCCTCAACCTCGCATCATCTTTTTCATATTAATAAACTTGAAGATTATCGAGACAAAATAAAATTTCCGTTGCCGCCACACCGCAAGCTCGTTTATGATTTTTTGTTTTTGACAAAAGGAACGACTTTGCGTAGTAAGGCTTTGAATCCTTATGAAATTGGCGAAAACACCTTTTTCTTTTTACCCGCCAACCAAATTACCAACCATGAATCTATGAGTACAGATGTTGAAGGCTATTTCTGTCATTTCAATTTAGATATTTTTACCAACCATTTGCCCCAACACAATATCCGCCGTGATTTCCCTTTTTTGCAATTTATTGGCAACCCCATTGTCGAAATTGACGATGCCATCCGCCCTTTGTTACTGCCTATTTTTCAACGCCTTGAAGTAGAATATGCCAAAGAACAAGAAGCCAATTTAGACATCGTCACCGTCTATTTATTGGCTCTTTTTACGGAAATCAAACGTTTTTACACCCCCTCAGTATCCGTCAAGAAAAATACGGCTTTGATGATTGCACAGAACTACAAAGATGCATTGTCACGTCATATCTACGAAAAACAAAAGGTGACGGAATATGCCGATATGCTCGCCGTGTCGCCCAATCACCTTAATAAATGTGTGAAAAATACCACGGGTAAATCGGCACAAGACTTGCTCAATGAAATGATTTTATTAGAAGCAAAGGTTTTGTTGAAACAAACTGACATGCAAATCAGCGAAATCGCTTACAAACTCTCTCAACAAAACCACAGTGATTTCAGTCGTTTTTTTAAGACAAAAACGGGCATGACACCAAAGGAATATAAGCAACAAGAGTAAAATGGATTGATATTGCATATTTTACGATTTCTTTTACATAACAGCCGTCTTAACTTCATTGTAATTTTGTGTTGTAGAAAATAGACAAAATTTTCTATCGAAAATCTTTTTATTTTCATAATTAAACAACGCAATGATTGAAATGAAAAAATTACTACACATACCGTTCAATGGTATAAAATCACGTCTTTGCCTACTCGTATTCATCTTATGTTCAGTAGGTTTATCTGCACAAAACATTTCAGGAACTGTAAAAACCACGACTGGCGAGCCACTTGTTGGCGCAGCTGTTTTGGTAAAAGGCACGACAAACGGCACTTTGTCAGACGTTAATGGTGCTTTTACGATAAACAATGTACCCAAAGGTAGCACCTTGGTTGTGTCCTTTGTCGGCTACATCAACCAAGAGGTCAATGCTGATGGTACTAATATGTCTATTGTTTTAGCGGCTGGCGATGCCTTAGACGAAGTAGTGGTAACGGGTGTTTTTGACCCCCGTACCCGTATGCAAGCCTCTGTTGCAATTTCAACACTCAATTCGGTTCAAATTGAAAGATTAGTGCCGAATAGTGCTGTTGATTTATTGAAAAATATGCCTGGCATATATGTCAATACAGCCAAAGGCGAGGTCGGTAACTCGATTTATACACGTGGTTTGAACTACAATGGTGGTTTTTTCTATGTGTCTATGCAAGAAGATGGTTTGCCCGTAATGGGCATTTCTGGACTTGTTAATCCAGATGGTTTTTTAAGAGCGGATGCAACACTTCAACGCATAGAAGCCGTTCGGGGTGGTTCAGCGTCTATTTTGGGCGCAAATGCACCAGGTGGTATCTTCAATTATGTGTCTAAAAAAGGCGGGCAAACCTTAGCGGGTGAAGTGCGGACACGTATCGGCTTAGAAGGTGATGGTAAAAACGTGTATGCAAGAGGTGATTTCAACATCGGAGGCCCCCTCAGTAAAGACAAGTCTTTGACCTTCAATGTCGGTGGTTTTTACCGCAATGCCGATGGTCCGAAAAATCCGGGCTATAAGTTGAGCTTTGGCGGACAAATAAAAGCGAATGTGGTCAAACAATACAAATCGGGTTCATTGAAAGTCTATGCAAAATTATTAGATGACAATACCGCGCCGTTTGAATTTACACCAACCGTTGATTTTGCAAAGCCCCGCACGGCGGGCAGTTTCACCAATACAAGTTCTACTTTGATTCAATCGCAGCAATTTACGATTCCTGCAAAATTGTCAGGTTATTCAAAAGACATCAATTACGATACCCGTAAAGTGGGTGCTTACAACGAAATTGCCGCAGGTTTGAGTTGGGAACAACGCTTTGGCGAAGGCTGGACTTTTAATAATAATTTGAGAATTTCAAATAAAGACAATGTCAATCAAACCACGGCTGTGGTTTTCCCTTTCCGCGTTGACCAATTGACCTTTTATGGTGTCGGTGGCAATGTTGGACGTTTTGGTACTTATGAATTTTATGACCCTACTTCGGGTAAAAGCTATGGCACCGTTCAGCAATTACCGCCTACTGCACCTGATCCGCCAAGAGTTATCGCAGGTACTTTGAGTTTACCCGGTAGTGATGTCTTACAAAATGCCGTGTTTTACAATCCAAATCCTTATGGTGAAGTCAGTTTAAATGATGTCATTAACCAAGCAACAATTACTAAAAAACTCAAAAACATGAGTTTTACAGGCGGTTTTTACTATGCTCAGACGCAGGCAACACGTTTGTCTATGATACCAGCCGCTCAGACTTTTGCGACAATTGAAGACAAGCCCAAAACAGTGGCGATTCGTTATACCAATTTAGCAGGTGTAAAATACGATTTGACAAATAAAAGCGGTATTTCCAATATGGGCGGCAGTAGCTATTATGACAATGATGCCACGATTAAGCAAGCTGCCTTATTTTTAGGACATAACTGGGACGTATCCGATAAACTCAACATAGATTGGGGTATTCGCACTGAAAGTTTCAATATCAAATCTAAGTTCTCGACACCTAGACGGGTAATGCCTGATAGTAAACTCGGTGCAGACGGCGACTCGTTAACACTCTATGATAGCCGGGTTTATGCCAGAAACTCTGAACAGAGCTTTGATAAAAGCCTTTCTTTCAGTGATGTGTTTTCTTATTCTTTTGGCGCAAACTATAAAATTAATGATGGTTTTGCCATTTATGGTCGCTATACACAAGGACGTAAAACGCCAGATTTGAGTTATTTTATGGACATTGCCAATCAACAATTGACATCAGGTATATCAATTGAAGCGCAAAGTGTTCAGATGGCAGAATTGGGTTTAAAGTTTAAAAATGATAAATTCAACTTGTTTGTCACGCCGTTCTATACTTTGGCGAGCAATATTCCCAACTTCCAGATTTTCCAAAATGCTGATTTGACCTATTACGCACCTCCGCGTGTCTATCAAAAAATTCGTACAACAGGCTTGGAATTAGAAGGTAATGTGGCTTTGACTAAAAATTTCAGTATTCGTGCCGTAGCCACTTTGCAAAACTCCGTCGCAGACTCGTTTTCAGTTTATTTAGCCAATACAAATGGTCCTGCGGACGACAAATTGGTCACATATCACGGTGGTAAAAATGACAATGTTGGGACGATGTTGATGATTACGCCCACTTATACGGCGGGTAATTTCTTCGCTTCTATCAATTATCAATTCATGGGCAAACGTTGGGCTAATGTGGGTAATGCGTTCCAATTACCTGCTTTCAATGCCGTTGATTTGAACTTGGGTTACACCATTTCAAAGCGTATTCAACTCAATACATCTATCAATAATCTGTTGAACACTTACGGCATTATGTCATGGGCTGCACCAGGTGGTTTCCCTGCTTCATTGGATACACAAGGCTTCACAAAAGCTATGTTAGATGCCAATCCACAAGCGAATTATGCGTCTTTGTCTATTATGCCGAGGGCTTATTTTTTGACAGCGACTTATAAGTTTTAAGAGAGTTTTTTTTCATACGTACATGCGTAGCAATTGAGGCAGCTCAAACAGCTGTCTCTATTGCTACGCTTTGATACCCCCCTCAGTATTCCACCGTAATTGCTGGGCAACTGGGGCGAATAACCGTTGAAAATGTTTTAAATTTGATAAAAACGTTCAATTGAAATAAAGATGAACTCAAATACTGCGAAGTGAAATTGTAACCCTAATCCTTATCATCTTTCGGATTAGGCAATTTTTGGCTCTTTTGTAAAGTCTTTTTCAAGGACATTATGGCTGGTGAGTTCCGTTGCAAAATCTTTGGCTCTGATGGTCAAAGTAGGTAAAAAATCTGCCAAAGGGCGATTTGTGGGTACTTGCAATTTGCGTTTCATATCAGAAGTCGTCAGTCCGCCAAAAAGTGCTGCATCACCTTTTGAGCGAATGAGCGCAAAATCATTGTCCGTTACGCTGCGCTCAAAAATGATGGCAGATAACTTCTTTTCTGATTGAGACAGTTTTTCACGAGCCGTCAAACGAGCAATATCCAACAACCGTTGTTCAATGACTTCTTGTTTGCGTGTTTGGACAGCAAAATAGGTTTGAGCAAAAGCAATTTCGCTCTTAGCCGCATCGCCATTTTGAGCAATGAGGTAACAAGCATAACGAGTGAGGGCAACATCTTTAACTTGTCGTTTTGTATCGCTGCCTATCTCGACCATTTTGTTGGTATCAACAAAATGGTTTACGATTGGCTCGACTACGTTTTGACAGGCTTCTTTGGCTTTTTCGATAACTTTTAAAAAGTTTCGCCATTCTGAATAGCCTAAAATAGTTTGCAGTTCGCGTGCACTCCAACATTCAATATTTTTGTAGAGATAGGAAGCGGCTTCAAATTTTTCAAATAATTCGGCAATAAGTTCTTTTTGCATCTGAAATAGCATTAAAACGCAAACATAATTGTTTGATTTTAAAAACGTAAAAGTGTAAAACATTCCTCAAAAGTCCTAAATACTGAGGGGGTATTTTTAACAAAAAATATTTTTACATACAAGTAAAAGTGTATAAAAATGAGTTTTATAAAATGATAAAAAAAGTAATTTTACCCTTTTTAGGCATCACAATGATGCTTTTTGCTTGTAAAAATGCGACAAGCAATAAAACCAGCGAACCATTCTTTTGGGGCGTAGCAACCTGTGCTTATCAAGTGGAAGGTGCCTATCAAACCGACGGCAAAGGCGAATCCAAATGGGATTTTTTGACCAATACAGTCGGTATCACCCAAATGATTATTGGCGAAAAACAGACGGGCAATGTATCTATCAATATGTACGACCGCACCCAATACCTCAAAGATATTCAGTTGATGAAGGAATTAGGTGTTAACTCTTACAGAATGTCTTTGGATTGGAGTCGCATCATTCCCGATGGCGTTGGCACACCAAACGAAGTCGCTTTGAAACATTACGATGTATTAATTGATGATTTATTAGCGGCGGGCATCGAGCCATTTGTCACGATTTATCACTTCGATTATCCCAATGTTTTGATGCAAAAAGGCGGTTGGGGCAACCCTGAAATGGAAAATTGGTGGCTCAATTATGCAACTTTAGTTATCAAACGTTATGGTCAAAAAGTGAAGCATTTTATCACTTTCAACGAGCCGTATATTGAGTTTTTTTTAGTTGAAAATATGACAACTGCGCCACACGATGCCCCCCTCAGTAAAGAATTTTATATGAGTCAAATGCAAAAAGCGCATCGGCAATTGATGGCAAATGCTAAAATAACAAAGATTTACCACGATTTCAAACTAAAAGGTGAAATCGGCATCGTACTCAATTTGAACCCTGCTGCACCATGGGACGCTTCAAAACCTGCCGATGTAGAAGCCGCAAAATTTCAAGACATTTTGATAAACGGCTTGTTTTTAGACCCGCTTTACAAAGGTCACTATCCTAAAATGGCTTTAGATTCTTTGGCTAAATACAATCCGACTTTCAAACCAAGTGTAGAAGATATGGCGTTTATCGCAGCCCAAAAACCCGATTTCTTAGGCGTTAATTTTTATGCACCCGCTATAGTAAAAGGAGAAGATACGCCCATGTCTTTACAGTGGTTGGACAACAATCCCGATTCCGTGAAGTCAAATGTGGGGCCTGTTATGCCTGAATATCTCTACAAAATATTGATGCGTTTGAAAACAGATTATGACAACCCAAAGGTCTATATCACTGAAAACGGAACAGGTTTTAAGCATGAAGATGTGAAAATAGACAATAAAATCAATGACCCGATGCGTGCCGATTATATCAAACGCCATATTGCTGCGACGCTGAAAGCTAAAAAAGAAGGCGCAAATGTAAATGGTTACATGGTTTGGAGTGGTTGGGACAATTTTGAATGGGTAGCAGGTTATACCAAACGTTTGGGTTTGATTTATGTTGATTTCCAAACGCAAGAGCGCACACCAAAACAAAGTTATTATGAGTATCAAAAAATCATAAAAGCGAATAAAGGGCTATAAGCACCCCCTCAGTATAAAAGCTATTTTGAACCGAAAAACGAACTTTAATTAAGTCAAACAACAAGAATTTAAGATGAAAAAAGGACTTTTTACCTACGAAAACGGCTTAGTCGCTTTGATGGCTTTGACTTTCGGCTGTTTGTTTTTTGACCGTTTGGCATTGAACTTTTTGATACCTTATGTCGCCAAAGACCTTCAATTGAGCGACACGCACATCGGTCTTTTGGCGGGTGCTTTATCATTGGCATGGGCATTTTCGAGCTATTTTTCAACGGCTTGGGCGGAAACGAACAATAAAAAGAAGATGGTATTCATCGCCGCTGTTTTTACGTTTTCAATATGCTCATTTTGGTCAGGCGTTGCCGTTTCTTTTGCAACATTATTTCTGGCACGTTTGGTTATGGGTTTTTCGGAAGGTGCAGTGATTCCCTTGGCACAAAATTTTGTAGAGCGCGAGTCTTCTCCTAAACGTTTGGGGTTGAATGCAGGTATTTTACAAGGCGTGGGTTCAGCTTTGTTTGGGTCAATTTTAGCACCTGTTATTTTAGTACAAATCGCGGAAAGCATGGGTTGGCGCAATGCTTTTTACATTGCAGGCGTTCCAGGGCTTATTTTAGGACTTTTGGCTTGGCGATATATTAAAAAATCTACTGCCGAAAGTACAGGTGTAAAAGAGCAATCCACGACTAATTTTTCAGAATTATGGGCATATAATAATGTCAAATGGGGTATTCCCTTAGCGTGTTGCGTGTTCGGATGGTGGTTTGCCACTTTGCCGTTTATCTCAAAATATTTTGTCAATGTACAAGGTATGACGGGCGATGAAATGGGTAAAACAATGGGACTTTTAGGCGTTTCAGGTTTGTTGTCGTCCATCATCGTTCCAGGACTGTCTGATAGAATAGGGCGAAAACCTGTCATGTTTATCTTTATGACATTGGGCATTTTATATCCTTTTGCTGTCTATTTCTTAGCTGGAACGGCATTTCACTTACCCGCCATGTTTATCACATATTTTATGATGGGTTGTTTAGCGATGGTAGCGGCAGTAATACCTTCCGAAGCCGTTCCCACGCATTTGAGAGCCAAAGCGATGGGTTTGATAATGGGTGTTGGAGAAATCGTCGGTGGTGTCCTCGTTCCCGCATTGGCAGGTGTCTTGTCAGATAAGGTTGCGCCTTCTGCTTTTTTGTGGGTATCGTCCAGTTTAGCCTTTTTAGGGTTGTTTTTTGCGATGAAATTGCAAGAAACGCTTAAAAACTATCAAAACGAATCATTTCAGCCCGTTCAATAATTGAATCGGGGTGATGAAATTGAATATTTTGATTGTGGCTTCGCCAATAGGTGTCTTGGCGGCAATTAAACCTGTTTCCTCAATGTTAAAATGGTCATTCCAATTGTCTATTCTTGGATTAAAAAAACGAATAAGAACATCAGGATTATTTAAGAACGTAGCAATATCAGAGCCTTTTTTAATATTACAAAGTGGGCAAGCATAAGCAAGGTTTAGAGAGATTGTTTTACCTCCATGTTTGAGGCTAATTATATGTTCTATGTGAAATGGAAAGTAAGAAAATTCTGCACTCAAACGGCAGTATTCGCAGCGAAAATTAGCTCGTTTAGGTACTAATTCTTTAAGTTTATTGGATAGGTAATGGCTCATGCCATAGAACCTTTTGCACGGATTTTAGATAAACGAATGAGTCTTTCTAAAACAATGAAATGGTCTAATTCGTCTTTTTCATCTGTATCCAGTTGATTGTTTTTTGATTTTTCAACCAAAAATTCAAAGCGATTAACGACCTCCTGGGGCGGACGCAAAGCTAAAACCTTTGCGGGTGGAAGGCTCGCAATCAATTCTGCAATTTGGTCATAAACACTATAAATAGTCATTTTTTTTAAAATTTAATGACAAATATACTAACAAAAAGTCTTTTTACAAAAAATACAATCATGAAAAATCAAACGAAATACCTCGCTTTGAGCCTGTTGTTCACCGCTTTTATAGCCAATGCTCAAAACCAAATGTTACAAAATTTCCAAACACCACCCAACGCCGCAAAGCCTCGCGTGTGGTGGCATTGGATGAACGGCAATATCACCAAAAACGGTATCCAAAAGGACTTAGATTGGATGAAACAAGTCGGTATCGGTGGTTTTCAAAACTTCGATGCCAACCTTTTTACGCCCGTCGTTGTGCCTAAAAAATTGGTGTTTATGGATGCCGATTGGAAAGCCGCTTTCAAATTTACCACTGAATTGGCCGACAAAAATGGGCTTGAGATGGCGATTGCGGGCTCGCCAGGTTGGAGCGTCACAGGCGGTCCGTGGGTTGAACCCAAAGACGCTATGAAAAAATATGTTTGGACAGAAACACGCATTAAAGGTGGTCAAGCCTTTTCCGGCAAATTGCCACAACCTTCTGACGTATTGGGTAAATTTCAAGATGCACCGCTTAATACGGCTGCGTTTCTAGGGGGATATGTCGGCAAACAAACGCCTTTTTATCAAGATGCCTTAGTTGTTGCCTTTCGTTTGCCCGAAAATGATGTGGTTTTTACAGATTTAAAACCTAAAGTAATTTCAAGCGGCGGCAGTTTTAACGTGAAAGACTTGACCGATGGCAGTTTGTCAAATCCCATTTTTTTACCGCCAATGAAAGTTAATGAAGATATGTGGATTCAGTACGAATTTGAAACGCCGCAAACCTTTAAAGCCTTTTCAATCGCTGGAGCTATTCAAACAGGGATGGCAGAATTTGAGGGTGTGCCGCTCAATCGCTCCTTAAAAGTGAGTGATGATGGTGTTGAGTTTAAGGAAATTGCCCAATTATCGGGCAGTATTGTGCCACTCAATACGGTGAGTATTCCGACCACAACGGCTAAATATTGGCGCATGGCTTACAAAACCTTACCGCCGCCTATCAATATATTTGCAGCAATGGCGGGAGGCAATCCGATGGGTGAAAAGTCCGATGGGGTTAATATTGCCGAATTTGTATTGTATAATACAGACCGCATTGACCAATATGAAGACAAAGCAGGTTTTACCCCTTGGAAAGAAAATAATAAAACGGTAATGCCTCAAAATGCTGATGCCATAAATACTGAGGGGGTCATCGATTTGACGTCAAAAATGACTGCCGATGGCACTTTAAACTGGACAGCACCAGAAGGTAATTGGACAGTAATAAGGCTCGGATTTTCACCAACTGGTCGCCAAAATCACCCTGCTTCGCCCGAAGCAACAGGCTTGGAAGTTGATAAATTGGACGCAACAGCCGTTAGAAAATACATCAATACCTACCTCGATATGTACAAAGATGCCACAGGCGGTTTGATGGGCGCAAAGGGTTTGGGTTATATGATTTTAGACAGTTACGAAGCAGGTCACATGAACTGGACAAAGGATTTTCCAGCAGAATTTCAGAAAAGGCGTGGTTATGATATTAAAATCTGGATTCCTGTTTTAGCGGGTCGTATCGTTAAAAATACAGAAGCCAGTGAAAAATTCCTTTGGGATTTCCGCAAAACCATTGGCGAAATGATTGTCGAAAATCATTACGATGTGATTGGCGAAGAATTGCACAAACGCGGTATGAAACGCTACACAGAAAGCCACGAAGATAAGCGCATTTACTTAGCCGATGGCATGGACGTAAAACGAAATGCCGATATTCCAATGTCGGCGATGTGGACACCGGGCAGTTTGGCGGGCGGCACGGAAGAAGAAGTGCGCAGCGAAGCTGATATTCGGGAAGCGGCTTCGGTGGCGCATATTTACGGAAAACCCTATGTAGCGGCGGAGTCTATGACTTCTGTACAAAATGCCTATTCATGGCATCCCGAAAAACTCAAACGCACAGCAGACTTGGAATTGGCTTCGGGCTTGAATCGTTTTGTCATTCATACCTCTGTTCATCAGCCACTTGATGATAAAATGCCAGGCTTTTCTCTCGGACCATTTGGACAGTATTTTACCCGTCAAGAAACTTGGTCGGGCGCAGGTGCAAAGGCGTGGATGGACTATTTGGGCAGAAGTTCTTACCTCTTGCAACAAGGGCAATTTGTCGCCGATGTCTTTTATTTTTATGGCGAAAACACGAATATTACATGGCAATTCAAGGAGAAACTGCCCCATATTGAAGGTTATGAATATGACTTTTGCAACTCAACGGCTTTAAAATTGATGCAAGTTAAAAATGGTAAAATCGTTGCGCCAAGCGGTGCGTCATACAGTCTTTTGATTTTAGATGAAAGTGCTAAAAACATGACTTTATCTGTTTTGAAAAAGATAAAAGAATTGGTGAAAGCGGGTGCAAAAGTAGCTGGTATTAAGCCCGTAAAGTCACCGAGTATGAGCGACAATGATGGGGAGTTTCAAGCCATTGTAAACGAAATTTGGGGTACAACCCAAAACTCAAAACTCGAAACCCAAAACTTTGTAGATATACTGAGGGGGTCTAAAATTGAAGAAGATGTCATCATCAAAAATGCCAAAGAAAAAATCCTTTATGTGCATCGTAAAACGAAAGTTGAACACATCTATTGGTTAGATAATCGCAGCGCAAATACAAATGATGCTGAAATCAGTTTCAGAGTATCGGGCGCAATCCCTGTTTTATGGCATCCACAAACAGGCAAAACGGAAAAAGTATCTTACGAAATCAAAGATGGACGCACCATAATTCCTTTGCATTTCGAGTCATGGGAGGCGTATTTCATTATTTTTAAAGAAAGATCACTCGTTAATACTTTCACTTTGCCAAAAGCAATAGAGCAAAAAGTCTTGGATATTAACGGCACTTGGACGGTTAATTTTCAAGAAGGACGCGGCGCACCAAAGAGCGCAACGTTTGATAAATTGACTTCTTTTACTGAAAATACTGAGGGGGGTATCAAATATTTTTCAGGTACAGCGACTTATCAAAATACTTTCAAAATGCCAACTTTGGAAAAAGGTGCAACCTACGAAATGGATTTAGGAGACGTGCAAAACATAGCGGAAGTCATTCTTAATGGCAAATCACAAGGCACAGTTTGGAAAACGCCTTTTAAAGTGAATATTACTGAGGGGGTCAAAACAGGTGACAATACCTTAGAAATCAAGGTGACAAACCTGTGGGTCAACCGCTTAATCGGCGATGCACAACCCGATGTGAAAACAAAATTGACATTTACTACCATGCCTTTTTATAGCGGACAAGAGCCACTTTTGCCTTCGGGTTTGTTAGGTCCTGTGGTAATTTTGAAAAAAGGGAAATAACCGATTAAACATCCTTTTTATACCTATACAGGTAAGGTGCTTTATGTGCCTTACCTGTAAATTGCTTTTCAAGCCGTTCCAAAATATTCATGTTGAGCATTTTTTCTTGGAAATTATTACGCCGCAACTGTTCGCCTAAAATAGTCTCGTACAGATGCTGTAATTCTTTCATGGTAAAGGTTTCGGGCAAAAGATTGAAACCAACTAAATGATAATCCAAGGAATGGCGCATCGTTTCTAAGGCTTTTTTTACCATTTCGGCATGGTCGAATACCAAAGGCGGCAAGTTGTGTATGTCAAACCACTCACTACGTTCGGCGAATAGACCCACTTTTGGCGTTACTTTAGTGAAATCCACCAACGAATAGTAGCCAATCGAGACAAACCGTTGTCTGAAAAAAGGCACATCTTCAATATCAATGTATAACTCCTCAAAAACTTGTTTTAGAGCATCAAAAGTTGGACGATTGGCTTTTCCGAAAGTGTAAAACTGCTTTAAAAAAATGGCGTCTAAACCCGTTCTTTCTTCTAAAATGCGTTGGGCTGCCGAGTCAATGTCTTCATTTTGCAACACATACCCACCTTGCAAGCCCCATAATTCTAACTTGGTGTATTTGGAAAGTAGAACTTTGAGCTCATTGTCATGGAATCCAAAAATGACACAATCTATTGAGAGCTGTGGGATACTTTGTTCAATGAGGTCTAATATACCGTTTGTTTCGCTTTTAATCTTTTGTTCCATATATAATAAAAATATTTTGAGCAAAAGTAAGAGAAAATTTGGTGATTCAAAATCTTAACTCTATTATTGTCCTAAAATCGGACAATAAGAATTAAATTCAAAAATTTTCAATAATTCAAATTTCAATAATGAAAAACAAATCAAGGTTTCTATGCCTCGCAATGGCTCTTTTTTTTCTAAGTTCATGCAGCAACAAATACGGCGGATTGGCTCTTTATACCATCCGTGACGACATGAAGACTGACCCGAAGGCAAGTCTCAAAAAAGTAGCTGATTTGGGCTACAAAAACATTGAATCTGCGGGCTATGACAAGGGCAAATTTTATGGCATGACTCCCATAGAATTTAAAACCTATGCACAAAGTTTGGGCTTAAACCCCATCAGTACGCATCAAGGCACAGCCACTTTGGACAATGCTGATGCAATGATTGCAGATGTCAAAGCAGCGGGTTTCAAGTATTTTGTCATTCCTGTTCCACCTATGGGGCATTTTAAATTCGATGCCGCAACCCGTACGATGGGTATGGACGATGACCTTGATTTTGTCGTCAATTTCCTAAATACAGTTGGCAAAAAATGTCACGATGCCGGCTTACAATTACTCTATCACAACCACGATTTTGAATTTAAAAAGAATGCAAAAGGCATTGTACCAATTGAGTATTTCATGAGTAAAGTTGACCCAAAATATGTCAATTTTCAAATGGATTTATATTGGGTGACAAAAGCAGGTGCCGACCCTGTGGCTTATTTTGAAAAATATCCGGGTCGGTTCAAAATTTGGCATGTGAAGGATATGGACACTCAAGGTCGGTTCGCACCTGTTGGCAATGGTACAATTGATTTTGCTAGAATTCTTGCCAAAAAAAGTCTTTCAGGCATGAAATATTACCTCGTTGAACAAGATGCGACTTTTGATATGAAACCTTTTGAGGCTATTGAAATAAGCCATGAAGGCTTGAAGAAAATTGGTTTTCACTAAGAAAACAGCCTAAAACCTTAGAAATACTGAGGGGGTAAATCTTATAAATCCGTTAGGATTGACACGTTTGTAGAAAAAATGAACGTATATTTTTCCCGAATCCGTTAGGATTCGCACGTTAATAAAACCGCTACAACCGTATGAATCCTAACGGATTCGGAGACAAACGGGGTGTTTTTATTTTACAACCGTGCGAATCCTAACGGATTCTTTGAATTTATAGATAAAATTACTAAACAACAAGAATATGAAATCAAATACTAAACTATTCGACAAAGCAAAAGGGGCGTTTTTAGTCGCTTTTTTTTGTCTTGTAAATGTCGCACAAACGGCGGCACAAACAGCTAAAATCAACGTCCTCGTTTTTAGCAAAACAGAAGCGTTCAGACATGCTTCAATAGGTGCAGGTATAGTTGCGCTAACCAAAATGTCAAAAGACAAGGGTTTTAGCGTGAATTTCACAGAAGATGCCACGCTTTTCAATCAAAAAGAATTGTCAAAATACAATGCCGTTGTTTTTCTAAACACAACGGGTAATGTCTTGAATGACGAACAACAAAGCGTTTTTGAACGCTATATTCAAGCAGGCGGCGGCTATGTCGGCATTCATTCAGCGACAGACTGCGAATATGATTGGGCATGGTATGGTCAGTTGGCAGGGGCCTATTTTTTAGACCATCCGTCAACGCCGAGCAATGTTCAAAAGGGTAAATACAGTGTTGTTGCCAAAAATCATTGGGGAACACAAGGTATGCCCGACCAATTTGAAAGGACAGATGAGTTTTACAGTTTCAGAAATATCTCACCTAAAATCAATGTCTTATTGACGATTGATGAAAAATCCTATCAAGGCGGTAAAAATCCCGATTATCACCCCATGAGTTGGTACCAAGAGTTTGACGGCGGGCGTTCATTTTATACCGCCATGGGTCATACAGACGAGACGTTTTCAGAGACGTTGTTTTTAAATCACCTTTGGGCAGGTTTAAATTACGTGGCGGGTGGTCCGAATCCTAAACCTTTGGATTATTCAAAATCACGTCCCGAAGAAAATCGTTTTTCAAAAGTTGTTTTACTTGAAAAATTGGACGAACCGATTGAATTGAGTTTGTTAGACCCTCAACGTGTGCTTTTCATCCAAAGACATGGTGACGTTAGGTTGTACAATGTCAAAACAAAAGAAATAAAAACAATAGCGACAATACCCGTCAGTCATAAATATGTGAGCAAAGAAGGCAAAGAATCAGAAGCCGAAGACGGATTGATGGGCTTAAATAAAGACCCGAATTTTGCTCAAAACCATTGGATTTACATGTATTATTCGTCAACCAAAGGCTCGTACAATCAGCTTTCACGATTTACAATGAAAGGCGATGAATTGGATTTGAGTTCTGAAAAAGAGATGCTAAGAGTAGAAACACAGCGTGAAGAATGTTGTCACACAGGCGGCTCAATTGCATGGGATAAAACAGGTAGTCTCTATTTGTCAATAGGTGACAATACCAATCCGCACGGTTCAAGTGGTTACAGTCCAAGCGATGAAAGACAAGGCAGAGAGTCATGGGACGCTCAAAAGTCGTCGGCAAATACCAACGATTTACGAGGTAAAATCATCAGGATTAAGCCAAATACTGAGGGGGGGTATTCGATTCCTGACGGTAATCTTTTCAGCCCCCCAGCCCCCAAAGGGGGAGTTTGGACGGCTTCTAATCCACCCCCTTCGGGGGACGGGGGGAAAACCCGTCCTGAAATTTATACAATGGGACATCGCAACCCTTACCGCATTTCAATTGACAAAAAAACAGGTTATTTGTATTGGGGCGAAGTCGGTCCCGATGCGAGCAAACCAGACCCAACGAGAGGTTCGGAAGGACTTGACGAAGTAGGACAAGCCCGTAAAGCAGGAAATTTTGGCTGGCCTCATTTTGTAGGGGATAACAGAGCCTATTTTAAATATGATTTTGCCAATTCAAAATCATTGGAAAAATGGAATCCTGAAAAACCGATTAATACGTCGCCAAATAACACAGGTTTGACGGAATTGCCGCCTGCCCAAAATGCCTTTGTTTGGTATCCTTATGGCGAGTCAAAAGAGTTTCCATTGGTCGGTGGTGGTGGACGTAATGCGATGGCAGGACCTGTTTTTTACAGCGATGATTTTAAAAAAGCAGAACGTGCTTTTCCAAAATATTATGACGGCAAATTTTTAGAATATGAATGGATGCGTGGTTGGATTATGGCGGTGACGATGGATAAAGAGGGCAATTATAAATCCATGGAACGCTTCATGCCGAGCTATAAATTCAGCAATCCGATGGATATGGAATTTGCCGACAACGGCGATTTATATATGCTCGAATACGGTTCAGGTTGGTTTACAGCCAATGACGATGCCCGTTTGATACGGATTGAATACAATGGTGGCAACCGCAAACCGCAGTTAGAAATGGCGGCTGATAAGTTGGGTGGTTCGATACCCCTCAGTATAAATCTAACATCAAAGGGTACAAAAGACCCTGATAACGATGTGTTGACTTATGATTGGACAGTTGTTTCAAAAGATATAAAAGGGTTTAAAAAGACCATAAAACAAGCTGATGCCCGCATGGTATTAACAAAAGCAGGAGTTTATCAAGCGACTTTGACGGTGACAGATGGCAAAGGTGGTGTGAGTACGCAATCCATGGAAATTTCGGCAGGTAATGAACCACCTGTTTTAAGTTTTGATATTGCCAAAGGCAATAAATCTTTCTATTTTCCTAATAAATCCTTTGATTATGAGGTAAAAGTCACCGATAAAGAAGATGGCAGTTTAGCCGATGGGCGCATTTCTCCCGACCAAGTTTCTGTAAAAATTGACTATTTGCCCGAAGGTTTTGATAAAATAGAAATTGCACAAGGACACCGTTCTGCTGACACGAAAATCAAAGGTTTGAAATTGATTGAAGCAGGCGATTGCAAGGCTTGTCATGCGAAGGATAAAAAGTCAATTGGACCCTCTTACGTCGATGTAGCGAAAAAATACAATGGTAGTAAAACGGCTATGGAGTCGTTGACGAAAAAAATCATCGCAGGTGGCAGTGGTGTTTGGGGTGAAGTGCCGATGGCAGGACATCCACAACTATCCACAGAAGATGCTGCTGAAATGACGAAGTATATTTTAAGCCTTTCAAATGAAAGCGCAGATAAATCATTGCCCACAAAAGGCAGTTTCACATCAAAAGTATCTGCAAAAGACAAAGGATATGGCACCTATATATTAAGAGCTGCTTATGAAGATCAAGGTGCAAATGGTATTCCGTCCTTGGCTTCTGAACAGACTTACACACTACGAAATGCCAAAGTACCGCCACATAGTTTTGATAAATATGAAGACATTAATAAAATGAGTTTTGGCGGCAATGCCTTTTGTATTCCAACAAAATCAGGGGCTTATATGGTTTTGAACAAGACGGATTTAGCATTTATTGCTTATGTTGACATAACTGCGGCAACACCTATTGCTCAATTAAATGCGGCAGGCGGTAAAATAGAACTGCATTTAGATTCGCCCAAAGGTCAACTTATTGGCGAATCGGCATTCATTGAACCCTCTGATGCGGGTGGTTTTGGTGGCAAACCCGTACGCATCAATATTGCGCCAACGGAAGGTTTGCACGATGTGTATTTTGTATTCGTAAACCCTAAATCCGAAGGTCGTTCCTTGATGGTCGTAACAGGTATAGAATTTAAAACGGCTGAAACAGAAACCACAGTAAAGCCTCTTGAAACCGTCAAAACCAGTTTGGCGGATTATATTGGGAAATATAAAATGCAAGGTCTGCCTTTTGAATACATCGGAATCAGTGTGAAAGACGGCAAAGTCATTATGGACGCAGGTGGTCAAGCCGGTGAAGTAAGCCCTATGGATACGCCCGACAAATTCGATGCAAGTGGCAGAGCAACCATTCAATTTATCCGAGACGATGCTAAAAAAGTAACGGGTATGAAAATGGAAGCGATGGGTATGAACTTTGAAGGTAAAAAGGAATAAGTTGGTTTAACACATAGCCTCATAGAGCACATAGCCTTTTTGTTTCTTAAAGAATTACAAAAAGGCTATGTGCTCTATGAGGCTAGGTGTTTTAAAAAATACATAAAATGAAAAATATCATAAAAATACTCTTTCTCACTGTCCTACCTTTTATCGCAAAAAGCCAAAATACACAAGAAAAACTGCTTTTCGGAGTCGCCTACTACGACGAGTACATGCCTTATGAAAGGCTTGAAAAAGACGTAGCGATGATGCGCGAAACAGGCATAAATGTCGTGCGTATCGCCGAATCAACATGGAGTACCGTTGAACCACAAGACAATATTTTCGATTTTTCGCACATTGACAGAGTGTTAGATGCGATGCACAGAGGCGGTATAAAAGTCATCATTGGTACACCGACTTATGCTGTGCCGACGTGGTTGGTCAAAAAATACCCCTCAGTATTGGCGACGACTCCGCAAGGTCAAAGGCTTTATGGCGCACGTCAAAATATGGACATTACAAACGAGCATTTTCGTTTTCATGCCGAGCGAGTGATTCGCAAAATCATGGAACACGTCAAAGACCATCCTGCCATTATTGGCTATCAAGTGGATAATGAAACGAAGTCTTACCAGACATCAGGCGAAAATGTGCAGAAGAAATTTGTCCAATATATGCAAGCCAAATTCAAGACTTTGGACGCAGTCAACAAAGCCTTTGGTTTAGATTATTGGAGTAATCGAATTAATAATTGGGATGATTTTCCTTCTACAGTTGGTTCTATCAATGCGAGTTTAAATGCTGAATTTGCTAAATTTCAAAGGCAATTGGTCACAGATTACCTCGCTTGGCAGGTTTCTCTTGTCAAAGAATACAGCAAACCGAACCAGTTCGTTACTCAAAATTTTGATTTTGAATGGCGGGGTTTTTCCTACGGTATTCAGCCCGATGTCGATCATTTTGCAGCCAGTAAAGTCTTAGATATTGCAGGTGTGGATATTTACCACAACACCCAAGATGATTTGACAGGTATTGAAATTTCATTCGGTGGCGATGTGGCACGGTCTATGAAAGGTGGTAAAAATTATTTTGTTATTGAAACCGAAGCACAGGGTTTTCCGCAGTGGGTGCCTTATCCCAATCAGTTGCGTTTGCAAGCGTTCAGTCACTTAGCTTCGGGTGCGAATATGGTGTCTTATTGGCATTGGCATTCGATACACAATTCGGCAGAAACGTATTGGAAAGGCTTGTTAAGCCACGATTTTGAACCCAATCCGACGTATTTAGAAGCGCAAACCATCGGCAAAGACTTTGACCGATTGAGCGATAAACTCATCAATCTGAAAAAGAAAAACGATGTCGCCATCCTTTTCAGCAACGAAGCATTAACGGCTTTCAATGCGTTCAGCTTCGGGTGGGGTGCAAAGGAAAACTACAACGATATTTTACGTCCTCTCTACGATGCGTTGTACAAAATGAATGTCGGAACGGATTTTATAGACCCCTCCCCGAAAAATCGGGATGCAAGCACAGTAAATGACTTCAATCAATACAAACTCCTTATCGTTCCTGCACTTTATGCCGCTTCTGATGACTTATTGAACAAACTCAATCTCTTTGTCAAAAATGGTGGGCACGTTGTTTATACTTTCAAAAGTGGCTTTTCTGATGAAAATGTCAAGGTAAGAAGCACCGTTCAGCCCGGTATTATCAACGAAGCCTGTGGCATTTCTTACAGTCAATTTACGATTCCTAAAAATGTGTCGTTGAAAAACGACCCTTATAAAGTAGGCGTGGCGGACAATAAAGTGCATACTTGGATGGAACTCATCACGCCTATGGAACATCCCGATAAAAGCGGGACAACTGCTAAGGTTTTAGCCTATTACGACCATCCTGTTTGGGGAAAATATGCCGCAATTACGCAAAATACCTACGGAAAAGGCGTTGCAACCTATATCGGCTGCATGACAAGTGCCGCTTTGACTGAAAAAATATTGAAAGAAGCCCTTGAAAAAGCGAATGTATGGGGCGTTGATAATCAACTACATTATCCATTGATTACCAAAACAGGTGTTAATCAAAATGGTAAAAAAATTCACTACTATTTCAACTATTCCGCTAATCAAAATACCGTCATTTATCCGCATAAAAAGGGTAAAGAATTGTTGTCAAATAGTGCTGTTGCACAAAATACGACTATGAACTTAGGGGCATGGGATGTAAAAATTATTGAAGAAGATTGAGTAACGATTTAGGGCTGACACGAATTACACAAATTACACGAAATTAAAATGAAAGTATTTTATGGTTTTGCATATCCAAATCATTATGAAATTAGAAAAATCAATTCGTGTAATTTGTGAAATTCGTGTCAGCCTCTCTAAATTCCTTTGGTGACATGCCTTTATGCTTTTTAAAAAAGCGTGAAAAATAGGCAGGATCATTAAAATCGAGCATATATGAAACCTCTGTAATCGTATAAGAAGTATGCATCAAATACTTTTCCGCTTCCGCTAAAATATGCGCTTGTGCCAATGCCAAAGCTGGTTTTTGAGCAACCGATTGACATATCCGATTCAGGTGAACGGTCGTAATATTCAGTTCTTTGGCGTATTCTGTCACTGTTTTCAAGGCAGAATTAGACTTTTTGATGTTTTTTTGAAAATCTTGAAAATACTTCAATTGCCGATTGTCACTCTTTAAAAACAGTTCTTCTCGTTGTTTCGCAAAGCGAAAAACCTCAACAAATAAGATGCTCAAATAGGCTTGTAAAGCGATTTGTTTTTCTTCAAAATCCTCGTACAATTCCTTTGAAATGCGATCAATAATGCGAATAAGGCTGCCAAAATGCGCTTCTTCTTCTGGTAAAATAGGGATATGTCCCAACCGATTCAGTTCCAAAACAACCTTTGGCGAGGTCTTAAAAAGCGTTTCGACAAACGAATCGGACAACGTTATCACCCGACCGTCCGACGCTGTATGAAAACTAAAACCATGCAAATGATTGGCGGGTATTGTAAAAATGCAAGGCGCATGAAACGTGATTTTATCATTATTATAATTCAATACACCTTCGCCCGTTTCAATCAAAAAAATCTGATACAAATGCGTGTGCAAATGCTGTTTGATTTCCCAATTATAGGTTTTACTCCTCGATTCAAGCATTTCACAATGAACGAAATCGGGTAAGTTTGCGGTGTCATTGTCGCCATATAAACCGTCGTACTTAATAAATGTATTTTTTGAATTGAGCATGTTTTAAATTTACAATTTTATATTTAGTTTATAGGGCTAGACCCTATTCTAACACATATCGCTCTTTCAGAGCTTTTTTTATGAAATCATAGCCCTGAAAGGGCGAGATTTATTAGGATAGGGTGTAGCCCTATTATACTATTATGCAACCCAATTATTCTAACATAGCAAATATCCAATTTTTCATTCTATTTACATCAAACATCATGTTCTATTTGTACAATTATTTTAAAGAAATATCCAACACCACCCCCTCAGTATTTTAGACCTTTGGAACACGTTTTTTGTCATTCTGAACGAAGTGAAAGAATCTGAATAAACAGTAAAAACAGATTCTTTGACTTCGTTCAGAATGACAAAAAAAGCGAATACAAAAATTAAGATTCAAAATATGACAAAGATTCAAGTTGGCATCATCGGTGCAGGTCCCGCAGGTTTGACGCTTGCTTTAATACTCCAAAAGGCAGGTATCAGCTCTATGATTTTAGAAAATAGAAATAAAGAATACGTCATCAGCCGTGTTCGGGCAGGTCTTTTGGAGCAAAATTCAGTGGATTTGTTCAACGAATTGGGCGTTGGTGAACGGATGCAACGCGACGGCGAAGCACATCATGGCGTGTATATGAGCTTCAATAATGAAAAAATTCATATTCCTTTTGATGAACATACCAGCGGACGACACATTACAATTTATGGTCAACAAGAAATCGTCAAAGACATGATTGAGGCGTGTGAACAACGCGGCATCCCCATAAAGTTTGAGTGCCACGCAAGCCGTATTGAAGGTATTGAAACAGATAATCCAAGCATTTTTTATAGTGAAAATGGTATTGAAAAGGTCATAAATTGTGATTTTGTAGCCGCATGTGACGGTTTTCATGGCATCGGGCGCAAGCACTTGCCAAAGGATTCGTATAATGAATTTCAGATTGAATACCCGTTTTCATGGTTGGGTATTTTGGCTTATGCACCGCCCGCTTCTAAGGAATTGATTTATTCTTATCATCAAAATGGCTTTGCTTTATTGAGTTTGCGGTCGCAAGGAATCAGCCGTTTGTATTTGCAAGTGTCCAATGATGACAATATCGAAAATTGGTCTGATGAACGCATTTGGGACGAATTGGACATTCGTTTAAGCGATGGCAAGGGTTTTAAAGTCAATCGAGGAGAAATTTTTGAAAAAAGTATCACGCCTATGCGTAGTTTTATGATTGACAATATGCAGCACGGCAAACTGTTTTTGGCAGGAGATGCCGCCCACATCGTACCGCCAACAGGTGGAAAAGGCTTGAATTTAGCCGTTGCCGACATTCGTTTTCTATCAAAAGCCTTGATTCAATGGTTTGAAACAGGCAAAAATGATTTGTTGGAAACGTACTCACAAGACTGCTTACGACGTGTATGGCGAGCGCAAGATTTTTCTAATTTTATGACCACATTGTTTCATAAACAAGACGAACACGGTTCTTACACCATGCAATTGCAAAAAGCAAAGTTTGATTATATTCGTTTGTCAAAGGCGGCGGCTTGTTCGATTGCGGAGAATTATGTGGGGTTGAAAGAGGTTTAAAGACACGAATTTCACAAATTAGCACGAATTATTTTCTAAGTTTAAACAAAATGAATTCGTGTTAATTTGTGAAATTCGTGTCTAAAAAAATATAAAAATGACTTTTCTAAAAATAAATAATGCAATAATTCACTACGAATACATTGATAATCAACACGATACAACGTTTTTGTTTATCAATTCACTCGGCACAGACTTTCGGATTTGGAACGATGTTGTGGTTGATTTAAAACCTTATGGCAATATCCTCCGCTTCGACAAACAAGGGCATGGCTTATCAAGTCTTTCAACGGAAACGACCTCAATAGCCGATTATGCCAACGATGTTTTGGGCTTGATGGACGCTTTGAACATCAAAAAAGCAGTGGTCATCGGCTTGTCAATTGGTGGCATTATTGGTCAATATTTGGCAGTGCATCATGCGGAACGGTTGGAAAAATTGGTTTTGAGCAACACCGCACCTAAAATTGGCACTGATGAAAGTTGGAATACACGTATAAATAAGGTGAAAACCGAAGGCATTGCCTCAATTACTGAGGGGGTGATGAAAGTATGGTTTTCTCAAAATTTTCATCAAAACCGTCACAATGAATTGTTGGGTTATCAAAATATGCTCACAAACTCACCGCTTGACGGTTATTTGACGGCTTGTGCAGCGATTCGAGACAATGATTTGAGGGCGGGCATACCGAATATTCAGACACCGACACTCTGTTTTGCAGGTAGTGTTGATGGTTCAACGCCGCCTGAATTGGTGAAATCTATGGCAGATGCGATTCCTAATGCAAAATATATTCTTGTTGATGGCGTAGGGCATATTCCTTGTGTCGAAGCCCCGCACATTATTTCTAAACATATAATAGAATTTGTTTTTGATACACCTTTGAGTTTGTACGAACTGGGCATGAAAACACGCCGTTCAGTGCTCGGCAATGCACATGTGGACAGAGCAGAGGCAAACAAAACGGACTTCGATAAGGACTTTCAAGAGTATATTACGAACAGTGCTTGGGGTGCTGTTTGGTCACGTCCCAACTTGACAAAACGCGAAAGAAGCATGATTACCATTGCCGTTTTAGCAACTTTGGGACATGACGAAGAGGTGGCAATGCACATCAGAGCGACTAAAAACACAGGTGCAACGATAGCGGATATCAAGGAAGTTTTGCTGCATATCAGCGTTTATGCGGGTGTGCCTGTTTCCAATATTGCTTATAAAATTGCTAAGAAAGTATATGCGGAAATGGAAAATAATTGAAATACTGAGGGGGTACAATCTTAGGAAGATTTTAAATCTTCCTAAGATTAAATCCTCATAACCAATTGATTTTCAATAAGAATTCTAAAATGACAACTTCTAAAATTCATCATTTATCATTCATAATTCATCATTAACCGTTATGGACAAAAGAGACTGGTCGGTACATCCTTCGTACCTCTATCCCGAATACAAATCAACGATTCATCGTGCGCCTAAACGGGAGTTGCTGCCGATAAAAGCGAATTTATCAGAGCGTACAGGACCTGTTTTTGGCTTAGACAGCATCAGCCCTTTGGACAATGATTTGACTAAAAATGGGTGCAAAAATGGCGAACCGATTGGCGAACGCATCGTTGTCGCAGGACGGATATTAGACCAACACGGGCAGCCGATTCGCAATACCCTTGTCGAAGTTTGGCAAGCCAATGCGTGTGGACGGTATATCCACAAAGTTGACCAACACGATGCACCGCTTGACCCTAATTTCTTAGGCGGCGGCAGAACTTTGACGGATGATGAAGGGCGTTATAAATTTTACAGCATCAAACCAGGTGCATATCCGTGGGGTAATCACCACAATGCTTGGCGACCCAATCACATACATTTTTCATTGTTTGGTCCCAATATATCAAGCCGTTTGGTGACGCAGATGTATTTTCCGGGCGACCCTCTTTTGCAGTATGACCCGATTTATTTGGGTATTCCTGAAAAGAATCGGGAGTCTATGATTTCTAAATTTACACTCGATTTGACTGAGCCGAACTTCGCTTTGGGCTATGAATTTGACATTGTACTGAGGGGGGATCAAGCGAATCCGTTTGGGGTTTAAGCCACCTAACCCCCAACGGGGGAATTTTTGAAAACATAATTTTAGTACTCCTCTCATTCCCCTTTGGGGTTAGGGGCTAAACAATTGATAATGAGTGAGTTATTACAAACACCGTCACAAACCGTCGGGCCTTTTTTTGCGTACAGTTTAACACCTGAACCGTATAATTACGACTTCAAAAGCATCATTACGGGCGATATGGTGAGTGAGGACAAGATAGGGAATCATATTCAAATAGTCGGACAAGTCATTGATGGCAAAGGTGAGCCAATTTCTGATGCGATGATTGAATTTTGGCAACCCGATATCAAAGCGATTGGACGTGTTGGAACAGGTACAGATGCTAAAAGCCGTTTTATTTTTAACACCATCAAACCGCAATCGGTTGACGGTCAAGCACCGCATATCAGCGTCATTATTCTCATGCGTGGTCTGTTGGTTCATGCTTATACACGTCTGTATTTTTCAGATGAAACGGCAGCCAATGAAACCGATGAAGTGCTGCAAAGTGTTCCCGAAGAACGCCGAAATACACTTATTGCCGAAAAAACGGACAAAAGTGGGCAAACAATTTATACTTTTAACATCATTATGCAAGGCGACAATGAAACCGTGTTTTTTGATGTCTAATCACAAATCATTTTAATTCGTGGAATTTGTGAAATTCGTGTCTCACTTTCCAAATACATAAATTCGTTATTCAAAATTATGAAACAAGTTCCTCAAATCACCGCACAAGAGGC
>JAYVFS010000176.1:0-3843 GCA_043772905.1 Saprospiraceae bacterium | reverse complement strand
CATTCCATCTGTCAATCCAAGGTTCATTCATGTTTTTGTCTGATTTATAGTCTTTGATAAATTGTCATTACTGAGGGGTCTTCTTTCCTTTTATTTTGTGGTCATTCGTCAGTTGTGGAAAATCATCAGGCGTGGTATCATCTTCATCTGCCGCTATGCCGTTCATAAACAGCACATAAGGTATCTTTTTCAATTCTGTCATTTTCTCGGTATCTGTTAGGGTTGTGTTTGTGATGCCATAAGAGCGTGGTATTTCTGACTCTAGTGTTTGTATTCTTGTTTGAATCAATAAATCTTTACCTTGATTGAAGGCTTTGAGGTAGTTTTTCTCGAATGCCAGAGCCGTATAAAAACCGCCTGCAAAAGTGATGGCTTCAATATCTGAAATCGTGTCTTTGATACCAATCGCATAAGGAATGAATCGAGACACGACTTTTGCAAAAATATCAGAATACATGGTATTGATAAAAACACATTCCACATGGTTGCGAAAGAGCTTAAAAGTCGCTGCCAAATACTCATAAGAGACGGGATGACACGTGCCATCTTTGCGATTGAGTATCAATCCTGTCACGTCTGCCATACCTGAAAACTGAACAATCTGCGCTTTTTCTTGAAAGATGGCTTCAAAAAACGTTTCAAGGGTGACATCAAACGCTTCGACGAGTACAAATTCGCTGTAGTGTTGTTTGAATATTTTTCTTATCTCGATGTATTCTCTTTCCAATTCCAATTTTGAGGTATCAATGGGATTGGCAGCCAAAAACTGAATTTTTGTTCTTTTTTCTACAAAAACAGGGGCGTTTTTATTAACATCGGCAATGTCAGAAGGCATGTCTTCCAAATATCCTGCTAAACTTACTTCTTCAAGAATGGCTAAAATAGCGCGTATGGATTGCGCTCCAGACATCGTATAATCATCTGTTTTTACCAGCCCACGCATAAAAAGCGTTTCGTTCCGTGATATTTGCGAACTGAGCATCACAAGGTCGTCACGCAATTGGGTGTTTTTGTCACCGATTGCTTTTGCCATGATGGCGATGGCTTCTTGCGTTTTATTAGCGGAGATGAATCCTTGAAGTTCTTGAAGTGTCATTTATGGTTATTTTATTTTGCCCGTCCTTATTAAAGGACAAAGATTTTTTGAACCCTATTTTTTGTTTGACTTTTTAATCGAACAAAATAAGTACCCGTCGGAATGTTTTTTATAGCCATATCAAAACGTCCTATTTTGCCTTCCATGTTTTGTTGATATACAATAGTGCCGTTTATATTTATGATTTCTAAAGTATTAAAGGATTCTAAGAGTGAGAAATTTAGAACTTTATTATTTACTATGGATGGATAAATAAAATCATCTTTATTATATTCATTAAAAACAACGCTTATTGTTTTAGAATAAGTAAAATCACCCGCCCTATCTATCATTTTCAAACGATACAATAAATTACTGAGGGGTTCAGTGGGCGTATGTTCAAATGTATAATGTGCGCCCGTTGGTTTATTTAGTGCTTTTAGGGTGCCTACTTTTGTGAATGTCTTGCCGTTTGAGCTGTATTCAACATCAAATTGTGCGACATTATTTTCAGAACTTGTTTGCCAATCTAAAGCTGTTATTTTATCTTTTGCATAAGCGTTAAAATCAATCAATGTTAAAGGCACAGTGCCGCTGGCTGTGATGCGATAAACCGCATTGCTGGAAAGCGAAACCGCATATAATTCACCATTTTCTGTTTCACCAAAATCTGCAAGAGTGGTTTGAACGGCGGATTGAATGGTTGTTGTCCATCCACCAACACCATTTGGCGCGACTAAATAGAGGTTGCCAGTATAAAAATCAGCACTCACATAGTAGCCTTGTAAAGCTGGATAAGTTGCACCCCGATAGACGACACCACCCACAATAGAAGCCGCAGGATTTTGAGTGGGATAATTGTAAACAGGAAAAACATAATTGGATCTATCGCCACAACCGCTTGTATTAAAGGTTTCATCGCCTTCATAACATCGCCAACCATAATTGGCACCCAATGTGGATGCGGCTGCCCGATAATTAATTTCTTCATAACTGTCTTGTCCCACATCGCCAATCCACATATCATTGGTGAGTCGGTCAAAACTCCAACGGAAAGGATTGCGCAAGCCCAATGCGTATATTTCATTACTGTAAGGATTACCCGCCGGAATGCTGTAATACGGTGTTGTTAAACTGGTATTAACCGCTAATCGCAGTATTTTACCTAATAAAACGCTTGTATTTTGAGCATTATTAGGCACATCGCCGCCACCACCGCCATCTCCAGTTGACACATACAAAAAGCCATCGCTGCCAAAATGCAATTCCCCACCATTGTGATTGGTATTGGTTGGGTGTGGAATCGTGAGTACAATAACCCGTGTAGCAGCATCACCGAAATTAGGATCGCTGCTGACATGATAACGGGAAATTTCTAAATCACCACTTGCATTGGCATAATAGACAAAGAAAAAACCATTTGTTTCGTAATCTGGATGAAATACTAAACTCAACAAACCTTGTTCGCCCGATGTACTGATGCTTGTAACGGTTAAAAAATTGCTTATAAAATTATAGTTTGGGTCGTACAACCTTATTGTTCCCTCTTTCTGAACAATAAAAATTCGATTCGTTCCATCAGCCGCATTGACAAATTGAATAGGCGAGCTTAAGCCTGTATTGATAACAGGTGTTAAGGTCAAGGTTGGTTGTGCTTTTGTGTTATAACAAAATGATACCAATGCTAAAAGCACATAAATAGAGGTTTTTGGCAATAGAAGATTCATGTTTTTCATGTGTTGTTGTTTTAAAAGATTATATATTTTAATTTATACTGAGGGGGTCTTTTGTTTTTATTTGGGTACAATAAAATGATTCAATTAATTAATAACACCTATTAAGCACCAAGGTTGTTTAGTTTAAAGAGTTTTGAGTTAAATTTTAGAAGCCTTTTCGATTTTGACAAAATTAAAGAAAAAAGCGACCTAAAACATCATTTTAGGTCGCTTTTTGTTTGTTATTGAGGGGTCTTTTGTTCTTCGATTTATTTATTCGACTGCTTTTCAATAATTTGTCGAACTCTATCATCTGAAATATTTAGCGACTTAGCTATTACTGAAATAGAAACGCCATTCTGATGAAAGCCGATAACTGCCTCGATTTCCTTTTTTTCTTCTCCTTTCTGTTCCGCTTTATCCAATCTTGCCCTTTCATCTTCTTCCCGCATAAATGCATAATCGTAAGCGTCTAATTCTTCCTGTGTCCAAGTCTGTACATTGGCTTCTTCATACGCAGATTTCAGTCCTTCATCGTTGATATTTTCAGGCACTATTTCGAGGTTTTCAGCATTTTTGATGAAGTAAACCCATTTTTCAGTCAATGTTTTAAGTTCATGAAGTTCCAAATTGAATTTTGGCAATTCAATGAACGTGAACTCCATGTCTTTTACAGTTTGTTCTCCTGTCTCGATGTCTCGGACTTGGCTGCGGCTTATGTAATTTTTATTTTCGGTTTGCTCGAAGTCAAGAATGCCAATAAAAATCACGGGGCGTAATTTTCTGTAAAAATCTGCCCGTTTGATTTGGTCGGAATAACTTTTAGAGGAGTAATAAAGTACACGTTTCTCGAAGCCGTCAATATCTCCCACTTGCATTTCGATGATATATGTTCGACCTGCTTGGTCGGTTGCCTTTACGTCAATAATAGTCACTTTGCCACCTTTGAGTTTGGGCAGTTGATAGGGGTTGAGTATCGTTACCTCGGTGATGCGCTGGTCTCCGTGAAAATCAAGCACGGCATTAAGGAAAGAAATAAGCGTTTCTTTTCGG
>JAYVFS010000175.1:0-11522 GCA_043772905.1 Saprospiraceae bacterium | reverse complement strand
ACATAAGTCCCATTAAGAGCATAAAATAAAACTGACCTGATCTGTGATGTCGCTTGAAAGTTGATTTAAAAAAATGATCTCATCATATTTCCAGTTGTAACTTATAATCGCTTTTATACGATTATAAACGTGTAAAAGCGATTTAAGCGATTAAAATCTTTAAAAAATAAAAAACACATAAATTATGGAAGAAACAAATATGTGCAATCAGTGCGGCAAACAATACCTGCCTAAAAGGTCGGATCAGAAGTTCTGCGCGCTCAAATGTAAGAATAAGCACAACAATAAAAAGGTTATTGCAGCCTACCAGCAACGTAAGCAAGAAGACATCGTAACGAAAGAAACGAATAGCGTTTTAATGAAAAACCGAAATATATTGAAAGCACATTGTGACAAACAACTTTCTATAGAAAGTTTGCTGAAGGTCGGTTTTGTTTTGAATATTGTCTCAGGTTTTGAGCGACCAAGTGATGGAAAACAACACTTTTTATCTTGTTATGACTATGTCTATCAATTTATAGATGCAAAGACTGTCAGAATTTTTAAGCGGAAATGAAACCCTTTTCGATGAAATTGCGTTTAACCTCTTTTCAAAACATTAATTTTAAAAAATTCAAAACACGTACATTATGGAATATACTATTCCGAATCTCGGTCAGTATGGCTATGTTGAGCCTGATGATGAGTCAAACTTGAAATTATTTTTTGTCTTTTTAGGCGGATTAATCTTAGGTTTTATTCTCTTTTATCATTTTTTCATCAAAAAAGATGATGAAAAGAAAGATAAAGTAGATTATCTTTTTTTAGCACCTTAGGTGGGTTTTAATCCAAATCGCCGTTCCCGATTGTATTCGAGAACGGCGATTCTTTTTTTGTAAAACCTTGATGCGACACTATTTTTTCATCATACTCAACTCTTTTTTTATACCCTCAATTTCCTCGGCTAAAACAATAACACCTTCAAAAGCAACGCTAAAATGCTTTTTAAAATAGTCATTCATCAAGCTACGCAGTGCCGTATTGCCTTGATAAGCCGCTTGAATCGTTGGAAATTGAGCCACACTGCGATTGAATAGCGAGGACTCATCGTATTGGCTCATTACGCCATTATATGCCGCAAGGAAAGTGTTGCCATCATTTGCCAACCGTTCAAATATGGGTTCTAGGACAGTCTGATAATCTCGTTTGAGCGTATCGAGTCGTTTTTCAAGTTGTTTAATCTGGTTTTGACGTTGCCGATTTTCGCGGATGGTTTTTTGTTCCACAATCGCTTGCGATGCTTTGCTTGTCAGCCAATCTTCTTGTAAGGCTTTGATGATGAATCCTGCGGGGTTTTCTGTCTTAGATGCGTTCAACAATGTCGCTTTTTCGCTATAATAGTCTTCAATAGTTGGGCATCGTTTTATCGCCTCTTCCCTTTTCTTCTCCTCTTTTATGATACCAAAACCTGTATTGGCATATTGAGTGGCGGATTTTAATTTGATTCCCGCATTGAGGAGTATTTGCACCATAATATTTTGTACGAAAGCCGTCTCCTCTCCTACTCTACCCCCCTCAGTATCCGTGAATAAAAGGGTCAAAACTTTTGGTAAAATCGGAGCTTCAGGGATGTTATCACCGATTAAAAACGTCAAACCAGTTACTTTTTTACCTTCTTTTAGCTCTTTATATTCAAAAGTGATGTTCGTATTTTTGGTGATGTCTTTACGCGTAGGCTCTAAAACACGTGCTTTGAAATGACTGTATTTCTCGTAAGCCGAACCGAGCATTTGTTGCAATTGGTCAAGGTCATGGAAAGTGCGTTTACCAAGTGGTTTGTATTGACACAGCAATTCATACAAGCGAATGGAATAACCGCTGGACAAACGAGGGATATTTTCCAAGTCAAATGAGGTAAAATTCTTTTTCAATTGCATCAAAAACGGTTTCAATTGCCCTGAAATCTCAAAAATAACTTCACTCGTTTTGTAATTTATTTCAAAAGACGATATGAAATAAGCGGTCAATACGCGTTTCGGTTCGGGGCGTATTTCAATAGGCTGTTTGTTGAGCCGATGAGCGATGTCCTTTAAGTCTTGATAAAAACGTCCGTTTGGCGAATCGGGTTTATAACCCAAATAGGATTTAAGTGTGGCAATATCAATGCGATAAAGCCGCAAATCATCATCATCTGGATTGATTAAGGAGACAATCAAACGCGACACCTTATGCGCTCTTGTTGTTACTTTGAGGTCTATGGTTTCCGTACCATCTCTTTTTTGGATAATGCGGGGGTATGTCGCCTCAATCAAGGGGTTTGATTGCGTAACAGATAATTCCTTTATGTCAACTTTTTTCTTCTTTTCCAAAGTGGATTAATTTTTCTCAAAAGTACAAAAGCCACATGAATCACCAAATTGTGATGTTCGTATTTTTCGTATTTTGAAAAATAAATGATCCTTAAATGTGGCTTTTTGGATACCAAAATGTGGCTTTTACTCATTATTTCGATCCTTAAATGTGGCTTTTGGATACCAAAATGTGGCTTTTATAGTATCTAAGTCATTAATTATTAATTAGTTACAGAGGTCTAAAACAAGAAATAAAACCTTTATTATAAAAATACAATAAAAGAAAGTTCGATACCAAAATGTGGCTTTTTAAAAATTGTTTTTCCCAATGAAAAGAAAAAAGAGAATAAAATCGTCCCAAATGCCACATTTAAGGATCAGATAGATAGACTTTGGTTCTCTCTAAATAGTGCAAAAATGTGGCTTTTTAAAAATAGGTACACGTCCGTTTTGAAAAGTTATGCAAACTCACTTCCTAAATGCCACATTTAAGGATCGGATAAATGAATAGATGTAAAAGCCACATATTATATATGCTCAGTACCAAAATGTGGCTTTTACAGTATTTGAGTTGAAATTATACACATATTGCGCAAATGCTGCAATGATGTAATGATGCTGTTCTTTCTGCCTCCTCTCCGTAAAGTAAGGCTTTATTGACTTAATTTGCATTATTTTCTATTACATCATTACATCATTGCATAAAATTAAAATGATGCAAATTAGCTATGATGTAATGATACAAGAATATATCTTTGCGCAAAAATATTAATTATGATAATTTCAGTAATGAATTTGAAAGGTGGCGTTGGAAAAACAACCATGGCAACCAATTTGGCGACTTGTTTTGCTCATGCGGGTTATAAGGTCTGTATCGGCGACATAGACAACTCGCAGCTGAATTCCAAAAAATGGAAAACACAACGAGGTGATACCATGCCCGAAATACAAGTTTTTGGTGTTTCAGGCTATAAATCTCAAACAGGTTTTTCGCCCGAAGAAGGAAAAGAGTTGGCGCACACCGTCAAAAGTTTGAGCAAAGACTACGAAATTGTCATTCTCGATGGTGCGCCTGTGTTTGAAGAATTGGCAACATGGATGATTTTAATTTCTGATATGGTCATCTGCCCTATTCAAACTTCGGCTCTTGACGTTTGGACAATGCGCAATATCAAGCAGAAAATTGATCAATTGGCCATTATGGGTAGTGCCAAAGAGGTTTATGTGTTGCTCAATTTTTTCAGCAGCCAACGCCGCCTTGATAGAGATATTGAACAAGCATTGACAGATTTAGGTATGCGTATATTCCAATCCAGATTATCAAATCGGGTGGCTTACAAAGAAGCTATTATTGATGGATTGGGTGTTGTCGAGACCAAAGACCGCAAAGCAGCCGAAGAAATGCAAGCCCTTTTTGAAGAAATCAAATCTATTATGACATCAAATTAAAAACAGCTATTAAAATATGAAAAAGGAATCAAAAGCATCAAAGATCGCAGGTGGTTTTATGGACGACGGTTTGGATATTGATAAACTTGCTGCCGTTGCGAACCAAATTAGCACCCCCTCAGTATATACACCAAAATCAAGCGAAGTCGAAGTGCCCGTAGCAGCCGAAGAACCGCCTAAAAAAGACAGGCGTTTTACAATCATTCTACCGCATGATTTATACATGGCAATGGTGCTGAAAACGAAATCAGAAGGCACCAGTTTCACAAAGTACATTCACAAACTCATGGAAAGTGATTTGATGTAATGATGTATTCATGCAATAATGTAATTGTGTAATGATGCCATTTGAACAAGCGCGACAAATACCTTTGGCTAAAATTCTGATGAAATTAGGCTTTGAAACTGCCCGAATAAGTAAGGCGGGAGAAGAACTGTGGTATCATTCGCCTTTTCGAGATGAAAAAACACCGAGTTTCAAAGTAGATGTGCGTCGCAATATTTGGTTTGACTTTGGTGACGGGGTTGGCGGTTCGCCGATAGATCTTATTCAACACGTTTTTAGCACCGATATTCAAGGCGCATTGAAAGTTCTATCCGATTTTGAAAATACAAGTTTTCAAAGTTATGAAAAACAGACCTCCTCAGTAAATAGTGAAGTTGAAACACACCTCAAAGAGGTCTTTCAATTAGAGAAAGTGACAAGTTTTGAATATCAAAATACATCATTACATCATTACATCGTTACAGAAAGGTGTATTGATGTAATAATTGCCCAACCTTTCTTAAAAACAGTTTTTTTTAAACACCTGCCAACGGGTAAATCTTATACGGCTGTGGGCATCGAAAATAGGGAGGGGGGGTGTGAAGTCCGCAATCCGTTTTTTAAAGGCACGATACCCGAAAGTCGCAAAAGCATTTCATGGTTCCCAACCGCGTCAGATAACGAGAGAATTGTGTGTTTTGAAGGATTCATGGATTTCCTCTCTTACGGGACATTTTTCGGGTGGGGTCAAGAAGACTACCTTATCCTTAATTCGGTCGCATTTTCAAAAAAAGCTATTGAATTTTTGAAATCAAAGGACTACAAACAGATTCAAACTTATTTTGACAACGACACAGCAGGGGAGAAGGCGACTTTTCTTTTTCAACAGACGCTTGAAAATGTCGAAGTGAAAAATAATGTTTTTGATGGGCACAAAGATTTCAATGCATTTTTAGTTCATTTTAAAAATGCTTTGAAGTGAAAAAGTATTGCATGAAAGCAGTTTGATGCAATGATGTAAATGTGTTTTTGTGCTACTATGTAACGATGTATTAATGGTTTGATGTAATAGTGTATTTATGTAGTGATGTAACGATGTAATAAAAATGAACTTTAACCAACGAAATAATCACTCAATAAGAGAAACTTAAAATTTTAATCATGGAAAACGAAAATACATTGACCCCATTGGAGGGAAAAGAAATTAGAAAAATTTGGCACGAAGAAGAATGGTATTTTTCTGCCGTTGATGTCATTGAGGTTTTAACAGATAGCGTCAAACCACGTGATTATTGGTCGGTTCTGAAAAAAAGAGATACCCAGTTGCCGACAGTTTGTCGGCAACTGAAATTGGCATCAAAAGATGGTAAAAAATATAAAACGGATTGTGCCAATACTGAGGGGGTGCTGCGGATAGTCATGTCTGTGCCTTCGCCCAAAGCAGAACCTTTGAAACTATGGCTGGCTCAATTGGGTAAACAAGCCATTGACGAAGCTGAAAATCCTGAACTGTCTTATGAACGCATTATGGAACTGTACCGTGCAAAAGGCTATACCGATGAATGGATAAAAGAACGCATCCAATCCATTTCAACCCGAAAAGCCTTGACGGACGAATGGAAAAACAGAGGCGTGAAAGAAGGGCAGGAGTACAGTATTCTCACCGCCACCATCGCAAAAGGTACTTTCGGTTTGACTCCGAGCGAACACAGCAAATTAAAAGGGCTTGAAAAACAAAACTTGCGCGACCACATGACACCCTTAGAGTTAATTTTTACCTCTTTGGGCGAAGAAATAACGCGCAGTGAAACTGTAGAATCTGACGCACAAGGCTTTCATGAAAACCATGAAATAGCTTTTAAAGGCGGAGAACTCGCAGGGAAAGCGCGGAAATTGGTTGAAGACAGCCGTGGACGTAAGGTCGTTTCGGCAGAGAATTTTTTGAATTTAGGCAGCGATACAAACAAACCCAAAGAACTTGAAGGTGACGAATAGTTCGATTTTGCACTACAACTTCAAATAACTCACCTCAAACGCTTTAACTGCCCGTGCCTCTTGTCGTTGGTTTTCAAGCAAAAACATATCCTTGAGATTGTAGTTTTGGAAAATATCCAATCCTCTATCCAACGATATTTTCCAACCTGTATCGGCTTCTAGGCTGCGGGCGTGAAAAGAAGTGGTCAAATCAAATTTGTAGGTTATTTTTAAATCCGTATTATCAAAAGCAGCGCATAAGCGGTCAAGCAATTCTTTGCTATTGCGCGCTTTTTCTTTGTCTATCTCATCGTGTTTGGTATAAACTTCTAATTGCAGTTCTTCACCTTCGGGAATGATGTCTAAAAGCATTTGACAAAATTCCATCAAGTTTTTAATCTGATAGGGTAGTTGCAAATAAGGGTCAAACAAGTGAATGTATTTTGCGCCTTCTAAGTGTTTGGCAAAGAGTTTTTTATAGGAAATGCCTTTTTGGTTTTCTTTGAATACTTTATGCTCGCCATTTTTCAAAGTTTCAATAGGGGAGGCGGGTACATTTTCTGAAACGGTATGTGCAACGACCCCCACAGTATGTGTGTCCTGTGAAAGTGGTGTTTCTTGTTTAACGCCTATACGTAAGTCAAAATCTATGACTTCCAGACATTCAACCGCTATTTTTTGCTCATTTTCTAAATTGACATAATGGAAATCAATCGCTTCAAACGTATCATCCATTTTCACCAATTGGTCTTTCACCCGTTTGCGGGATTCAAGGGCAAACGATAAAATCTCTCCCATATCGGCTTTTGAACAGACACCGTCGGGATAAATCACTTTCATCAAACCCGAAAAGGTCTTGTCTATGGCTGTCCTGTCGCGGGTCGTCAGGGCTTCGGGCAGGCTGAAATGTGGTTTGTACAGATGACTAAAATCTTCTTTTCGCAGCTCACGCAATATTTCAGCGATATAATCCACGATGAAGCCATAGCCATCGGTCAACATTTCATTCCGCAGCTTTTTGACTTCCCAACCAGGGATATAGGCGTGAATTCTATCCAAAAATGCGGTATCGTAATAGGCTTTGGGTAAGGCAGAAAACAAATTATTGTGTTTGAGCATATAGTTGACAGAGTGTTCCGTATTGCCGATAAAAACCATAGAAGCGGTGGCACCATACACATCTCGTCCTCTCGAAAAAGATTTGTTTGCCATGTAGTTCTTCATAATATCCACCAATTTCCTATCTACTTGCTTTTGTGAGCCTGCAAATTCATCGAAAGCAATCGTGTCCCAAAAACCAACTAAACCGATTCTGCCACTCGCATTATTGACAAACAGCTTTGCTTCGGTTACATCGCCGCCTGACAACAAGATGCCATGTGGGGACAATTCCGAAAAAATATGCGATTTACCGGTGCCTTTGGGTCCTAATTCTATAAAATTATAGTTGTTTTCGGCAAAAGGTATGAGCCTTGACAACTGTATCAATTGCTCTCTAAACGTAAAGTATTCGGGATTGAAACCAATGGTTTGTATCATCAAATCCAACCATTCATCTTTGGTGAAATATTGCCGAACGTCTTTAAAACCGTCAATATCAACGCTTGAAATTTGTATCGGTTTTAAGTTCTCGATAATCCACGGCGAAGCGGCTGATTTATCATCTGAAAAAAAATAGCCCATTGTGATGATGCTCCAAACACCCCCCGTCAGTAATTTCGGGTGTTTTTTGACCGTTTCATCATCAATTTTAGCGGCATTGATGCCCAAATTGGAAAAACCCGCTTCGTAAACATCGCGCTTTTCGTTCAACTTGACGGTGATTTTATCTATCATCCGATAACTGCCCCGTTCACGGACTTGCGATTTTATCATTTCCGCTTCGTCACGATGCACAAAGTTGTTTTTGATGATGTCTTTGACTTTGCTCAAACCATCGTTGATGATGTCGTCGTCAAAACTCGCACAGTGTTGACCCAAGAGGTATTCCAACACATACGTCGGCACAACAGCGTTGCCCTTCACCGATTTGGAAAGGTCTTTTCTCACAACTTTGCCCTCGAAATGGGCGATGATTTTATCTTGTAAACTCATGTTGGTTGTTGGTTATTAGTTGTTGGTTATTGGTTTGTTATCGGTTATTTTTAGTTGATTTTATTATGGCTGTTAGTATTTTCAATACGGAAACGGCATCTATATGAATAGATTGAAATTCAGAATCTGACAGATAACCCGTAGCCAATAGTAGTTCGAGCCAATAAACACTTTCTCCAGCCTCTTTTTGGGCAATCGCTAATTTATGTATAAAATCAGCTCGACTTTCAGCATTTTGTGATTCACGAACATTTGCGCCTATTGAAGTTGCTGACCGAACAAACTGTTTCGACAATATATATTCTCTTTTAGTTTCATTTAAGTGTTTATAAAGCTTAACAGCTCTTACCGCAAATGCAAAGCTTTTATCCTTTATTAAAGTTTTCTCTTCCATCTTTTTTATTTTTTAGTTCAAAAAAAACCAACAACCAATAACTAATAACCAACAACCATCAACCAGCTTAAAATTCATCTATTTCCATCAACGTATCAAAGTCTATCCGTTTGTTGACTTTGGGATTGAGACGGGTTTTATCTTCTGAATCGTAAATGTACAAATAACAAAAATTGCTGCGTGAACCCTCCGTATTCAGTCGCAAAGTTACTGTTTTCATCCGTCCTGTTGGCACAGTCGAGTCGCTGTCAAAAACAATTTCTTCTTCCTCCGTTGACAAGCGTTTCAGCCCTGACATATCGTATAAGCCAACAAACCATTTTGTCGCTTTCAGTCGGTTGCCGATGGGTTGCTCTTGCAAAAACAGCAATTTTAGCGCATTTGCTTGAATGGTCAGCTTATCCTCATTCATTAAACGCACGGCAACCGTTGAAAACTTGTCTTTTCGGTCACGGCTGTATCGAATCACAGGCACAATCAGCTCTTGCAAACTGATGCCACCATGCACATATTGCATACTACTGCCTTGTTTTCTGAACCGATTAATGCCATTCGGCAAGGTGATTTTTACATCTGTTTTCAAATTTGTGGTATCACACAAATTGATGTCTCCCGTTTTACTCAAAACAAACCGAATATCCGTTTCGCCCGCTATTTTAGGCAAATCCTCGTAATCCTTGTCCCTTAATTTCCGTTCGTTGTAGATAAAACCGTGGTCGGCTGTTATCCAAATTTGATAAACATTAAAATTGCTCAAATAACTTAATATTTTTATGAGCTGTTGTACCGTGCTTTCAACGGCTTCAAAGGAGCGGCTTTCTGACTTTTTACTGTCGCCTGTCTCGTCTATTTCATTGTGATAGACATAAACGATTTTAGGTTCATCGTCATTTTTTAGTTTAAAAAACGCTTGTCCTTCAACCTTATTCATTTTCAACAACTCAACATCGGAAATGACTTCGCTTTGTTCCGTTATTTGCTTCAAAATTGTTCGCCTATTCGCCAAGCCTTCCGTAGAAACGCCGCCGATGCGGATACTCAACGTATTTTTAGTGTCGTCATAAACCGCTTCTACGCCTTTGCTGCGGGGCAGCAAATTGGACATACCGAATTTCGTATTTGAAGGCAAACCCGTCATCATTGCCGTTATGTCCACGTCATTTTTAGAATCGCGCTGCAAATGTTTGAAAAGGTCGTGCGCCGCTTCAAAACGGAAGGCATCGGATATGACAACCGCTATTTTTCCCGTCATCGGACGTATATGCGTGTCATAAAAATCGTATTGCTTTTCCGCTTTGATATTGCCCCATTTGAACTTGTTTTCTTTCAATATCTCCAACCATTCCCGATTCAAGCCTATTAAAAAAACGTCGTATTCTGTGTTCAAAAGGTCTTTTAATGCATAATAATCGAAGGCATTGACCCCCTCAGTATTTTCCAATTTTCCAAACGCATACAAGGCTTTTCGGTAGTGAAAATCTATTTGCCAAAGCTCCGAAGTGTATTTTTCGATGTAAATATCGGGTGTATTGAACACATAACTCGTGCCGTGTTGTTTCAACAAACCCATTAAAGCGGCGGCATTTTCCAAAAAATCGAAATAAGGATTTAGGTTTTTATCCTCTTTCACACGCATCCGCAGCGTCGGTATGTCCTCGCGCACTTTGGTAGGGTTGTAAGTGACTTCCGTTTGGGCATGATGCAGCAATTGACCTATCATGCGGGGTGTAAAATACCCATATTCATGCGTTGTGCCGTACCATTCCACCAATTTCAATTCGTCCACATCGTCCGCATAGTTGTTTAAGACCATCGCCAAATCCTCTGAAAGGGTCTTGTCGTTTTGCCATTCGGCATAAAATGCCAAAAGACGGTTCTGTTGTGCGGCGTGTTTCAACCGCAAACGTGCCGAGTAAGTGTCCTTGTCTTGCGGCAAAGCATTGCCGACCAGCAAATTGTATTTGAATTGGCAAGCCACCCTGTGCAGGCTCGATTCGTTGACACCGCGCTCAACGGGTTCAAAAATCAGGTCTATCCAATGTTGCAACACATCGGTCAAGCCCCATTCTTCAATTTTACTGAGGGGTCGGTTCGCTTTGCCGTCTTGCGCCCCCAATATCAGCAGTTTTGCCAAACAGAATGCCCTATCCACCGTCCGATGAAAACCCAAAGCAACGGCAATCAGTCCTTCTTCAAGGCGTTCTTTCGTCAATTTATCGTTCAGGATATTCGCTAAGGCGGCTTTTGTCGTTTTATTTTTCAGGTCTTTTTCATACCGTTTGACCCATTCCCGCGTGTGCCGGGGCAAGCCGTATTGTGCCATCAATTCCGCTACATCGTCCAATTTCAGTTCTCGATTGGCGTGGTATAAGCTCCGCAAAGGGAAATTATCCCAAGCCTCACCTTTGGGTTTTGGGAATGGAAAGTACAGAAACACCCTGTTATCCGCCCATTCGTAGTGCAATTGGTATTTCAAACCAAAATAACGGTCACTGCCCATTACAAGTGTAATACCCGTTGAAGCTTCATCCCAATGTGCCAAATCATCAATATGGCTTCCATCGCCGTCAAAGTAAAACAATACACGCAGCTTGGGATATTTCTCAAATTCTTCTTGTACTTTTTTTAACATCGCCCCTTATTGATTCTTAATTTTTTTCACTTCTTTATCAAAGTCGGATTCAAATATTTGGTCTTGAATCACTCTAAATTTTTCATATTCGCTTATGGCGAGTGCTTTGGCAACTTCGGCAGAAACTTTACCCGTATCTGTCAAAACTTCATAGTCATTGAACTTCAAAAAAGCATCTAATTTTTCAATCCAATCTTTCATATACATGGGCTTTTGCCGTTCTGCTTGATTTTCGGCATAGTCAAGGTACATCGTTACGACTCGATTCAATTCTTTAATTTCATTCTCTATTAGGTAATTTTTGGCAACCACCACATCGGTTTTAACAATTTTACCATCGGGTGCTTTTTTCCAAGTCATTAAACCCATATTAGGCTTATCGGC
>JAYVFS010000174.1:0-3860 GCA_043772905.1 Saprospiraceae bacterium | reverse complement strand
GCGAATGGTCGGGACGGAAATCGTTTTCTTGAACAGGCAACAACATCGGACTGTACACATTGCCTGTAACGTCTATAACAATATGCGATTTGAAGGTATAAGACAGCGAAAACACCGCAGATACTGAGGGGACCTGAACAGGTTTTGTTTTTTCGCTGACATTAAAATCGTTGGTTTCTACTTGATAGACATCGAGAAGGGTTGCGCCTAAGGTCGCTTTGAAAGGATTGTCGAAATTAAAATCGGTATTGAAACTCATGCCCCTTGCCACAGCAAAACCATTCAAGTTTTCAAACCAAATTTCTTTGTCGTTTTTGAAATAATCCGCCATGATTCTATTCGTAAAATACGTATAAAACAAAGCGGCATCTATGGCGATATATCCGCGCCGATGTGTTACGGTTGTGTTGTAACTCAGATTGACATTATACGATTGTTCAGGTTTTAAATCAGTCCCGATGACGATACGCCGCGCACCATTGAACGCGCGTTCATCTTCTGAAAACAAATTGACAACGCGGTAACCATTACCCAAACCTAAACGGATGGTATTGGTTGGATTCACCGCCCATTTCCAATTCAAACGGGGTGAAAAGATGCTGCCATGTTTGGAATTGAAATCATAACGCACACCTGCCAAAAGTGTATGTTTATCTGAAAATCGCATCTCATCTTGTAAGAAAATACCCGGCAACCATGTTTTTGACGGTTGATTGATAGGGTTTAATGTATCGTCTGAACGTGTTAACGCAGAGTTGTCGTCATAATTTGTATAGCGCAAAGCTGTTCCCAACAACATATCATGGATTTTACTGAGGGGTTTGTTCCACGTCATTTGGGCAAAGCCGATTTGTTGTGATGCCAAAAATGGACGGTTGCCATAGACTGAATTTTGGTCATGGAAATTATAGGAATATTGAAATTTGACCTTTTCTTTTACGGGTAAATCATAGACACCAATGAGTTCAAAACGATTGGTCGTTATCTGTTCGCCATAAACATCTGAACCGCCACGGTGTTTGTTTTGCCAATTCATTTCGCCGCCAAACCGGTCTTCATAGACGTACCGAAGTGCGAAATTTGTTTGTTTGTCAACATCTCTTTTGAATTGCCATTTATTAAAAACAGAAACCCTTTTTTGTAGCGTGGCATCCGTAAAGTTATCGTTATTGATGTCCCAACGTTTTTGAAAATTGAAGACATTGGTACTTAAAAGGCTTGTTGCACGACCGATTTTGAACTTTGTAGCAGCATCTAAACCCATTTCAGCATACGATGTTCCATTAATATCCACACTCAAACGCGGTGATTTATCGGCTTGTTTAGTAATGACATTGATTAAGCCACCGACAGCTTCTGACCCATATAAAGTAGAACTGGGACCTTTGATAATCTCAATCCGTTCCACCATTGAGTTCGGAATGCCCATCAAACCATAGACCGTCGAGAGTGCGCTGACGATGGGCATACCGTCAATCATCACCATGGTGTAGCCGCCTTCCATGCCGTTGATGTGGATGTCGCCCGTGTTGCAGACATTACAACTAATGGTAGGCTGAACACCGTTGACCATGCCGATGGATTCAAAGAGATTGGGTGTCGGATTCTTTAAAAACAGCTTAGGCGTAATGATGTCAATCGGTACAGCGGATTGTGAACGAGAAACTTCTTTCATCGTGCCTGTGATAACGACTTCCTCCAATCTATCGTCAGACGGAAAGAGTAAGATATTGACTGTCAATATCTTATCCGTACTTTTTATACTTATTTTTTGTTCTTTCTTTAGAAAGCCAACAGCCGTAACGACTAAAGTATAGTCACCGATAGGCACATTATCAATCACATACCCCCCCTCAGTATCAGAGGCATTTCCGATGTTTTTTTTGGCTAAAAAAACATTGGCAAAGGGAACAGGATTGCCTTCGTTGTCTTTGATAATGCCTTTAATTTGTGCATTATGAGCGAAAAGGCTCATAGAAATGAGCGCTAAAAAGGAGAGTAGGATATATTTCATTATTTGCATTTTTTATAATCTAATGCAAAGTTATGATTATTGTGAAAATATTTTTAGATTAGCCTAAAAATATTTTCACTATCTACAAATAATCCCTAATTGTCGAGAGAATAAAGGTTTGTATCCTAAATAATGACTTAGTTCGCTAAAAGGGTTGAACTTTGTGACACTATTCTGACTTTACTGTTTTCAGAAATGAATTAAAAAACTCGACTCAATTAAAATTTTGAACAATGAAAAAACTAAACACTTTACTTTCATTTCTACTACTCACTTCTTTTGCTTTGGCACAAAACCCCATGGTTGGTGCAGGTGGCGGGATGCCAAAAGGTATCAAGATTACAGGGCGCATTTATGGGAAGGTCGTTGATGAAACCACACTGAAGCCATTGGAGTTTGTGTCTGTTGTGGCTTTCCGTCCTTTGGGTCGCCGCGACTCCATTGTCGGCGGCATGTTGACCTTAAATAATGGTGAGTTTAACATTGATAATTTGCCGATAGGCGGTATCAAAATGAAAATTTCGTTTATTGGTTATAAGGATATCATCAAGCAAATCAATTTGTTTCCGCCTGATTTAGAGGTGGATATGGGCGACTTGAAGTTATCTGTTGACTCAAAATTGTTGAATGAATTAGAAGTCACTGGTCAAAAAACGACGATGCAATTGGGTCTTGACAAAAAGATATTTAATGTTGACAAAAACATCACAACCACAGGCGGCACAGCGGAAGATGTTCTGAAATCTGTCCCCTCAGTAACCGTTGATGCGGACGGTTCTGCCAAGTTGCGGAACAATGCCACAAAAATTTATGTGGATGGACGACCGACTTTGATGAATATCAATCAAATCCCTGCCGACCAAATTGACAATATTGAGGTCATTTCTAATCCTTCTGCGAAGTTTGAAGCGGCAAGTTCGGGCGGTATCATCAATATTGTCTTGAAAAAGAATAAAAAACCAGGCTATAATGGTTTTTTGAGTGCGGGCATCGGTACAGGTAATCGCTACAACGGTATGGCGAATTTGAATATCAAAGAAGGACGTTCCAATGTGACGGCTTTTTATAATTTCAACAAAACTTCTAACCCTACGAATGGTTACTCCAATCGGACGTTTTTGTCACCGACTGCACCTTATAAAGACTTTAATCAACAAACAGAGACGAAGTTTGACAACCTCTTTCAAATTGGTCGTTTGCAATGGGATTATAATGTGTCCAATCGCAATATGTTGAGTTTGGCGGGTATGTATATCAACGGCGTTTTTAATATTGGTTCTGACCAAAATTATGAATATAAGAACGCTGCGGGTGCACAAATACTGAGGGGTACTTTTCAACAGCGTCCTGAAAATGAATTTAAAAACTATATGGTTCAAGCCACTTGGAAGAAGTCTTTTCCGAAGAAAGGAAAGGAATTGATAACCGATTTGACCTATGGTTTTGGTGGTTCAAATAACGATGCGAATTGGACAAGAACAATTTTAAAGCCTACGGGAGAAGAAGCTGCACCGACTCAAAAAATAAATATTGGCGGTGGCAACGAAGGACAACAAGTGACTTTTCAAATGGATTTTACGAATCCTATCAACGATTCGACTAAGATAGAAATGGGTGTGCGGAGTTATTGGAACAACAGAACGCAGGATTATTTGTATAGCCTTTATGATTATACAACAGCAAAATACATCCAACAAAACGCCTATTCTCAAAATACAGATGTTAGCGATATGATTAATGCCGCTTATATCACTTATGGTTCTATGTGGTCAGGTATTGGTTATCAAATCGGTATGCGTTTTGAGCAATCGCGTTTGGAGGGAACAAGTAAATTGGACAATCAACC
>JAYVFS010000173.1:0-11565 GCA_043772905.1 Saprospiraceae bacterium | reverse complement strand
ATCACCGCTTTGGGCGAGAAAAAATTTCGTGCAGGGCAAATTTATGAATGGCTGTGGACAAAATCTGCTACGGATTTTGAGCAAATGACCAATTTATCTAAGGATTTACGTCAAAAATTGACTGATAATTTTAAAATAAATGCCATCACAGAAGACAAATTGCAGCACTCATTAGACGGCACTTTGAAAGGACGTTATCGGCTGCATGATGGCCATATGATTGAAGCCGTTTTGATTCCTGTCCCTCGCGACAATCGTTTTACTGTTTGTGTTTCCACGCAAGTGGGCTGTTCTTTGACGTGTACATTTTGTGCAACAGGGCGAATGGGACGTATTCGCAACCTCGATCCAGCTGAAATTTATGACCAATTTGCAGCCATCAACCGTCATTCCATTGAGACCTTTGGACATCCTTTGACCAATGTTGTTTATATGGGCATGGGTGAACCGTTGTTGAATTATGCGAATACCTTAAAAAGTGTTGCGCTGATTTCAGAAGGTTTGAATTTTTCACCCAAACGTATCACCGTTTCGACGGCGGGCATTGCCAAAATGATTCGCAAATTGGCAGATGACGAAGTGCGTTTCAACCTCGCCATATCGCTTCATGCGGCTGATGATGTGAAACGGAATGAAATCATGCCTATTAATGAGCAAAATAATCTCACTGCCCTGATCGCTGCATTGGATTATTTTTATAACAAAACACGTAATCGTATTACGTTTGAATACATAGCGTTTCAAAATTTCAACGATACGATAGAAGATGCCAAAAATTTAGTCAAAATCTGCAAACGTATTCCCGCCCGTGTCAATATCATCGAATACAATCCGATTGATAATGCACCTTTTCTGAAATCTGCCGAAGATAATATTGACCGTTTTGCCCGTTATTTGAGTGATAACGGTGTCGCTGTAACGGTGCGCAAGTCGCGCGGAAAGGATATTGATGCCGCCTGTGGGCAATTGGCAAACAAGGAATAATGATGAATGATAAATGTTGAATGATGAATATGAAAAGAGCGACATCTCATTTTACTGAGGGGTCGCTCTTTTCATCATTCATACTTCATCATTCATCATTAAATTAAGCTTCTTCCATAATCACTTCGTCTTCACCTTGTTTGTATCTCGCAGAGCGTGATTTCAAGGGATTAGCGGTCATTTCTGCATAAAAAGCTCTGTTTTTTGCAATATCGATGGCAAGGAACAAGGCTTTACGGAAGCTCGAAGGGTCTGCTTCATTCTTTCCTGCTATGTCAAATGCCGTTCCGTGGTCGGGTGAAGTACGGATGCCCGTCAATCCAGCCGTATAATTAACGCCATCGCCAAATGACAGGGCTTTGAAACCGACCAAACCTTGGTCGTGATACATCGCTAAAATAGCGTCGAATTTTTTATGTTGACCCGAACCGAAAAAGCCATCGGCAGGGAACGGCCCAAAAGCCATGATGCCATGTTCTTTTGCCATATCAATGGCTGGGCGAATAATTTCTGCTTCCTCCATACCAATAGCACCTTCGTCGCCAGCATGTGGATTGAGCGCAAGAACGGCTATTGTTGGGCGTTCCATATTGAAATCAACCCGCAGGGTATCGTTTAGGATATTCAATTTTGTTACAATCTTATCCCGCGTCACATTTTCAGCAACTTTACTGAGGGGTAGGTGATTCGTCACCAAACCGACACGCAGACCATCATTGACCATCAACATCAGACTTTCGGTTGCGCCAAATTGTTCAGTGATGTATTCCGTATGTCCAACGTGCGTAAAACCAGCCATTTGCATGGCTTTTTTGTTGATAGGAGCCGTGACAAGTGCATCAATTTCGCCTGATTTCAAAGCTTGTGTCGCTATTTCGAGCGCACGCATGGCATATTTACCACCCGCTTCGCCAATCCGACCGAGCGTAATATTGACGTTTTCGTTCCAACAGTTAACGACATTCACTTTGCCGTCTTCTGATTCTGAGGCTTCCCGAATATTGGCAAAAGGGAATTCAACTTGTACGATGTTTTTATGATACGAAACGACCTTTGATGAGCCGAAAATGACGGGTGTACAGAGATTTAAAATGCGCTCATCAGCTACTGTTTTTAAAATAACTTCCAATCCGACACCATTTAAATCGCCTATTGTAATACCTATTTTGAGTTTTTCCATGTCTAATTATATAAAAATAAGAGTTTTGAGAATTTAATTTACGGTAATTTGACGCAATGTCTATACCGAAACCTAAATATGAAAGACAAAGATAGATAAAGAATACGTTTTCAATGGCAAAGTGTTCAAATTTCCATTTTTGACCGCTTTATACTGAGGGGGGTACAGTTTTTGTTTAAGCCTCATTTTTAAAAAGAATTGTAAATTCGCAACTTTTTCACACCAATCATCCTTTCCAGATTTCACTATTATCAGATTAAAAGCATGACAAAAACGATTGTTCTCTTACTACTTTCTTTCCTTTTTACTGAGGGGGGCTTTGCCCAAAACATCAATATTACACAACGTGCTCACGTGCTTAATCCAGGGCAAACTCTTGCAAATATTTGCGGTTATGTCAAAGATGGGCGTGAATATGCGCTTTTAGGTGGCTCAAAAGGTATGATTATCGTTGACGTAACAAATCCCGATGTGCCGAAACAGGTTGTACAAATACCAGGTATTGTCAATACGTGGAAAGAAATCAAAACCTATAAAAACATCGCTTACGTCACAACCGAAGGCGGCGGCGGACTGCAAATCATTGATTTGTCAGGCTTACCCGATACCAATTTGACGGCTTACAAAGCCTATAATTATGTAGGCGATGTGGCTCGAAACCAAGTAGATACGACGATTATCGGCAAAATGGGTGCTTTTCATGCGCTGCATATTGACACCACAAAGGGGTTTGTTTATCTCTTTGGCGGCAATTCGTCGGTGTCAAATGGCGGGGCTTTGGTTTTGGATTTAAAACCGGATGCTTACCGACCGAAATATGCAGGTCGTTTTAATATCACCACAGGCTATCGTGACAACTATATCCACGACGGATATGTAGACAACGATACGCTTTTTGCTGCTATGGTTTACAACGGCACGTTTAATGTCATTGATTTCAAGAACAAACTCACACCTGTAGTGTTGGCTTCGCAACAAACGCCGACAGCTTTTACGCACAATGTTTGGTTGACACCTAATCGCAAAACCTTGTTGACAACCGACGAAAATACAGGTTCTTTCCTTGCATCTTACGATGTTTCCAACCTTTCAAGCATCAAATTGCTTGATAAAGTGCAGAACCTCTCGACGGGTTCTATCGTCCACAACACCCATATTTTGCCGAATGGCAACTTTGCCGTCACGTCTTGGTACAAAGATGGTATCAATATCGTGGACATTACACGACCTCAAAACTTGGTTGTCGTTGGCACTTATGATACTTACCCACAAGGCATAGGTAATGGTTATGGCGGTGCTTGGGGTGTTTATCCATTTTTACCTTCGGGCAATCTCCTTGTTTCAAACCTCGACGACGGTGATGGACTTTTCGTTTTGACCCCTCAGTATAAACGGGCTTGTTACCTCGAAGGCATCGTCCGAGACTCCATAACAAAGCAAGTTTTGTCTGGCGTTTCTGTCAAAATCAATACAACGGATTTGGATAAAAAAGCGGTTTCAGACATTGCAGGCAATTACCGAACAGGTCAAGTGACACCGGGAACGGTCAGCGTGACCTATTCCAAAACAGGTTATTTTCCTAAAACCGTCAACGTTTCGCTCGTAACAGGTGCAGTTGCACAACGTGATGTTGAATTGGTTAGTTTGTTGTACAATCGCGTACCTGAATTGACCAACGATTTTCACGTCGCTGCTTCGCCAAACCCTTTCACAGACGCCGTTTATGTCCAATATCGTTTGGATAATATGGTTAATGAAGAAGCGGTTTTGCACGTTTTTGATGTCTTAGGCAAGGAAGTTTATGCTCAAAAACTTGAAAATACTGAGGGGGGTGTTTTTGTGAAAAACAATTTAGTTGCAGGTGTTTATTCGATTCAAATTAAAGCAAAAGGGCGTTGGAGTGTGCCTTTGAAGGTGGTTAAAACGCAATAAACAACTTCAATTATCAGAATTAAAAGCGACATTTGAACGCTTTTTGTACTGATAATTAGAAAAGACCTCTAATTTGAAATAATTTCTCCTTTCCACAAATCTTCATTTGGAAAAGCATCTTCATAATAATTTGCAGATTTCAATATTTCCGAAGCCACTTTGCGCAGCTTTGTTTGTGGATTGTAAGGTTCTAATGGTGGATTTAAAATTTGGTAGGTCAAATCAGCGTGCATAGGCAAACCTAAACTGTCAACAAATACTTTTGTTGTTTTGGTATCAATGTAGTTTTGATGCTCATCCATTGGAGAAGCAATGACTTTTACATCCACGTCTTCAAACTTATCACTTGCATTAAGAACATCTTTGATAATGATTGTTACGAGTCCGCAATATGTATTATTTGGAAAATTGATCGTCTTTGCATGCTGTTTACAAAACTGTGCATTGCAATATCTCAAACGGTTCAAAGAAACGGTATTTGCCTTTGGCGGTGGTAAAAAAGCTATTTCTTTCAGTTTTTTCTTACTTTGACTGTAAAAAAATGGGTGTAAAATACCTCGTACCAAAATTTCTTGTGCATCAACAACCAATGAGATTTCCTCACGAGGGTCTCGAAATAGGGCTTTTTTAAGTTTGTAGAAATAGCTCAATAGCTTTTTGTAATTCATTAGGGAATGTTGTTCTGTCATAGTTAACGCCGTCCGATTCGACGTATTGATTGTTCACAAAGTCTGAAAAAAAACCAATTTTGGATTCGCCAATTTCGATGGATAAGCGATTGTCACTCCGATAAAAATCCATAACAATAGTTCCGTAAGGCGTTGGATAAATATCTTCTGAATTCAAATATTGTAAAATAGCTACGTTTAAGTTGGACAAAAAACTGTTTCCTTGATGAACCGTCTCGATATTAGGTCTAATCGCTCCGTAGCCATCCCAATTATCATTAAGCAAGCCAATCGCAGTGATACGACCTTTGAGTTGCTCGATATTTGAGCCGTCAAGTGGTGGTGATATGTTAGATTTTAATTCGATATCCATCTTTAATCAATGCAGTTTACTACAAAAATAAGTATAAAAATGAATTATTCTAAGAAAAAGGCAACAAAAGGAGCGTTATTTTATGAAAGGCTCACAAATATCCCATGCGATTTTTAATTAATTTAAAACTGAAAAACCTGCGTCACTGCTTTTGACAATTTTTTAGCAATGGATTTAGTATCTCCAAGAATTAGTGCATGAGCTTCATTGTCGGGCTGAATGTCGTGGACACATTCAAATCCTAAACTCAACGGTATTGAAGCGGAAATTTCGGCAACCCCAAAAGATAGAGCATCACCAACTGTTTTTTCGGGCGTTGTCAAAGCAGCAATATTTACAGAAAGCCCATTTTCATTGGGTTTGGTTTTAAATGCAGCACTTGAAGGGATTTTCCTGCCGTTTTCTAATTTCCAAAACCCCGTATACTTAGGCTCATCCAGTATGTAGAACCGACGATATAAAAAATCCAAATCAGTAATTTCATAGTTAGCCATACCGTACTCAAAGTCGTTTTGAGAGTTCAGATAATTCCAATAGTTCTATTGATTCTATCAGATTTCCTTCATCATCGTATAAAATGAATGTAAGTTTTCCATATTGATTAATTTCTAATTCTGCACAAATAGCGTCTCCGTCAAACTCAAATTGAATGCCGCCATCTCTCATTGGAAAAACATGAGTTGTCATTTTTTTTGACAAAATTTTCTTGTCGTGCATGTATTTCAGTGCATCAGCGGCTGTCTCAATAGCTTTTTTAGAGATTTTATCCGCTTGATAAGAATCCCAATTAGGCTCTAAATTAGAAAAACCATTAATCGTTTTAGAAAAATTAGCATATTTTAACCTTAGTACTCTAAGTTTATTGGCATATTTCTGTGCAGAAGTACTAGGTGCATATTCAGAGTTTTCAAATAAAATACCTTTATCATTCGGCAAAATAATGGAAGTATCTTTACTTCGAATTTTAAACTCTTGTGAAATTTTCTGTGTATTCATTTTTGTTAGTCTTTTATCTTTTAAACTAATATAATTAAGTTTTAAAATAACTAAATTTATAAACAAAAATACTAAGTTTTACCGTAATTCCCTAAAAAATATAGAAATGATTAGACACCTTACCCCCTCAGTACAAATGGTCAAAACCGATTCGCAAACGCCAACAACGCCCCATCTTCCCCCTTCGCCGCCATCAACTGAAACTTATATTTTCCCAAAGCAATCGCAGGAATGCCCGCCATATTTGCGATAACGCTGTAAATATCAGCGAGATACATCGCCACAGGGTCGTCGGCTTTTTCGCCCACTTTCCAAGGCTTTATGGGTGAATTAGGCATTAAAATGAAGTCATATTCTGCAAAAATAGCGTCTAAACGCTCTGAAACGAGACGACGAACTTTTTGCGCTTTCGCATAATACGCATCGTAATAACCTGCCGACAAAACAAATGTGCCGAGCATAATACGCCTTTTCACCTCTTCGCTGAACCCCTCAGTACGGCTGCGGCGATAGGTTTCTTCAAGTGATTTGACCCCGTCAGCACGATGACCATAACGGACACCGTCGAAACGGCTTAGGTTTGAAGAAGCCTCTGCGGTTGTCAACACATAATAAGCGGGAACAACAAAATCCAAAAGGTCGAAATGAACGGCTTCGACGGTATGTCCTTCTGAACGAAATTTGTCAATTGCTGCCAAATTAGCTGCGAGAATATCTGCGTCCAAACCTTCGGCATCTAATATGGTATCGAAATACGCAATTCTGACCGTTGGTTTTTCTTTTTCCAAATTTTCAAAATACGGCTCAACAGGCTGCTGACTTGCTGTTGAATCAAAATCGTCTGCACCTGCCATGATTTCCAAGAACAAAGCAGCATCTTCGACGGATTGAGACAGCGTTCCAATTTGGTCAAACGACGAACCATAAGCTAATAAACCATGACGTGAAATGCGTCCATAAGACGGTTTGAAGCCAATAACATTACAAAAATCGGCAGGTTGACGCACCGAACCGCCTGTATCAGAACCCAAAGACACCAAACACGTATCCGCTTGAACCGCCACAGCCGAACCGCCCGACGAACCACCTGGCACGAGCGAAGGGTCGTCATAATTCAAAGTTGCGCCATAAATCGAATTGGTATTGTCGCTGCCCATCGCAAATTGATCGCAATTTGTACGCCCGATGATAATCGCATCTTCAGCCAAAATGCGCTCAACAGCCGTTGCTGAAAACTGCGATTTGAACCCCCTCAGTATATTTGCGGCGGCACTCACTTCATGCCCTGCGTAGCAAATCACATCTTTCAAAGAAATGATTGCACCAAAAAGCCGCCCGACAGATTCCGGATTTTTACGGTATTTTTTATCCAATTCAGCTGCCCGACCACGTGCTTCATCTTCAAAAATCTCGACATAAATGTTCAAGTTTTCCGTTTTTTCTATTTGTTGTAAATAGAAATCAACCAAATGAACACAGTTCGTTTTGCCTTCTTTTATCTCGTTTTGGATTTGCCGTAGCGTTGTATATTTTGCCATAAAGTATTGGAAATGAAACACATAGCCACATAGAGCACATAGTTTTTTCTTTTGTCATCCTGAAAGGAACAAAAAAACCATGTGCCCTATGTGGCTATGTGTTATTAAAAAAATACAAAGTTATTTAAAATTACTGCAAAAGCAAAGGGTCAATATTCTGAACCCCACGTGCCTTTGCTGTTTGTACATCGGCTTGCATTTGGGCGCGATTGCCCAGAATACGATGACATTCTGCTCTTTCGACATAGTAAGCACCATTAAAAGGTTGAATTTTAATGGCTTCGTCAAAATCTGAAATCGCTTCGGCACAACGATTTAACGACCGTTTTATCAAGGCACGGTCAATCCAAACATTCGGATTATCTTTTTTTATGGCTAAATAACGGTCACAATCAGCCAAAGCGAGGTCAATTTTACCCATTTCACGATACGTTAATGAGCGATTGACAATGGCGTTGACGTGTTTAGGGTCAATTTCGATGACCCGCGACAAGTCACGTATCGCTTCTTCTTTATTACCAATCGCTCCCAATGCTGCACCTCGATTGACGAGTGTATTGATGTGCGTTGAATCAAGCGACAAGGCTTTTGATAAATCCATCATAGCAGAATCCAATTTACCCAATTGACCAAAAGCTGCTCCTCGATTTGCCCATGCCTCAACGAGTGTACTGTCCAAACGAAGCGCATTATTATAATCCGAAAGACCTTCCACCGTCTTATTCATATCAAAATACGTCTTGCCGCGACTGTTATATGATGCCGCCGAAGGTTTGAGACTCAAAGACATATTTAAGTCCGCAATCGCTTTGTCATAGTTTTTTCTTTCTCTAAAAATCAAAGCGCGGTTTTGGTAAGCGGTCGGGATTTTATCGTCAAAACCAATGGTATGTGTCCACAAAGTTTCGCCATCTTTCCAAATTTTAACTTGATTAAAAGTGGTAAAAAACAGTATCAACAAATAACCTGCAACACCTATTTTCACTTTCCAATCCACATTTTCGCCTAATTTGCCCTTTGCCTCTTGCCCTTTGTCACTTGCTTCTTGAAAAAGCACCCCCTCAGTAAAAGCGGCTAAAATGATGAAAAAACCGAAATACGGCACATATGTAAAGCGGTCTGCCAAGTAGCCTTGACCCGCCTGAACGATTTGAGAAACGAAAATATAGTTGACAAAAAAGAAAATCCAACCAAAAACCAATTTCGACCAGCCTTTCCGATAAGCATACCAAACACCAACGGCAGAAGCGATAAAAAACAAGGAAGAAGCATAAAAAGGCGCATCAATCACCTTCGGAAAAGGGTACAAAGGCGACATCACCCACGGATAAATGCACTTTCCGAGATAGATAAGATAGGTGTAAAAACCAACGGCTATTTTTTCAAAAACGGAATAATTGAGTACCGTATCGTCAATTGTTTTATTACTTTTCAACAAAATAATGGTCGCTAAACCCATTGCCAAAGACCCTAAGAAAAAGTGTATTTTTTCAAAAATCAACTTAAAATTCAGTGGCCGCTTGAAGTAATAATCCATTGCCAACATACTGAGGGGTAGCGAAACGGCTTGAACTTTTGAGAAAAGCGCAAAGACGAATAAGACAAATGCCCAAAGAAAATGTGTATTCGAAATCTTATAATCGTTTGATTTTAAATACTTTGCGTATTGAATCAATGAAGCAAAATAAAAAGCACCAAACAAAACGTCCTTCCGTTCTGTTGCCCAAGCCACAGACTCTACACGCATCGGATGAATACCAAATAGTAATGCTACAAGTAGCGATGTCCATTGACTGAAACCCATCAAACCGACAAGGCGATAGACCAAAAAGACATTGATAAGGTGTAAAATAAGATTATCGGTATGTATCAGCCTTGACAAACCATCGGCATCTACTAAGGCTTTTTCGATAGCAAATGTGAAAATAGGCAGTGGATTATAACCACCCATGATATTCGTTGTGAATATATTTTTGATGTTTTCAAACGTAAAAACAGCGAGGTTTTTATTGTTCAAAATATTCACATCATCATCCCAATTTACAAAATCGCTTTGAAATGTTTGGATAAATGCGAAAAAAGTAACTGCAAGAACCGCCATAATCCGCAACCAACCCTCGAACCTTGACGGCGTTTGTTGGGTCGCTTTTATTTGTTTGACAGCTTGTTTTTTTACATTTGGAGACGTATTTGAGGGGCTGTGTGTGGGTTTAGGTGGTTTCTGCTTTGCCATTGTCAAGAAAATTATAATTTATTGTGCGCTAATAGGTGTACTTTTATAAATTATGATAAAGATATAACCGTTCAAAAATTAAGCCGAAAGTAATTGTTGGACGGCTTTTTCTGCCATTCCAAACGTTGTGCTTTGAGAAAGGCGTATTTTACGGAAGTCCGTATTGACCAAAGCGGCTGCCCAAAGGTGATAATTGCCCATGCGGTCACGTTCGCAATAGGCACTCACATCGTGGTCTTTAAGCATTTTTTGAATCGTTCTTTCGATATTTGTTACCGCAGATACTGAGGGGTGGTGCGCTTCTTTCAAAAGTCGGCGCGTTGGCAAATCGTCTTCGGCGGCAATAAAACACGTAACACCTTGACCTGCTTTTGTTATAAACTCCCTAAGGCTAAAAGGCTGTATTTGCCAATCATTTGCTTGTAAATCAAGGGTATTTATGTCATTTTGGCTTAAAACAACGGTATCGAACTCACCAGAATTGAGTTTTTCAAGACTTTCTAACGGCGTTAAATCTGCTTTTTCAACCGTATAATTTGGTTGTAAATACTGCATTTGAGCGCGGTTTATATCCGAAAGGACAAGCACGTTTAAGTCTTTTTTATCCGTAAAAAGCACCCCCTCAGTATTTTTGGCAACAAGACAGTTATTAACTACTTTTCGTTCAGACAAAGCCGTAATGACTAAGCCCAATGGTAAAGTTGTTGGTATGGCATCCAAAGCCCAAGCGCAAGCAGCTATTTCGCCTTCCAAAACGGCTCTAAAAGCGTCTTCTTTTGTAAAAAAATAGTGAAACGAAGGGCTTATACCCACATCTGTCAATGCTTGTTGCACAAAACGTTCACCCTGATTGAGTTCATCATTTTTTACAATGCCTAATGTTAAAGCGGCTAATGTTACTGCATTTTGAGTCATAAATTCGATTAAAAGGTTCAATTTTCTAATAAAATGTCAAAATTAGTGCTTGTTTTTAGAAGCCTATAAGAAGTAGGTGATTTTTATTTATTCTAACCTATTTTCAGAAAAAACTTACTGTTGATTTAGTGCGTTTAAGTAAGATTCGGTTAGGATTTTGTATTTTAAATAATTGAGAAATGAAAATTTTACTTTAAATTTGTGAAAAAAGATTCTAAATATGACAACAGCATTAAGACCGCCACTATCAAATTTGCAGTTGGAACTGCTTGATACTTTTTCCCGTCAAGTAACACCTGAGGACTTGTTTGCTATTAGAAAAATGTTAGCCGATTACTTCGCCCAAAAAGTTATGGATGAAGCGGATAAGCTTTGGGACGAACGCCGTTATACGCAAGATACTATGAATCAATGGCTTGATAGTCATTTGCGAACGCCTTACAAAAAAAATAAATCGTAAATGCTTGTTGTCATTGATACAAATGTCTTACTCATTTCCATTTCGCGACGAGCGAAACATCACCCTATTTTTAAAGCAATCCTCGATGGCACAATTACCCTATGCATCTCAAATGCCATTTTGGAAGAATATGAGGAAATAATTGGCGACCATTGGTCTCCTTCGATGGCTCGAAATACGGTTGAATTACTCAACTTTTGCATTATAAAATAGTACATGTAAAGTGCCCGAAAAAGGCTTAAAAAGGTTTCGTAATCGAAAAAAAATAGTTAGTTCATTGACATAT
>JAYVFS010000172.1:0-11590 GCA_043772905.1 Saprospiraceae bacterium | reverse complement strand
CACCACTGAGGGGTACACCATCCACTACAAATAATGGATTGTTACCGCTACGTACTGAAGACGTACCACGAATACGGACATTGATACCACCACCAGGTTGACCGCTGTTCTGTGTGATGTTCACACCAGCCGCACGACCTTGAAGCAACTGCTCCACTGATGTGTTCGTTCCTTTGTTAAAGTCTTTTTCAGATACAGAATTGACTGCGCCAGTGGCATCAACTTTACGGACAGCGCCATAACCTACAACGACCAACTCATCTAAAAATGAGCCGCCTTTGAGTTGTACATCAATAACGTTAGATGCACCAATTGATACAGTCAAATTTGAATAACCTGTAAAAGAAACAGTAAGAGTTGTCGCCTTTGCACCTACATCAGTAATGGTGTATTTACCGTCTAAATCGGTTAATGACCCTTTTGTAGTACCTGTAACGACGACGGATGCGCCTATGAGAGGCTCTTTGTTTTCACCATCCGTTACGGTACCTGTAATGGTACGTTGAGCGATGGCAAAATTGCTCAATGCTGTGAACAGCGCCAACAGCACGAGGCTCTTGAAGTTGACTTCAATTTTCATACATTCTTGTTGTTTAGTTTAAAAAAAAAGATTTACTTAATAATATTCTTGTTAATCGAAAATTAAAAAAAACATCCTATCAAGTCAAAATAAAATTTAAGCCTTTGTTTGTAATTTGGTTATTTAAGGTGAGCTATAAGAGAATTGAATTGAGTTTAGTTTATCACTTTTATTCGCATAATTCCTTGTAATTGATTCGTACTAATCACCCCCCTCAGTATTTTGTAAGTTTCTTTTTGTCTTTGAGTTGTATAATCTTGTTTTTATTCATCTGTGTTTGATTTACACTAACGGAACGTAAAGTTAGGAATATGTTTGAAATTCCAATAACTACATCACTTTTTTTTTGAAAATTTCTACTTTACAAAAACTTTATTCTTAGTACAAAAAAACAATGCCCCTAATTTCACCATTTAGAACAATCCCAAAAGGTTTGTTTTTATCTTGTTTTGTGTATCAACAATTCATAAACTCACCCTTATTCCCTTCTTTTGCATCCCTTTTTATTTTTCTTGTCTTCTAATCAAACAAAATTTATAACTTGACCTTTATAAATACGACCGCCTAACTTTATGTCTAAGACTATGTTGAGAAAAAGCTACCTTATCATCATACTCATCTCATTCCATCTTTGCTGTGGTATCGCTCAGATGCCAGGAGTCTTGATGAGCCGTGGGGCTAAAAAAGTGGAGATACCTTTTGAACGTCAAGGAAATTTCATCATCGTTAAAGTCGTTTTTGATGGCTTATTTCCACTTAGGTTTATCTTAGACACGGGTGCAGAGCATACCATATTAACTAAAAAGGAAATCCCAAACCTTTTGGGTATCCCTTTTGAGCGCACCATTACGCTGATGGGCACAGACATGAAAACTCAAGTCATCGCCCATATCATTCGAAAAGTAAAATTACAACTAATCAATGTCCTATTTGTTAAAGATATTATCGTCCTTGATGAGGACTATTTTCAATTCGATAAATTTGCAGGACTCGATGTCCACGGCGTTCTGGGTGCAGAAGCCTTTAGAGGTTATGTTGTTAAATTCGATTATTCAAAACAAATCATCACTCTTTTTGACCCCTCAGTATTTAAACCCATTGACCATCGGAACTTCGAAGAATTACCCATTGAAATCATTCGTTCCAAACCTTATATTACGACAAGTGCTCAAATCCTAACAGATTCAGTGGTGCAATTAAAACTACTGATTGATACAGGTGCGGGTCTGTCCCTCCTTCTCCATACGTTTTCAACACCCGGACTGGCGTTGCCACAAAAGGTTATCAAAGGCAATATTGGGTCTGGTTTAGGCGGTGAGATTGAAGGCTACGTTGGGCGCATCCGTAGTTTGAGTATTGGCAGCAATCAACTTATTAACCCAATTAGTAATTTTCAAGAACTCAATGAATTGTCCGATTCTGTTCATCTGAATGGGCGCAATGGCTTAATTGGTGGTGAAATCATGAGCCGTTTCAACTTCATTATTGATTTCAACCATGAAAAGCTTTATGTACAAACCAATCGCAATTTCAAATCTAAGTTCAGCTACGATAAAAGTGGTCTTATACTCATTGCTGGCGGTGAAAATTTAAGTATTTTCACCGTCCATGAAGTCTTACCAAATTCCCCCGCAGCAGAAGCGGGTTTTCAGAAAGGCGATGAGCTCATCCGTATTAACTTTACCCCATCTCGTTTTTTCGGTCTCGGCGACATCAATCGAAAACTACAAGGGAAAACAGGTAGAGTTTATCGCATTAGCTTTAGCCGCAACGGTCAGGAAATGAAAACAAAGATGAAACTTAGAGACTTGATTTAATGGTGAATGGTGAATGTTTTGTAAATTCACCATTAAATTAACGCTTCTTTTTCTTTGGCTTCGGTTTTGAACGGGGCTTTTCGATGTGGTCAACCAATTCAAAATGTCGTTCAAAAACCCGTGTATTGTTTCTGTCATCCGTCACCGTTATTTTCAACAAATGATCCCCCTCAGTATTTAATGGGTTTGGCAGGTCTTCAAACCGACAAAAAAGCAAATCATACTTGCCATCTAATTCCATCAAAATCCATTTGCCATCTATCTCCGCCCGATAACGCAGCGGACGACCTTCGACATTATCTCTAATTTTGAAGGACAAACGGCTCGTTTTTGCCATTTTCTCTCCAAAGTTCGATGGCGTAATCGTTGGGGGTATCTGGTCAACCTCTATTGAATAATTGCCAAACCGACTGTTTTTGGTTGTCAAAAAACCAGCGTCGTCCCATTGACCACCACACGTATATGTACGCCCATCTTCCCGTGTGCAATAAGCTATAAATGCCTTACTGCGCAACGAATCTGGTAAGTTTTGAGGTTTTAAAGCAATTTTAAAATCATAATGCACAGGCGTTCCGACATCATGCAGCTGATATGTCTGTGCATATTGCCCCCCCTCAGTAGTTGTCACGCCAAATCGAGCATAAACATCCTCATAAAAACAACCTTTTGGAAAATAGAAAATCGCCCCATCATTTGGTTTGATGATACTCTCTTTATCAAAAGGAAAAAGATAGGTATAAGGCTTTGATACGGGCGTGATTACCTGCTGTTTTGCCCGAGCAACAAAGGAAAATGTCGTCGTATTGCCCGCCACATCTGAAGCCGTCAAAGTGATTCTTTTGCAACAAGAATCCGTACCCGATGCCTGTTGCAAAGCTATGACACCATTGTTTTGCACAGAATCGTACATCGAAAGCATGTCGCCACCTAAACGAAAAGCGCGGTGATAAAAAGTCCGACGGACATAATGCTCATAATAATCAATGTGCGCATTAATATAACGTGTTTCATAAAAACCAAATTTTTCTGCTTTGTAATGATACATTGACACGTTATCAGATAATAATTCTAAAGTAAAAATGCCGTTTTCACCCGATTTATCACCTTGTCTATCTGTGGCTTTCAAAGCCAAAGCAACATTTGGCGCAGCCACATCAATCGTATCGCCTACAATTTCATATTGGTTCGCCGATTTTTTCACCATATTAATATATCGTGTGCCAATCACTTCCTTTTTATCATCTAAAAGATAAACTTTCAGACCTTCAAACTTTGGCGACACATCATCAGGTACATCAAAACCAAACAAAAGCGGATTTACGGTTTTTTCGGATAGTGTTTCTCTGATTTCAAAATGCAAATGCTGCCCAAATGAATGCCCACGATTGCCCATTGTCGCTATTTGCTGCCCTTGCTGAATGGGTAAATCGGTTGGTAACAAAGTCAAGTCTTGTTCAAAACTTTCCGTCTCGTATTGCTTTTTTCTCAAAAAACTCGAAATATCGCTTGAAAAAGAGTTCAAATGACCATAAACAGTCGTAAAACCATTCGGATGAGCAATATAAACCGATTGCCCATAACCCCCTTCCTGCGTCCGAATCCGCGCCACATAACCATCTGCTGCTGCAAAAATTGGCTCATTGCCACTTCGCGTCGGCGTAATATCAATACCTGAATGAAAATGGTTGGCACGCAACTCGCCAAAAGTACCACTCAACACCAAGCTACCTGCCACAGGCGAGGCAAAATAGTCTTGTGGATACTGTGCCTGCATCCCGATTTCTCGGGAAAGGGGTACTGAAGCCGTCGGTTCCATCGGTTTTTGATAATAAAAAGAGGTGAAAAGTAAAATGAAAAAAATAAAATACCAGTGCTTCATATCAGGGAATAATGAAAAATGAAAAAACGATAACTTAAGTCGAAGTGATTAATAGACAAAGGTAAGTCATTCGCCCTTGAAAAAGAAAAACGGCGTGTCATTATTCACCTCACGTCGTTCAATAGCTCTTTTCGCAATTTTTTGTTTGTGTTTTTTTAAAAAAATAAAAAAAATATATCGCCGTACTCGTTTTTTTCAATACGTTTGTGTTCTAAAAATAAAAAAACGCTGTTTTGTTGAAAAGACTGGCTGCCATATCATTCCTGCTTCTGTTGCTGTTCAATGCGTTCGGCTACTATTTGCTGTTCGGTTATGAGCAAGCGCAAGCCCGTCGGCAAGCCGTTCAAAGCATACAAGAAATACCCGAATCGTCCTTTTTAGTTGTCAAAATGCTCGTTTCTCCCTATGCACACGTCGAAGACCGTGATTTCGAATACGTTGAAGGTGAATTTAAACGGGATGGCAAAACTTATAATTTTGTCAAAAAACGCATCGTCAACGACTCACTTGAATTGTACTGTCTCAACAACCAACGTCAAGACCAATTGACGGCACAATTCAATAATTTTATCAAAGAAAACTTCTTAAACGGCAAAACGTCTCAAAACGCGCCGACCAAGCAGCTTTTCAAATCTTTTTTGAAAGACTATATTCCATTCGAGATATATTCACTTTTACTTTCAACCCCTTCCGATACTGAGGGGGTCACTTGCATCGCTTTCCTAAGCCGTGCTTTGCCTATTGGCTATCTTTCCACCACTTCTCCGCCGCCTGATGCGGCTTAATTCCTCTTTTTTTTGAACAACTGTCTAAACATTGTGTCGCTTCGGCAAATCAATGACTATTGACGTCTGTTGGTATTGAGTGCATTGGTGCTGTTTCAAAAGGTTTTTGTAGTAATTTTTACTCGTTGAAACATCTATCATCTTGAAACCCCTCGTTGAAAACGAGGGGTTTCAAGATGATAGATGTTAGGCGAAACACTAAAAAATGAATGTCAGAACCTTTATAGAGACACTAAACCGACCGTTTTTTACTTGTCTTAAAGTAACCGCAGTTATTCTTTATTATCAAAAAAAAGCATTTACCACTCTCATACTGAGGGGGTATCCGTCAGTAATAAACACGTTTCAGAGAGACATCGTCTAATTTTTTTCAATAATATTTTTTCTCACTAAAATGTCAAACAACAACAAGAAATGAAACAGACCGTATTTTTTATGCTCCTTTTTTCTGTTTTCTTTATGAATGTCAATGCCGCCGCACAATCGCCAACCGACGGTTTGATGATGCCCAAAGGCAGTCTATGCAACCTCATTGGCTACTCCAACAGCCAATGGGACAACTATTGGGAAGGCAACAAAAAACGCAGTAACGCCAACTTAGGCACTTTTTCTTCACAAAACGTGCTGCTAATGGGTGCTTTGGGTATAACCGATAAACTGAATGTCTTGGCAGGTTTGCCATACGTTTGGACTTCCGCAAGTGCCAGTTATATTGCTGGTCAAAAGGGTTTTCAAGACCTATCCGTCTGGGTGAAGTACCGAATTCTAGCAAAAAAAGGCAATTTTGGGGAAATAAAGCTCTTTACAACACTCGGCGGCTCGATTCCGACCACTCAATATGTTACGGATTTTCTGCCTTTCAGCATTGGTTTACATACCAAAACAGCATCAGGAAGGCTTATTCTTAATTATGAAAAAAATGGTTTTTACCTAACGGCGCAAGGCGGTGCGACACTCCGCAGCAACGTCAAAATTGATCGTAACTCATTCATTTTCAACAATAAATTGTATGAAAGTGATGTCATGCCCGTGCCAAATGCCGCTGATGGCAGCCTAACCTTAGGTTATTTAAGCAAAAGTTTCCAAACAGCCGTTTCGATTGACAAATTTGGTTGCCTATCGGGCGACGATATACGCTACAACGATGCGCCTATCTTGCCTAATAACATGCAATCTACAAGCGTGAATTGGTTTGGTCGCGTCAATATGGGTCACCTTTCACTTATTCTCAATGCAGGCAAAGTGCTCAATGGTCGGAATATCGGACAATCAACGAGTTTCGGTGGCAGTGTCCTCTTTTGGTTCCAAGTTTTTGATAAAAACAAAAGTCGTGAATAACTACACGACGGTCGGGGAACTTTTAAAGTTCCCCGACCGAGAACGGTTTCCCAAATAGTAGATAATTCCGTTCTCATTTATTCATTCATCAACTTTTATCTATTTTTTAAAAATTCAATAAAATGAACAAATACAGTGTTTTATATATAAAAATCGCTTTTATTGCTTTGGTTATTGTTTCAATCCATGCCTGCAACAAAACCATTGACAGCCCTGAATTAGACGCTTATACCCCCCTCAGTATAGACATCAATGGTGGCACTTGGAAACCGATGCTCGTAAGCACTGGTACAGACGTTGCCATTGCCGCACCAACTGCAACGACTTCTGCTGAATATCAAGCGGAATTAACGGCTTTGAAAACAGCCATTAGTGGCGCAACGACTGACCAAAAATCGGCAGTAAAATATTGGGGTGTTGGTGGCACTATCCGTTGGAATGAAATTGCACGGGATTTGGCAGCTCAATACAATATTGCACCAGCTAACAATCCAGATGGGACTTATCCAACGCCTGATGCGAACAATCCTTTGGCTTATCCACGTTTTCCATTTTGCAATCCACCTTATGCGTCACGTGCTTTTGCCCTCTTGAGTGTCGCTCAATACGACGCTTTGGTCGCAACTTGGAAATATAAAAATCAATACAAACGCGCTGCGCCTTACAAAATTGATGCGAGCATCACCCCCTCAGTACCAAAGTCCGATTTGCCTTCATATCCCTCCGAAGATGCCGTTATTGCAGCGGCTTCGCGCGAAGTGTTAAAGTTTTTGTTCCCTGGCGAAGTGCCTTTGCTAGAAGCGAAAGCAATGGAACACAAAAACAGCCGCCTTTGGGCAGGTGCCAATGTGCAAAGTGACATTGATGCAGGCGAAACCCTCGGTAAAGCCGTTGCTGCTAAAATCATTGCCTACGCCAAAGCGGACAATATGAGCAAAGCAAACGCCCAAGCTGACTTTCCTTCGTTGCGTGCCGATGCGACAAAACGTGGCATCACGACACAATGGACAAGCCTCGACAAACCGTCTCGCCCTCCTTTATTGCCGTTTTTTGGGAATGTAAAAATGTGGAATTTAGACAGTGCCACCAAAGTCGCGGTTCGTCCGTCCGCACCACCAACAGTAGGCAGTGCCGATATGAATAAAGCTTTAGACGAGTTGCGGTCATTAGCCAAAAGTCGCACACGTGAGCAGTTCCGCATCGCTGCCTTTTGGGCTGATGGACCTGGGACATACACCCCACCAGGGCATTGGAACAGAACAGCTACGGAGTTGATTTATAAAAATAAATTCAGTGAAATCCGCGCAGCACGTACACTTGCACTGCTCAATACGGCGATGGAAGACGCCGGCATTGCTTGTTGGGACACAAAATACTACTATCTACTACCACGCCCAACCGAAGTGGATGCCACTGTGACGACTTCGACGGGTATTCCCAATTTCCCAGCTTATACATCTGGCCATTCCTCCTTTTCGGCAGCAGGTGCAACGGTGTTGGGTTATGCCTTCCCAAGTGAAGTCACTAATCTCAATGTATTGGCAAAAGAAGCGTCGGAATCACGTATATATGGTTGTATTCACTACCGTTTCGATTGTGAAATAGGCTTAGTTCATGGCTCTAAGATTGGCAGCTATGCTGTGATTCGGGGCAAAGCAGATGGTTCGGGACTTTAATTATTCAACGTAAAAAATTCAATTTTCTATATTCTTGTTTATCGGTAACAGTGGACGACTTTTGATTCGTCCACTGTTTTTTGTTTTATAAAAAAAGGCACGTTTTACCCCCCTCAGTAAAACGTGCCTTTTTGACTGTTTTCAAGTCCTTTTATTCAAATTTTGCTGCAATAGCTGCTGCTAATGCAGCCATTTCGTCAGACGACATTGGAAAATGATTTTTAAAACTAAAATCAGACATCGCATTGGTCGGTATCAAATGTACGTGCGTATGCGGCACTTCCAAACCGACAACGGCAATAGACACCCTCAAACAAGGGACAACCGCTTCAATGGCTTTCGCAACCCGTTTTGAAAAAGGTAGGATAGCGGCAAGTGTCGCTTCGTCTTGGTCAAAAATATAATCTATTTCTGCTTTAGACACCACGAGGGTATGCCCTTTGACCATGGGGCGTATGTCCAAAAACGCAAAAAAGTCGTCGTTTTCAGCAACTTTGTAACAAGGAATTTCACCTCTGATGATACGTGTGAAAATAGTAGCCATGTTTAGGATTTTAAGTACATAGATTTTAAGTACAAAGACGATAAGATTCTGTGTAAAAATCTTATCGTCTTTGTACTTAAAATCTTAAAATCTAAATTTATAAAATACTGATTTTTAATACTTTAAATTCAATATCGCCATTGGGTGTAGAAACATAAGCCATGTCACCCACTTCCTTGCCGAGCAAACCCTGACCGACAGGCGAGTTGACAGAAATCCGACCTGTTTTAAGGTCTGCTTCTGATTCAGGCACGAGTTTATACGTCACCTGTTTTTTCAATTTGACGTTTTCGATGGTGACAGTCGAAAGGACACTGACTTTGGAATCGTCGAGTTGACTTTCATCAATGATGCGGGCATTGCCCAATTTGCCTTCCAAATCAGCAATTTTGGCTTCGAGTAAGCCTTGCGCGTCTTTGGCAGCGTCGTATTCAGCGTTTTCAGAAAGGTCGCCTTTTTCGCGGGCTTCGGCGATGGCAGCAGCAGCTTCTTTACGTCCGACGGAACGCAGCACGTCAACATCCGCTTTCATTTTTTCGTATCCTGCTTGTGTCAATAAAGTGTATTGAGCCATATCTTTTGAGTTTTATCTAAACAAATGCGTTTAGTTTTTTAAGAAAAAAAATTTACAAACAGCTTAAACATCAAGCTGTTTGAGTGGTTTGACCCCCCTCAGTAATCTGTCTATTTTTGTATGAAATCAAGAAAAAAAACGGGAAGATACACGAAAAAACGAGAAGGCTTCAATCCTTGTTAGGAGAAACCTTCTCGTTTGTGTTCTGCAAAGATAAGTGAGTTTTTTAAAAAAAAACAAATTTTTATTGGTTATTCGTTATTGGGGATTAGTTATTAGTTGTGACCGATAACCAATCCCCAATAACCAATAACTAATTTATAGATTTATCCGCAAAGCAATATTGTGTGTACCATTCCAAGTACGAGTATGCAAAAAACCGTAATCAATCGAAACATATTGGTCTGTATTTCTGCCCATTGGTACGTTGAAAGATAGACCTGCTGCCACACCTGTGTAAACAGATTTACTGACATCTGTCGAAGTTGTGCCGATTTCGTATTTGTAGCCCCCCCTCAGTACAAGGAGGTTACCAATGCCTAATTCAAGACCACCTCCGACTTCATCGCGTGAAAAAGCATTCGATGTGAAGTTGAAAACACCTGTCAACTTCACTTTGTCATCTGGCAAAATATCGTAAGCTGCACCGATGTTCAGTTGTGAAGGCAATTCAAAATTCGCAGCTTTTTTCTCATACGTCAATGGATAAGACAGCGTACCGTCTGGGTTTGTTGTCGAAAAATTGAGTCCTTGACCTCCAAAATTCATAGGCGAACCAATATTGCGCAACGAAATGCCAAATTTGAAACGATCTGGAAAATCAGGTGAACCTGTCATGTATTGAACGCCCGCATCAATCGAAAAACCAAAAGCAGAAACATCTGCCAATGACTCATTGATAAGGCGGACAGTCAAACCAACCGACACTTTTTTCTCGAACCAATGTGAGTACGAAACAGCCAAGTTGAAAAACGTAGGCGAAAATGTTGCACCTGTGCCTTCGGGCAAACCGTTGGTTGTCACAGGAATTTTGCCAAAACTTAAAGCATTGATACTGACACCTAATGCGCCATTATCACCCATTTTTTTAGCCAAACCAAGGGCATTGAGGGCTAAACCTGTGCCTTGCAAATAAATGGAGTGACCCAAACCCACTTCCAAGTTGTTGATGCGCGACAAGCCTGCAATGTTTAAATTCATAGACTCAATACCTGTCACCATCGAGGTATTCATGGCGTGCAAACCGACTGTACGCGCCCATGGATTGAGTAAAAGTTCATACGCACCTGCTTCCCCTTGACGGTCGGGGTTGCCAGCAAAAGCTGTTGTGGCAATAAGGAACGCAATGAGGAGCGATATATGTTTTTTCATATTTTTTGATTTGAATGTAAAGTGGGGTGTAGATTTAGGAAATTGTAAAAATTCCCTAAATCCATACCCCTCAGTATTTTATGATTCTGAACATTTTAAAACCAAGGGCGACTATAACCGCGATGGGTCAAATTGCCTATTAATCGCAAAGAACTTCAAGGTTCGTTCTCCCAAACCTTCTGCTGAAATATGAATCAGGTAAACACCCGAAGCCACTGGAATGCCTTTATCGTTTTTCATATCCCATTCAACTGCAGGCGCAAACTGTTGATAACAAACGCCCGAGTTGCGGGTTGGGTCTGTTAAAGTTGCTTTTTCATCGCGCCTGAATTGGCGTATGAACCTGCCGTCGAGTGTGTAAACAGTGATGAGCGACTTAGGAGGCAAATTGGTGATTTTTACAGTCGTTGATAACTCATTGATTTCGTAAGCCGAATAGCCGTAGTAAGGGTTTGGTACGACATTAATCATATTGAGTGATGAATCAACTTGTAAACCATTTGCCAAAGCCACAGGTGCTTTGCTTTCCAATTTGAATTGATAAACAGGGTGATTCCCGTTTGTCCCTTTGCCTTTCAAAACACCATAAGGGTTGTTGACACGCAATTTTACGGTCACGTCATTCGGAATCAAACCATCTTTATAGGAAAGGAATTTTTGCCCTTGCGTTGCGGCAATCATGCCTGCCCAAGTGATTTTTGCCAATGGCGATATTTTGCGGAATTCGCTGCCACCGTTCAAACCGTCACGTATCGATGCACAGTTGTCATAGGCTGTATTGGTCACATAAACCATGTGTTGCCCACCCATGAATGCATTGTATGCAAAAGTGGCTGGTGATGGCGGTGCAGTAGCGACATTCAAGTAATACTGGTCACTTGGATTGAAAATCATGTCTCGGTTAATCCCTTTTGAATTGGCATTATACTCACCAATACTCGGGTCGAAAGTGGAGTTTTCGCCAAAGAAAATGTTTAGGCGTTGACCTGTTTCAACATCAATCGCATAACCTGGGAACCAGCCCAT
>JAYVFS010000171.1:0-3891 GCA_043772905.1 Saprospiraceae bacterium | reverse complement strand
TATTTTGTGGGTCTGTCGGTTGGTTGTCTCTGGGCAGCCAGCATTTTTTTTTGCCCAGGTTAGTGCCTTAAATTACTTTTCTGTTTTAGGTGAGGGGTATAGTTGCGTCGTTAAACTCTAATGCTGGGTCTAATTGAACGGTCACATAAGCGTTTTCTGCCATCCTAATTCCGAGATTGCTATAATTGATGATGACGGGGCTTGATGTACAAGGACGTAAACGACTTAGAGCAATATCAGTAAATAAGATGGCACAATCTTCAAAAGTTTGAAACAAACTAACCGTGTCCGTTTTGCCTAAGCCGACAAAATGCGTACTTTTTTTAACACATGATTGCCAAATCCGCCCTTTATCATTGGGTTCAGCCAATTTTAGTTCATAAACCCCTGTGTCACAACGCATAGCAAATTGCCCAAGCGAATCCGTTAAACTCCAAAAAGCATCACCATTTTTGTCTTTTGCAACAACGACCCAATTGGCACGAAGTCTATCCTCTGCATCTTTTTGGCAATTTGCATTGTAATCAATGTAGGCATTGCCAACAATTTTGTTTAAAAACAACTGATTATCGTTGCTCAATTTGATGATTCGACTGGCTATTTGTTGCGAACTGACAAAAGTATTGCCCACAATGATAAAATTTCCATCGCTTGTCTGTATGCCTGACCGTGCTTGGAAGGGCAGTTCATTCGCCTTTTCAGCGAGGGGTTTAAACCACCGCATTGAACCGTTTTTATCAAGCAAAGTGACTTCACCCGAAGAACGCCCGGGGTTTATTTCGTTGACAATCAATATTTCTTTATTTGCTGTATTACCCCATGATTTATGTCTAATCTCCTGCCGCCAAATTTGCCTGCCGAGTGTATCAATCTTATAAATAAAACCTTCACCTTTTGACACTAAAAGCGTTTGGTCAGCGGCTGTCGTAATTTCAAAAAGGTTTTCAGCACCAAAAGGCAGTTTGGAAAGTAAACGTCCTGTTTGTGTGCTGAATTTCCATATCGAATCGTTGACAATGGCATACACATTGTCTTTGAGAACGGTAAATTCTGGCAAACGACCAACCGGCATAGTGTCCACGTTGATAAGCATTTTTTTAAAAACAATGCTGCCATTCCATGGATTAATAATGTGCATCGTCGTACTGTTAGAAGCTGTTGCAGACAAGGTCACAAGGTTGCCCGTACTGAGGGGTCTGATGCGATTTACAAATTCATTCGATGCTGTTGTTGCCCAAATTTGTCGAAAATCGGTATCGTAACAAACAATACGCTTATCAATAACGCCAAATAAAGCACCTGCAAACTGCAAATCATAGACAAAGCCTTGTCCAATATTCACAGATTTGACAAATCCACCATCTCTGTTTGTTTTAACAAAAACGGTACTTACGGCAGTACTCCATTGTGAATTGGGTTGTGTCGTTCCCGCACAAACGAGTTGCCCATCGTTTAATTCAACAACTTTCCACAGTCTAAGTGGTTCAGTAGGAAAATAGCGGTCCCAGATTTGGGCAAATAGAGCAGAGGAAAACAGCAGACAAGCTGACATTGAGACGAAATGTTTCATGATTTAGAGTTTTGAAAATTAAAGTATAAGATATTAAGGCAGGTGTTTTTCTGTTTGGTCGTGCAAAATAGCATATAAATTTAAGAATAGCATGATTATTTTTGCAACTATTTTGCTGAATATCAATACTTGAACTTAAACCCTATTTTGACACTTTTTACAAATCTTTGAAACAATGACAATTAAAGAAAATAAAAACCAATTTTCAATCTGTATCGAAGGTACTGACAATCGCTTAATCGCTATGGATATCTACCATCCCGAAACGACTGTGCCTGTCCCTATCATTATATTCGCACATGGCTTCAAAGGATTCAAAGATTGGGGTTGCTGGCATTTAATCGCAGAAGCATTCGCAAAAAAAGGCTTTGCATTCCTAAAATTCAACTTTTCTCACAACGGAACGACACCAGAAACGCTCGATGAATTTGCCGATTTAGAAGCATTTGGACAGAATACCTATTCAAAAGAATGGACAGATTTAGATTGTGTTTTGAATTGGGTCACAGAAAATGCGACTTCATTAGGCTTTGATTTGAAACAATTGTCCTTAATCGGGCATAGTCGTGGCGGTGGCATTGCGATTGCTAAAGCGGTTAATGATAAACGTATCAAAAAGTTAGTGACATGGGCATCAGTGTCTTCTTTAGCTTGGCTGTGGGCATCTGAAACCGTCAAGAAACAGTGGGAAAACGATGGTGTTTTATATCAAATGAATGCCCGAACCCGTCAAAACATGCCGCTGTATTATATCTTATGTAGTAATTATGAAGAGAATCGCTCAATTTTCGACTTAGATATTGTTGCACCAAAAGTAGCTCAACCTTGGTTAATCGTTCATGGTGAAGCCGATACGAGTGTTCCTTCATCGGCTGCCAAACATCTTCATCATTTGCAACCCAAGGCTGAAATACAATTGATTGCCGATGCCGACCACACATTTGGCGGCAAACATCCGTGGGATTCGGATGATTTGCCCCCCCTCAGTATAACATTGGTAAAAGCAACCGTTGATTTTTTATCAACCTAAAATCAAAACTTCAAATGCCGCACCGTTTGTCCGTCATTAATCAATTGTTTCAATGAATCAATGCCTATTTTAAGGTGTGTATTCAAGAAATTAGAAGTAACCGCTTTATCATTTTCTTCCGTTTTGACACCTTCTGGAATCATCGGAATATCACTCACTAAGAGTAAAGCCCCTGTTGGCATGTGGTTTTTGAAACCAACGGTAAAAATCGTCGCTGTTTCCATATCAACAGCCATGCAACGCAACTCGCGAAGGTATTCTTTAAAGTCTTCTTTGTGTTCCCAAACGCGGCGATTCGTGGTGTAAACCGTTCCCGTCCAATAATCCATCTCATAGTCTCGAATAGTTGTCGAAATCGCTTTTTGCAAAGCAAAAGCAGGTAAAGCAGGGACTTCTGGCGGTAAATAGTCGTTTGAAGTTCCTTCGCCTCGCACCGCAGCGATGGGCAAAATGAGGTCGCCGACTTTATTTTTGTCATGTCTTAAACCGCCGCATTTACCTAAGAACAAAACCGCTTTGGGTCTTATAGCTGTCAATAAATCCATGATAGTCGCTGCATTCGGACTGCCCATACCGAAGTTAATAATGGTAATGTTATCAGCAGTCGCACATTGCATCGAACGGTCTTTGCCACAGACTTCAACGTTGTGCCATTCGGCAAAGAGGTTGACATAGTTAGAAAAATTGACAAGGATAATGTACCGACCGAATTCTTCAAGCGGTAATCCTGTGTAACGTGGAAGCCAGTTATTAACGATTTCCTGTTTTGTCTTCATACTTAATGATTTGATTGTGAATAATTTATAAGTTGGTTTCTCCCTTTCAAGTAGGGTGATTTGAGCGAAGGTACGGAAACAGTTTTCAATATTTTACTTTTTTCATAAAACAAGTAAAGGTTTTTTAGACACTTGTTTTGCAAAATTCCCATTAAGGATACATTAACTTTGTCGCCATTGGGAAAGGTATTTATAACTCAAATCATTTTCATCTTATGCAACTTCAATTTTTGTTAACAGTCTTGTAAACATCATTACTTTTTACCGTTTTCTATTGCCACATCCCCCCCTCAGTATTTTTTACACAAATTCACTTATTGGCTTATGAAAAACCAACAACTCGCCCAACTCAATATTGCCCGTATGAAAGGCGTGGACATGAATGACCCAATAATGATTGACTTCGTTGCGCAACTCGATGAAGTCAATGGCTTGGCAGAAAGCAGCGCAGGTTTTGTTTGGCGTTTGAAAGACGACAGCGGCAATGCGACGAACTTTAACCCTTTCGACGATGT
>JAYVFS010000170.1:0-11658 GCA_043772905.1 Saprospiraceae bacterium | reverse complement strand
GCGTTACCCATTTCGAACGTTCAATGGGCGTTACCCATTTCGAACGTTCAATGGGCGTTACCCATTTCGAACGTTCAATGGGCGTTACCCATTGCTAACACATCACGCCCTTTCAGGGCTTTCTATTTTGAATTTTTAACCACCCAGCCATGCTTTAAAATCGCTGACACGCTCTCGGGCGACCAAAATTTCGTCTCTATACTGAGGGGTCAATGATAGCTTCAAACGACTGTTAAAATGGGGGCTAATTTTCTGAATCGCTTTAATGCTGACAATGAGTTTGCGGTTGATGCGAAAAAAATCTTTTGGGTTCAGCATCGTTTCCAATTCGTCCAGTGTGTTTTCAACAATGTGCTTTTTGTTTGAAAAAACATAAAACTGATTGATACCGTCTTCGGAGAAAAAATAGGCGATGTCAGACACATCAATAGACGTCAAATTTTGTCCATTTTTGATTAAAAACCTTTGTTTATAATCTTTTTTGGGAAAATCTTGAAGCAAATTCTTTAAAAACAGGCCGTTGTCAAAAGGTATCGTTTCCGCCTTTTTTTTCTTCAATTTATCCAAAACCTCGCCTAATTCGTCTTCATCAATCGGTTTCAACAAATAATCAACGGCATTGACTTTGAACGCTTTGATAGCATATTGGTCAAAAGCCGTCGTAAAAACGACGGGTGACTGAATATTGACATGATTAAAAATATCAAAACTCAAGCCGTCTGCAATCTGAATATCCATAAAAATGGCATCGGGTGCAGGAAAAGTCTGCAACCACTTGACCGAAGCCTCGACAGAATCAATGATTTCTATGACCGATACTGAGGGGTCATTTTGCGTCAATATTTTTTTTAATTGCAAAGCCGCGGGCTGCTCGTCTTCAATAATAATAACTTTCATTTAGATTGTAACTAATTGGTTTTCAATGTTTAACAATGGCAAAGAAACGATGAATGATTCTTTGGTGACAATGATATCCACCTCTTTTTGACTGACAAGTTGATAACGATTACGGATATTTTGTAAACCAACGCCTGTTCCTTCTTGCACTTGATTTTTGCGTTGCAAGTTATTTCTAATGATTAAATGTTCATTGTTTTCAATAGAAACAGAAATGGTCAAAGGGCGCTGTGCCGATATAACATTGTGTTTTATGGCATTTTCGAACAAAATTTGTAGAGAAAGAGGGATAATATGCTTTTCGCAAACGCCTTCTGTAAGCACATCTTTACAAACATCGTCATGAATATCAACATACAAATTATCGCCAAAACGTTCTTTCAATAAAAAAACGTAAGCGTTCAAAAATTCGAGTTCTGTACTGAGGGGGGTCGTAGCTGTGTCTCGCATTTCGAGAATATAACGATAAACTTTTGACAGTTTTTGAACAAATTTAACCGCAGAATCAGGGCTTTCAGGTATCAAATGCACCAATGTATTGAGCGAATTGAACAAAAAGTGAGGGTTGACCTGACTTTTTAAACCTGCCAATTGGCTTTGCAAATTTTCACGTTGCAATTGTTCTTTTTCCAAACTCGTTTTTTTCCAAAGCTCGTAATTGCGCACACTTTCATAAATACCCGCAATGATACCAAAAGTCATAAAACTCGCAGCATTAATTTGCATACCTGTCGGAATTTCATGAAAATCAAGACCGAGATATGGTTCAATACAGAAATGTAAAAAATTGCAAAACGAGAAAATAAAGGTAAAACACAAACTACCAATCCAAATCAACCGCTTTTGGTTTTGATGGTATTCAGGAAATTTGGCCGTAGCACGTATAAAAATATAGCGACAAATAAGCCAATAAACAATTGTATAAAATATTGAAACACTAACTTTTATCCAAAAAGTAGATTCCATACTAATCGGCTTTCCGAAAAAAATAGGCGGCATCAAAAAACCAATAATCGGTATCCCGATGAGCATGAGCCAACGGTCGTCGAAGCCATAAGGATATGATTTTTGATTTGCCATTTTGAATATTTGTTATTAGTTTATTTTTAAAACTGCACACGCCACATCACATCAGGAAAGAAACCAATTTGATACACCTTATACGTCTTGTTTTGGCTCATCGAATAGCGTTCTTGAAATATATTTTTATGATTCGTAACGTTCTGAAAATCAAGGAAAAACTGCTGTGTGAACTGCCTTTTTGATGAATTCAGTGTATAACCGACTTTAACATCCCAACGGAAATATGGCGATTGTTGCTCGCTATACGCCTTTGTTTCATCACGAACTTCTTCGCCTTTTGATTTCGATGCCACTAAATCAATGGGTGTTTGATAACGACCACCTGCCGTTGTCAGTTTAGTGTCCAAAGTAAAGGCATTTTGCTTCTTTTTGCCAAATTTAAACTCTTTTCCTGCCAAAAGATTGACAATATAGTTTGAATTGAAAGCCGTGTTGCGCTCGATGCCGTCTGAACCTTTGTATTTCGAATCAAAAAGCGAAGCGGTTAACAAGGTGTACCAACCTGCGGAAAAGAACTTTTCAACGGTCAATTCTAAGCCAATGTTTTTGCCAGAACCGTCATTCATCAAGCCCGAAGGTACAACGAAACCAAAATCTGCACCTTGATTCAACAAAGAATAAGAATTGGACTTCCGACTTTCAATCGGCACCCCCCTCAGTATTTGGTAGTATGTTTCGATTCTGCCATGCCAATCAGAGCCAACTTTGACATCATAACCGACCACAAAATGGTGACTTTGGGTGAAATCAAGACCAATATTCGTCTTTTTGAGCGTACCATCGGGCATCCTTTCTTCATCAAGCATGACAGGTAAAGGCTGCATTTGGTTGTGTAAACCATAGCCAATACTAAGGGATTGGTTGGGTTTTACAAAATAATTGACCGCCAAACGTGGCTCAATTGCGTAGTTTTTATTCGTTTCAAGGTATTGGGTGTGGATGCCTGCGTTTATCGTCACTTTGTCGCTCGGTTTGTATTGCGCTTGCGAATAGAGTTCAGAAAGCGTCATTTGCCCTTTGGAAGTACGAAAAGGCACCCAAATATTGTTGCTATCAAGGCTTTTTGAATCAATATCGAGGTTCATATTTTGAACTAATATGCCTGTCCGCATAGACCATTGAGCATTGAATTTTTTATTGACATAACTTGACAAACGATAGGTTGTGACAAAATCGCTGATGTCGAGATTGTGTTGTTTTAGGATAGCACCTTTGTCTTTATACACATTAAACGTGTTGCCAGCATGAGAAGCCGATAAGACGGTGCGGACATAAGTGTTGTTGTCAACAATAATATTGTGCCTCAAACCGATGATGCCCAATTTGGAATCAGCATAACTGTCTTCCGATTTGTCTGCAAACAAGTCGTCTTCGCTTAGTTCTGCACCGATAAAGTTGATATTGCTCAATGCGCCAATGCCGAAAAGAGAGAATTTACCGAGTTTAGTTTGACCTAAATCCACATTAAAAGACAAGTCTTTATAACGGGGCAAGGCGGCTGTACCGACATTGATACCTGCCTTTTGCGCCAACTCAACAAAAGAATGACGATAAGCGACGACAAAAGAACCATTTTGCCCATTGTGCCTTGCCTTTTGCCCTTTTATACTGAGGGGGCCTTCTATCATTGCTTCAAGTCCACTGAAAGCGGATAATTGAGCTGTAAATTCATATTTTTCTTTATTGCCATTTCGCAAGCCGATGTCGAAAACACCTGCGTTGGCATTGCCATATTCGGCTGGAAAAGCGGATGTTAAGAAGTCAGAATTGCGAATCATATTCGGGTTCATGGCTGAAACAGGTCCCCCTGTTGTGCCCAAAGTTGAAAAATGGTTGGGGTTTGGAATCGGAATGCCTTCGAGCCGCCACAGAACGCCTGTCGGCGAATTGCCACGAATAACAATGTCATTTCGGCTGTCATTATTGGTCGCGACACCTGCGAAATTGGCTGCGAGACGGCTCACGTCGTTGCGACCGCCTGAATAACGTTGTACTTCTTCGACATTGAATTGACGTGATGAAATGGTTGCCAGTTCGTTCATTGTCAATGTTTTATCCACTTTTCCTGAAACGGTCACGGCATCGAGTTTTGTGACCGATTCTTCAAGCGAAACTGTCAAAACGGTTTCTTTTCCTGCATTGACGACGATATTAGGCAGCGTCGAAGCATTGTAACCCAAAAAGCTGATAATGAGTTGATAACGTCCTGTTGGCACATTTGGCAAATTAAAAACACCATTTTCATTGGTGACAGAACTGATAAGCGGGTTTGTACCTTCAATGACAACGGCAGCACCGACAAGTGGTGATTCGGCTTGTTTGTCTAAAACAACGCCGCGAATGGTTTGGGAAATTTGAGCAAAACTAAAGCTCCAAAAAGTGAGTGAGATGAGTGTTAAAAACAGTCGAGAGAATTTCATAACATTTAGATTTTTTGTTAAACAATTGAGTGTTTTTTTAAGACATTTTAGCAGAGGCATACCCTTTTAATTGATAGCACAAAAGTCAGTCGAAATACTGAGGGGGGCAAATGGAAACTCATGAACTGTCAAAAACGGGGTATGAACTGTCAAGGCATAAAAAAACGAGAGCGACATATTCGTCGCCCTCGTCATGTAACAAACCCTTTTCGTCAGAAAAGAAAAAATGTGATTGGAATATCTCGCATAATTTTTACAATCATGCGAGATATTGCCTATTAATTGGCTGGATCCGCGGGTATTTGTGTATTGTTATCACGCTCCGTTTGTGGATACGGATAAAAATTGCGATTCCGTTCACGAACATTTGCCGCTTGTTCTGGACCGGGACGACCTAAACGACGGCTGTCTTCCAAACGCAAACCTGAATTGAACAATTCAATGCACCGTTGGCGATAAATTTCAGTTAAAACGGCATCTTTTGTCGCTAAACCTGCATAGCCTAAAGCTATATCTGCGCCAACACCCCACGGGTCGTCGGTTGCTTTTTTCTTAATAACACCATTCAATTCAGTGATGGCTGCGCCAACATCCGATTGTACAAAACATTCTGCTTTTATCAAACGGATTTCACCGGGAAGATAAACGGGAATGTCATTTGTGTTTGCTCTCGCAAAACCAAAACCCAAATTGATTGTCGTTGAAGCCGCAGGGTTGAGATAAAAAGGCAAGCGTTTGTCGATTAGGTCTGGTGCTAATGCTGCTGGCAAACCCATTTGGTTGTTGACAGGTTCTAAGACGTTGCGATTTGAATACGAAATAAAAAAGATAGGATTTGTATTGACCGCATCGTATTTGAAGGCTGACTTTTTGGTCAAATCTACTTTTGCTGCTGCTGCTGCTGCTTTTGTATAGTTTTTTAACATCAAATTGAATCGTGCTTGTAAGGCTACAATCGTGTTTTTAACGTCCAAACCAGCAGCTAATTTAGCTGTGACATCGGCTGGAACGGTTGCACTGCCATAAACCTTTTCAGCATTTTCTAACAAGGTGACGGCAGCTTGAAGCGCTTCAGTTCTGGTGACAAAAGGTTGGTTTTTACCCAATGTCAAAGGCATTTTTTCAAAAAACATAGCTAAATTGCCATAAGCTAAGGCTTTGAAAATAGAGACATAGCTTGTCAAAAGGGCGTTTGTGCCCGCATTTGTCGCAATTGCGAGGTTATCAGAAACACGATTGGCTTCGTTGATAAGCAAAAATGATTGATTCCAAAGCTGTGCGATAATGGCATTGTTTGGCAAAACATTTGCGCCACCATTACTTAAATTTAACTCATCGGTATTACCTAAGTTCAAGAGTTTGAGTTCCTGACCTGACAAACCGCTTGCAGAAAAGGCTTCATAAAGTGGGCTTTGCCGCCCAACTGTATAACGCAATTGCATACCGTTGCACAAACCGATTAGACCGTCAACCGATGAAATGACTTGAGTGTCAACGATAGAAGACGGGTCTGAATATTCTTTGATGCAGCCCACTTGTGTCAAAACAGAAAAAGAGACGACCAAGCCGAGTGCGTATATTTTTATTTTATTCATAATCAATTAATTAAAAATTTGAAAAAATTAGAAATTAGCTTTCAAAGTCACTTGATAACTGCGTGGAATCGGCACATTACCAAAGTCAATACCCCTCAGTACAGAGCTTTGACCGCCTGAACTTGTTTCGGGGTCGTAGCCAAAATAGTTGTCTTTTGAGTAAAGATTGCGACCTGTCAACATAACTTGCAAATTGCTGACACCTTTAATGATATTGCCTAAGTCGTAGGATAAAGCCACTTCACGTAATTTGATAAAAGAGGCATCGTCAATACGGTATTCCTCGATGCCTGCCACCGCAGCAATATACCCACGTGGTTTAGTGCCTAATAATTCAGCTTCTGCTAAGTCGCCAACGCCCACATTATTACGTGTCCGTTTGTCTGCATTGAAGATTTCAACGCCACTAACGGCATCTAAAAGTGCGGAGAAAGTTAATTTTCCGTAAGTCAAACTTGTACCAGCTGACCAAATATTGCGTGGATTCGGATTGCCAATGATTTTACGCAATTGGGTACTGCCGTTACCAGTTACAACGATTTGACCGTTGGCATCGCGGTATGTTTTGTATTCTAACGGCGTTTTAGCGTTTTGGTCTGCGGCTGCTCCGCGTTCGACTTGTGGCAATTTTGTGAGTACTCCATTCACTTTTATATCACGCATCAATATATTGCCATTGGCATCACGGGCATAAAAGCTGCCATAAAAAACACCGACGGGCGCGCCTTGAATGATAAAAACAGGCGAACCAGTAGGATTCGCAATCGAAGTCAGACCAAAAGGTAAAGATGTTACTTTGTTGTCGTTGTGGCTGTAAGTGCCAAAAAGATTCCATGTCAAATTGCTTGTTTTGATGGGTGTAATGCCCAAAGTCAATTCTATACCTTTATTTTCAAGTGTTCCGACATTGGTTTTGATACTTGTACCACCTTGCGAACCTGCCGTAGCAACGTTCAAAAGCAAGTCTTTTGCGGTTTGTTTATACCATGAAAAGCTGACATTGACCATGTCATTGAACAAAGTGAAATCTGTTCCTATCTCTGTTTCTTCATTTCTTTCAACTTTTACTGAGGGGTCTGCCAATGCACTACTTGTGCTGATGGCAGTTTGACCATTGAAAGAAGTGGTGCTGAAACGGTTGAAGCGGTCATAAGCACCGAAGCCTGTTAAGTTGCCCGATTGACCCCATGAACCACGTATTTTGAAGGTTGGAATAACGCTTTTCAAACCACTCCAAAAAGCTTCGTTTGACAGTAAATAACTGACACCTAATTTTGGATAATAATTGGTGCGCGTTTCTTTTGGAAAACGAGAGGACTCATCCACCCGAATGGCTGCAGTCAAATAAAACCGATCGCCTAAACCAAAGGTTTCTTGGATAAAACCACCGAATAAGGCACTTGGTACATCAAAAAAGCTGGGCGGTAAAACAACTGAAGCACCATTGACAGTCTGTACAAAAGGCGCTAAATCACGTCCTTGAGTAAAAGAAACTTGCTCACGTGCATATTGATAATTGATACCTGCAACCGTAGAGGTTGACAATCCACCAAATTTTTTGGCATAGCTGATATTCAAATCGCTGTTCAATAAAGTCGTCAAAGCAGAATTGTTTGCTGCATAACCTTTGTTGAAATAGGCGACGTTGACATTGTAAGGGAAAGCAGGATTGTAGTTGCGACCCAATTGATTGGTATTGTCAACACCGAGAATATAAGAAATTTTCATTCCCTCAAAAGGCAATGCTGTCAACTGAATATCAGCAATTGTGCGATTTGTCTTTTGTGAGTTTTTATAATTTTCAATAATACTGAGGGGGTTGATACGCCCTAAGTTTTCAACGCCTTTGAGGTTACCCGAAGCGTCGCGGTCAGTAATATTGAAAATATTGTTCGTGATATTGATGGAGTTCATAGGACTCCAAAACACGTTACCGTTAGGCAACTCATTGCTGCCGCTGCTCACATAAGTCAAACCAGCTGAAGCCGTGAGCCAATTTGTAATCTTTTGATCAATGCGCAAGCGACCACTGAAACGGTTAGCACTGGTGTTTTTGATAATCCCTTCGTTGTTCATATAGCCAAAAGACGCAAAGTAGCGCGTGTCATCATTGCCACCTGAAATAGAGAGGTTATTGTCCGTTCCCATTGCTTTTTGAAAAATATTATCTTGATAGTTATAACGAGTGACATCAATCGCAGTAGGCCAGACGACGATACTATCCGCACCAATCGAACCACCTTTTGCAAGAGGCCACAAAGTAGCCAAAAGCGGGTTCAAATAACCCGTAGCACTGGGGTCGGTGGTGTTAGCGTTAGGATGAAATTGTTTGCCTGTTGTGTTAATATAAGCTCTTTTCCGCAATTCACTGGTCGAAAAAGAAGTCGAAAATGACAAAGTTGGTTTGCCTGATTTGCCGCGTTTTGTCGTAATGACAACGACACCATTTGATGCTCTTGAGCCATAAATTGCTGCTGCTGCTGCGCCGTTTATAACGTTAATTGTTTCAATATCGTTAGGATTCAAATCCGCCAAACGGTTTTGACCGATAGCAGAAGTCGCACCTGCATCTACATTGGCATTTGTTATATTGACCGTATTGTTGTTGACAACCACACCGTCAATGACATAAAGCGGCTCGGATGAACCTAATAACGATTTTGCGCCACGAAGACGTACAGTAATACCACCCGCGGGGTCACCTGAGTTTTGAGAAATTTGTGCGCCTGCCACTTTACCTTGTAGGGCTTGAATGGCGTTGCCTGTCCCTGCACGCCCAAGTTGTTCAGCCCGAACAGTCGTTATCGAGTTGCCTAATTGCTTTTTTTCTTGAGCAATAGAAGAACCGATGACGACGACCTCATTGAGGTTTAAAGCGTCTTCTGTCATCACAGCGTCCATCGTCAACTTGGAAGAATTTGCGCTAATATCGACATTAGTATATCTCGTTCCATAACCAATGAAACTGAAAGCCAAGCGATATGTGTTTGCTGGCAAGGACCCTGTGAAGCTGTAATTGCCATCTACATCGGACAGCGTTCCCAAAGTAGTTCCTGCAATTTGTATGGTTGCACCGACCAACGATTGTTTTTTAGCATCTGTTACTTTTCCCATTATGGTAAAGTTAACATTGCCTTGTGCCATCACTGCGGCGATCCCAAAGAACAAGGATAGGCACAGTGTGAGTTGTTTTTTAAGTAAAGCCTTATTCATTCATACATTATTATAGGTGAGAAAAAATTTGATTCAAAAAGTTTAAGTAAGAGATTGATTTGCAAAATTTGCAACAAAATTATGCAAATTTATTCTGTTTCTCGCTATCCTATTTTATATTTTATTTTCAATAAATTAATGCTTTCAAGTATTATTGTTTAAATAATCACAAAAATAGATTTTCTTCTCACAGAAATGTAAACTTATTTATCTTTGTGAAATTTAGTTTTTTGCAAATTTTGCAAAAAACTAAATTTACTGAGGGGTAGCCAAAGCTTATGTATGATGCCTTCTTGTCAAATTAAAATATAAAGATGAAATATGAGCGTTGCCTTACTTAAAAACGAACGGAAAGACTTGATAATGCGTCAAGTGAATATCCACACGCGGGTCACTTTCAGCGACCTGAGTACTTTGACCAATGTGTCGGAGGATACGATTAGGCGAGACCTCAATGAGTTGGCTTTGGAAGGGCGTGTTATTAAAGTACGCGGCGGCGCAATGGTTAGTACGTATCATCCGACGGCCTTGCAAGCGGAGGTTTATGCTTTGAGTAGTAAGCAAATTATTGCTCAAAAGGCCTTGAAATTGATTCAAAATGGCATGTATGTCTTGATAGGCGGCGGTACCACGGTGCGGGAATTGATACGCATGATACCTGATTCGTTGACTGCGACTTTTGTTACGGTCAACCCTTTTACGGTTATGGATTTGGTGGAAAAACCGAATGTGGAAACGATTATGATTGGCGGAAAAATATCGAATTACAGCCGTATGTCTGTCGGCGGCAATGTGATTCAGAAATTGTCGGAGATAAAAGCTGACCTCTGCATCTTGGGTACGAACGCTATTAACCCCACTGACGGCTTGATGGATTCAGATTGGGAAAGTGTACAAGTCAAAAAAGCCATGATTAAATCGGCTGAAAAGACCGCTATTTTGACAATTTCTGAAAAATTGAACTCCTCAATGCGCCTTAAAATTGCGGATTGGAACGAAATGGACTACCTTATTACTGAATTAGACCCAAAGGACAGTCAATTGAAACTTTATACTGAGGGGGTGGTTTTAATTTAACGGAAGGCTTTTTTTTACTACTTTTGCCCCATGACAACATCATACAAACCACGTACTGCCTACCTACTCATAGGTTCAAACAAAGGCGACAGAAAAACATTCCTGGCACAGGCTGTTGAAAAAATACACCGCATGGTCGGTCGAGTCACTAACAAATCACGTCTTTACGAGACACAGGCTTGGGGTGTAACAAATCAATCGGACTTTATCAATCAAGCTCTGGCGGTTGAAACATCGCTCAATCCGCTTAAATTGTTGGAGCAAATCCTCAAAATTGAGAACGAAATGGGGCGTGAGCGCACCACAAAATGGGCGGAACGGACGATTGATATTGACATTTTACTCTATGATAATTTTGTGGTCAATGAACCCGATTTGGTCATTCCGCATCCTGAATTGCCCAAACGCAATTTTGCGCTGATTCCTTTGATGGAAATTGCGGGAGAGTTTGAACATCCTGTTTTACTTATGACGATTGAAGACATATATATGGATAGCAAAGACCCGCTTGATGTTTTTATGCTTGATTAATTTTTTGTGTTTGATTAGTCAGGTATCGGATATTTTTGAAATATCCGATACCTAATGCTTTAAAGAACAATCACTTATCTCACTTTAAGATTTAGATGTCCACCATTCACCATTCACCATTACCTTATAACTTCATTGCCATCGAAGGCAATATTGGTGCTGGCAAAACGACCTTTTGCGAGATGTTGGCGCGTGATTTTAACTGTCGTTTGATATTGGAACAGTTTACGGACAATCCATTTCTTCCTCTTTTTTATGACCAACCTGAACGGTATGCTTTCCCTGTCGAATTGTTTTTTATGACTGAACGGCATAAGCAATTGGAGACGGCTTTTTCGTCGGGAGCTGACCTTTTTACCCCCCTCAGTATAGGAGACTATTTTTTCTTAAAAACCTTACTTTTTGCTAAAAACAACTTGAATGAAGCGGAATTCCGGTTGTTTCAACGCCTTTTTGAAGTCTTAAATACGACCTTTCCAAAGCCTGATTTGCTCGTCTATTTGCATCGCAGCGTCGAAGAGGTGATGAAAAATATACGTAAACGGGGGCGCAACTTTGAGACTGATATTTCTGCTGAATATTTAACAGGCATCCAAAACGTCTATTTTGAATATTTTAGGACGGAAACGGAATTGCCTATTCTCATCATTGATGTTGAAGACATTGATTATAAAAGTGATGAAAAAGCCTACCAAAAATTAGTTGCTCTGTTACAACAAAAACATGAGCGTGGTGTCCACCGGTTTTCTATTAAAGATTGATTTTCTGCACTTTTATTTGAAAATAAAAAGAAAATAAGCCTAAAAGCCCTTTATTATTGAGATAAAACACAGTCGAATCGG
>JAYVFS010000169.1:0-11677 GCA_043772905.1 Saprospiraceae bacterium | reverse complement strand
AAGGAATACAGACCAAAATAGAGGATATAAAAAAGACAAGGTACGAACGGTCTTTAAATAAAACCAAGGCATCGAGTCCCAGAATTTGACCAATAGATACCCCCTCAGTATTTTGGGCTTTTGGCGGTGTATTTGGGAGTGTAAAAGAGTAAAAGCCAAGTAAAAGCGACGCACCAGCGGCAATTTTAAACGGCATTGTAGTAGCCGCCAAATTTACCACACCTTCAAAATGCAGCGCACCAATGATGAGGCCAACAACTATCCAACCGAATGTTCCAAAAACACGGATGCGCGGAAATTCTTTGTCTGGTTCTGACATCAGATTGAATGCAACGGCATTTGACAAAGCCAATGTCGGCATATAAGCCGCCGAATAGACAAGTATAATCCAGAAAAAAGCATTGGGGTCGGTGATGGTTGTGGCATAATAGAGCAACGCCGCCCCGACTAAATGCAAGACACCCATAAACTTTTGCGCAGCAAAGTAACGGTCTGCAATCAAGCCGACAATAAAAGGTGAAATGATGGTCGCAATGGCGTTTGCACTGTACGCCGCACCCGTTTGGACACCTGTGGCTTTCAATGTTTCAGTGAGATAAGTCCCCATCGTGACGTACCACGCGCCCCACACAAAGAATTGGAGAAACATCATGGCAGACAGTTGCACTCTTGTTGTTGCATTCATAAAGAAGCGTTGGTTTAGATTTCTAAAAGACCGTTGGTTTCCGAATTTAATTTTAGACACGCATTTGAAAAGCGGTACGAAGATTGGAAAAATGTTTTAGATACCCAATATCTTTTTGCTGTAATGCAATTGTTTTTGATAAAGGGAAATACAAATGACGCTGATGCTATGGATTTTCTTCTTTTTAGACAACATATCACTATTAATTGAGAACGTTAACCGCTTCTAATGCGGTTCTTTATCTCATTTTTCTCTCGAGAAACGTTATATTTGCACTAAAATAAATTAATTCAATGGGATATAGCAATTATAAAAAAATCAAAACGGTCGTCAAGAAATTTCACCTTGATGTGCGTGTCGTAAGCCTGTTTCCAGAAATAACTAAGGTAGAACCAAGCGATTGGTTGAAAGAAACATTGAAACGGTCAAATGTTATGGTTTTAACGAATGAGAAAACCAAATCAGAAAGAGTCATTTCGCCCATTTTGGTAGAGATTGCACAATCTTATACAGAGTATATTTCGTTCTTTTCTGGTGAATCCTTGAATGTTAAACCCGAAGATGACCTTTCGGGAGAATGTGATTTCTTTTTTGCATTACACCCACCCAAACCTTATATTGATGCACCGATTATTTCATTGGCAGAAAGCAAAGACGAGGATATGGAATGGGGCGTAGCGCAATGTGCGGCACAAATGTATGGCGCAAAATTATACAACGAAATGGAAGGAAAAGACATTCCTATCATATTTGGCTGTGCCACTGATGGCATCGAATGGCAGTTTATGAAATTAGAAAACAATGTTTATCACCTTGATAATCGAGTATTTACAGAGTTAACTTCTATTTTGGGGATTTGGCACCAAATCTTGAAATCATATTTAGTTTAGGCTAACAAATGCAATGGTTGGGAAACGGCTTCAGAAGTTTAGTTCAATGAAAAAGTTATTCAAAGAGAGATTGCAACAGACATTTTTATCCTTAAAACAGAATATTAAAAGGCGTTGAATACCCCCCTCAGTATTTTCATTCATTTTTTGTATAAAGTTCGGGAAATCATTAAGATTTCCCGAACTTTTCACTTTTCACTTTTCACTTTTCACTTTTCACTTAAAAGTTATCGGCTCATTTGATACGCTTTCGTTGTCGTATAATATTTCGCCAACATATTCGGCACTTCCCATTCGGGCATATTGCCTTTTAAAAGATACTCTAAAAAGCGATCCATCACCCTTGCAAAATGTGCTTCGTGACCATCTTTGTATTTTTCAGGAATGACAACTTTCCAGTTTTTCCCTGCCGCTTCAACGGCTACATCAGGGTATTTTTGTTGCAAAACAATGAACGCTTCTTTGAGTGCGAGAGCGAAATCAGCATTTGAACGATTCGGCTCGATGTACAAAGTAGGTTGATATTGCTCCTCGGCACCTTGTCGAATAGAGAGATTGGCTTTTGTACCGCGCATAATAGATTGATGCGTATCGCCTGTGCCATCGGGTGCTTTGAAGTTCCAAATAACAGACGTTTTGGCGTGGACACCCCTCAGTGTATAGTTGATTTCACCATTGGAAAACACTTGTAAAATGCTGTCTTTGACGACGGCTTTTTTCAAATAATCGGGAAAACCATCGGTTTTAGTTATGGTTTTGAATTGGCTCAAGGTCATATCTGTTGCCCAACGTTTGGCGGTGTTTACTTGAATGTCTTTGGTATAATCTAAGGTTTGATTCGGAAAACTTGCCCATTGTACCAAATCCACCAAATGCGTCATCACGTCCACGATACCTTCGCCTTGTTGTTCGATATCCATAAACCAAGATGGACGGGTCAAAACACTGCCCGAAACGAATTTATAAAAATGATGCACGCTTTCTTTTGTAATGGCAGGATTGCTCGGCGAACCCTTTTCTAAAGTGCCAAATACTGAGGGGGTCATCGAAAGTTCACGTTGCAAAACCGTTGTGATTTCTGAACGTTCCGTCATAATATCGTAGAGCAATTTTTTATTTTTAGCGGCGACATCGAAGGCTTTTTTGAGTTCTTCAAAGCCTTTTTCATTGATAACCATCGGTTTATCCGCCAAAACATTGAAACCGTTTTCTAAAGATTTGAGAATGTAATCCGTTTTCAAACGATTATTGCCTGACAAAACGACGACATTACCTTTCTTTTCAGCTATCATTTTATCAAAAAAGTCATTGCCCAAATAATTGACTTGCTGCCAAGCGGTCGGTTTGTCTGCCCGTTTGTTGTAGCTGTCAATGCGTCCCAAATGTTGTTTCACATCTGCACCTTCTGGTGCATAGACATAAACTGTGGCATCTACAGAATCGTACATAGATTTTTGAACGAGGGCAGCGTGGAAATGCCCGGGGTCGAGTGTAACTAAGTGAATCGGTTTCATCGTTTCTTTTGGTGCGTTTTTACATGAGAACATGGTCAATGCCAATGTTAGGAAAAGTAGATTTTTCATAAGTTTAGACTTAGATTTATGATGCGTTTGTAAATGCCGACAAAATACAAAAAAGGTTTTGGAAACACCCAAGTCTCCAAAACCTACGCTTAAATCTTTTTAATATCTAATAGCGATACATCCGTTTCCGAGTCTTCTGCATCAACTTCCTCAACGTCAATGACGATGGCATCTTTTCTTTTATTCGTGGATACGATAGGCACTGCTCCCGCAACGCCCATGCCCACAGATGCTAAAACCATGAGCAGCACAAAGCCCATGAGCAGCATGACTCTTTTGAGTTTTTTCATTTTTTATAAATGAATTATACCTGTTGTTGAAGAACAACAGCTTGATTTACAATAAAATAGGTATGAAAATAAATAGGATTGGGTTATCCTAAAAGAGCAGATGCGATGTCCTCGTTTGTGCTTTGAGAAATCGTTTTGATGAATAACTGTTTGATGGGTTTAAAGGATAAGCATTGCTTAATATTATGGTCAAATTGTGTTTTAATTAATCTATTGAAGGCGATTAAAAAATGTGTTTCATAGCCTTTTATACTGAGGGGGGTATGAGAATTAATACACAGGCTTGGTAAATACGTATCGGATACCTTAAAGGTATCCGATACGTGTGAACCAGTTTTATATAAAGAGACAAATTCAGTTTGCGTCGTCTTTGACGTTGTTTTAGCATTGCCGACATAGCCCGAAAACGAAAAAACGCTCAATACAAAAGCGGCTATCAAAAACCAATTTGATAGTTTGCCTGTATGATATGTTTTATGATTTGTCATATTGGCTCAAAGATAAGCGTTTGTTGCTTTTTTTATGCCTTTACTTTCTTCAATTCAAACCAAGTCCAAGCAGCCGTAGCGATGTCCACACCTGCAAATAGAATCATGGCAGGTTTTGCTTCACCTGAAACGACTAAAAAGATAAAACCTGCACCGACAAAAAGTCTTGCCCAAACAGTTGAAGTCACAACTTCGATACCACCCGATTTATGGAGGGCATAATAGATGATGGACAATGAAATGACGACGAAACCTAAGACTTTAATCCAAACTTCAAACGTCTCCTCAACACCAAAAATGCCTAAAAGCATATTGGGTATAAAAACCAGTTGAAGTCCTGTTAATAGGACATAAATACTTTGTACTAAAAGAGACATGTAGCGATTTGATTGCATGGTTTTTTGTTTAAAAATTAGAAAAAATTAGAATTGATGTTAGCGTTTTTTCTCTTTTTTACTGAGGGGGGTAATAAATTGCTAAGATGATTGTTTTTTTATGAAAACAAGCATTTTGGGTCTTGTTTTTCATGAAAATCATATCATTTGAGCATCTGCTACTCAAATCTACCCTACACCGTTGAGCATACTTTTCCACCCTTTTATCTAACAGTCCCGACAAACTAAGTGAAAGCCAAGCAGATTATCTAAATTTGCGCTTTTTCAGCTACTAAACAACTCGATTAATGAAATTCCTTTTACTGCCTATCCTTTTTTTTGCTTCTGTATTCTCTCTAAACGCTCAAAAAAAGAATGCAAACTATCAATATCCGATTCAAAAAGCCACGGGCGTTATCAAAATAGATGGTGTCGTTGACGAACAAGCTTGGCAAGATGCGCCGCTTGTGAAAGACTTTTTTATGGTGTTGCCGATGGATACGAGCCGCGCGTCTGTCAAAACGGAAGTGCGTATGACCTATAATAATGACTTTTTGTACATTATGGCAATTTGTTACGAAGGCATGGAAGGTAGTTACATTGTCGAGTCGCTTAAACGCGATTTTGGTTTTGGTAAAAACGACAATTTCCTTGTTTTTATTGACCCTTTTAATGACCAAACCAATGGTTTTGCTTTTGGTGCAAATGCTGTGGGCGCACAATGGGACGGCATGATGTACAACGGCGGCAATGTGGATTTGAGTTGGGACAATAAATGGTATTCTAAGGTAAAAAACCACCCTGGGAAATGGATATTTGAAGCTGCTATTCCTTTCAAAAGTATTCGTTATAAAAAAGATGTGACGCAATGGGGCATCAATTTTAGTCGAAATGACTTGAAAACGACTGAAAAATCGGCGTGGGCACCTGTGCCCCGTCAATTCCCAACGGCTTCTTTGGCTTATACAGGTTCATTGATGTGGGATGCGCCGCCACCGACACCAGGGGCAAATGTATCGTTGATTCCTTATGCTTTGGGCGGCATTACGAAGGATTATGCTAATAATAAAGACGCAACCACAAGGAAAGAAATTGGTGGAGACGCTAAAATAGCCCTCAGTTCATCCTTGAATTTGGACATAACCGTCAACCCCGATTTTTCACAAGTTGAGGTTGACCAACAAGTGACAAACCTCGACCGTTTTGAGTTATTTTTTCCTGAAAGACGCCAATTTTTCCTTGAAAATGGTGATTTATTCTCCAATTATGGCTACGGCAGTTTGCGTCCGTTCTTTTCAAGACGGATTGGTTTGAATGCACCAATTCAATTTGGCGCACGTTTGAGTGGCAAACTTGACCAAAAAACTCGGATTGGTGTCATGAATATGCAAACCGATAAAGTGAAAGAACTTGGGCTGCCCGCGCAGAACTTTACCGTTGTTTCGATGCAGCGAAAAATTCAAAGTCGTTCCAATATCGGCGCATTTGTCATCAATAAAGAGTCTTTGAATTATGAATACGATGCCACTTCTACACTACCCAAATATTCAAGTTACAACCGCAATATGGGTGTTGAATACAATTTGGCTTCATCGAACAATGTTTGGACTGGCAAAGCCTTGTTGATGAAATCTTTTAGCCCCTCAGTAACAAGTAAAGATTATGTTCATGCCGCCAATTTGCAATACAGTAGCAAGGCTTGGACGGTAAATTGGCAACACGAGTATGTGGGCAAAAACTATAATGCAGAAGTCGGTTATGTGCCGCGCACAGGTTTTATAAGTTTGAATCCGACCGTTAGTTATTTGTTCTTTCCGAAAGGTGGCAAAGTATTGACGCATGGACCGAGGCTGATGTTGTTTCATTATTTCAATGAATCTTTTAAAACAACTGACAATACTACTGCTTTGAGTTATAATATTCTTTTTAGAGAGAGAAGTACCTTGACCCTCTGGACAGCAACGGATTATGTCCAATTATTAAGACCTTTTGACCCCACCAATTCAGGCAAAGTAACACTGGCAACGGGCACAAAACATTCTTGGAAATCATTTGGCGGGGAGTTCACTTCCAAGCCGCAAAGCCTCTTTACTTACTCTTTTTCATGGCGTTATGGCGGTTATTATGCCGATGGCACGCGCTTGAATATCAGCTCCACTTGGGGTTATCGCTTTCAACCTTATGTCAGTTTAGCATTAGCAACCAGTTACAACGATATTCGTTTGCCTGAACCTTGGGGTAATACAAAATTTTGGCTCATCGGTCCACGTGTGGACGTAACGATGACGGATAAACTGTTCCTAACAGCTTTTGCCCAATACAATGAGCAACAAAAAAACATGAACCTCAATACCCGTTTGCAATGGCGTTTCAAACCCGCTTCCGATTTGTTTTTGGTTTATACGGACAATTATTTGCCAGAGCCTTTTTCTGTTAAAAATCGGGCGTTGGTGTTGAAGTTTACTTATTGGTGGAATTTGTAACACTAACAAATAGGTTTTTTATTTAACACATAGCCACATAGGGCACATAGCTTTTTCTTTTATCATCCTGAAAGGAACTAAAAACTATGTGCCCTATGTGGCTATGTGTTAAATAATTCAAAATCTACCGCCCCGCATTTTTTACCATTCTCTTTATCTTTTCATTCAAACCATCCTCAATCATCAGCTTTTCCAGAGGCAAATGAAAGCGGAAACGCCAATAATGTTGCGGATTGCTCGGTTCATTGATTTGTTCTGCGGCGGCGTTTGGTCTTCTTAAAGTTGAATCCATGCCCACGAGGTCTTGTATGGGAAATATTGTCCACATACTCCTGGATTCAAAATGTTGTTCATTGATGAATACGACGATTTCAGGCGTACATTCATGCGGTGCATTCCCCGATTTGCCCATGACTTTTTGATAAAACCTCTGCGCCATTTCATAATCATTTTCCCACCAACCCCTTATTGTTGACATATCATGGCACGACGGGCTGCACACAGAAGCGTAAGGATATTTATGCGGAACGCCAAATTCTGTTGGCATTTTGGGCATCCGTTGAATTTCAAGGGTAACGATGTTTAAATCGTGCATAACGCCTGGAACAGAGTACGGAATCATACCCAAATCTTCTCCACAAATAAACATATTGGTCGCATGTAGCAAAGCAGGGAGTTTCCAAAGGGCTTGTTGTTTCCAAAAATCGTCATGGCGTTTGAAAAAATAATCCTCGTAGAGTTGGTCAATGATGTATTTGTCAAATTCTTTCAATTCTTTATAAGAACGAGTGGTCTGAACGGTTATTCGAGGGTTAAAAAACGTATTGTTACTGAGGGGTTCTTCAATCAATAAAACGTCAGCAACTAAGGACATTAAGCCTTTTTCTAAATGCTTTTTAGTTGCCAATTCGACATTTTCAGCAAACAACTGCTTGATTTTCGCTTGATTGTCAACGAATTCTTTGAGTTTGAATTCATTAAAAACCAATTCATCTAAAAACGTTGTGCGAACAAAATCAGCATCTTCGCCAAACAATTCTGTCAAAAAATGACCACGTATATAAGGTTGGGTATAACGATTGAGATTACCACGCAAACCTGCTGCATCGAGTTCTTGACGTGAATAAGGCAGACGTGGATTGAACAAACCCAAAGTCCCTTCTACTTGATTAATCGGAATTTCCCAAATCCTAAAAAAGCCCAGAATATGGTCAATACGCAGCGCATCAAAATATTCACTGAGTTTCGTCATACGTTGTCGCCACCACGCAAAATTGTCGCGCGCCATCACATCCCAATTATAGGTCGGAAAGCCCCAATTTTGTCCGACCACAGCAAATGCATCAGGCGGCGCACCCGCTTGACCGTTCATATTGTAGAGATGTGGCGCAACCCACGCATCGCAACTGTAGCGATAAATGCCAATTGGCAAATCACCTTTCAACACAATACCTTGTGAACGGGCGTAATTTGTCGCTTCTAACAGTTGTTTATGGGCATGAAATTGAATAAAATAGTATAAAGCGACTTCATCAAACGCAGGATACTGAGGGGTGCATAAACTATCTACGGCTTGCTGTGAAAAGGTGTGGAATTGTGTCCAATTATTAAAATTAGCCGTGTTATTCAAATCTCTCAAATGACAAAAAGCAGAGTATGGTTTCAGCCAATCGGCATTGTCTTCTATGAAATCCAAAGCTTCTTTGTCCTTGAAAAAAGCTTTTTTCTCTTGCTCAAAAAGTAATTTGAAATATTCAAATTTAAAAGACCCAACGAGTTCTAAATCAACGGTTTCAAATTGATTGAGTTCTGCAATAGCTCCTTCCAAACGAGCCGCCGATTTTTCATCCTTTAGCTTTGCAATCGCTTGAATATTAACGTAATACGGATGCAAAGCATAGACAGAAATAGCGGCATAAGGATAGCAGTCCATCCATGATTTGGTCGCAATCGTATCATTGACAGGCAATATTTGGACGAGCTCCATACCTGTTTTCACTGCCCAATCTACCAGCAGTTTGATGTCTGTAAATTCCCCAATACCTAAACCGTTTTCACTCCGCAAAGAAAAAACAGGAATCGCTACACCTGCACCTCGCCACAAAGTGCGATACCGATAATTTTCATCTGTAATGACCAAAGTATTGCCTTTGGCAGAAGGAAAAGTAAACACACAACGGCGGTTTTCGCCTTTCTCCCACTCAATTATTTTACCTTTTTCGGTATCACAAATCGCAAATTTATATTCAACAGCCACATCGTATTTGTCAACGGGTATCTCAACTTGCCACAAAGGGAAATTTTCATTTGACAAGGGAATCGGTCTCGCCCATTGTCCTAATTCCCTTGAATTGCCTAAAATACAAAAGGAAAAATGCTTTGGAATCGCTGCCGCATACAACTGAAAGACCAAACGATTCTTCTCAACACCCCCCTCAGTATTTTTACTTAAAAAAGGCGTTTGCGTGGCTCTTTTGAAAATAACATCTTTAAAAGCTGCGGAAAAATAAGTACGTGTTATTTCATACTCCGCACGCCAACAGTCTTGATAAAATACTTGGGTTTGACCTTTGGGAATTGTCAATGTCCGAAATGCACCGTGTTCGGCTAATAAACCTTTGAAAGATTGGACAATGTATTTATAGGTAACAACATCATTTTCAGCGACTTGTATCGCAACATGCCAATTGGTGGCATCATAACTTTGACAAATAAAGGTTTCTTCCAAACCATTTCTTTTGATTTGAACGGCGATTTGTTCTCCTTTCTTTGTTCCGTAATTGATGTGAAAGTGCGCTATCATAGTTGTGGTTTTAGGTATGGAAATATTTTTTTAATCAAAACAATCTGCCCCAAATGATAGTGGTTGTGTTCGATGACACCATGAATGTTTCTATAATAATTGCCGTATTTGTTGTCCGAAAAGTCAGCCCAAAGTTGTGACTCTGGCATTTGTTCAATCAGTTCCGCAAATCTTTCAGCTTCTTGCCAAATTTTATCCAAAAACATGTCCCAGTCTTGTTGCGATGTGATGGGAGGATGGTCAAAACTGTATTTATCACTCCCATCAAGTGGTCCACCTTCCAAGACTTTTATCTGGGTGTTGACGTAATAACTCATGTGATAAACGAGGCGAGCGATGGTATTCAAATCCTGTATTTGCGCAGTCGCTTGTTGCCAAGTGACATCTGCAATGGTGTCTTTTAAGTTTACGTCCGTCCAGTTGTCGCCGAAATAAACGTCTCTTAACTGTTTGGCTATTTGTGTTGTTAAATTCATATTCTTTGTTTTGTAAATACTTAAGACTGACACAAATTACACGAATTACACGAACCTTTTTGTACTTTTTAAAAAGAAAAGTATAATTCAATACTTGTAATTCGTGTAATTGTTGAAATTGGTGTCTGACCTTATCTGTTGTTTTTTGACAAATTTAAAACAAAAAGCGACCTAAAACATCATTTTAGGTCGCTTTTTGTTTTTTTACTGAGGGGGCTTTTGTTTTTATTTCGCGTGTCATAAGTAGGTAGATAAGTAATACATTTTAGATTTTTACAGGCAAATCGCCCCACTATTAAAAAACTAATAAAAGATAGTATGGCTAAATATATCACTCGGTTGCCTGTAAATGCCTTTAATCTATAAAGCAAAAAGAAGAGTATTAGTGTCAATATCCATATAGTAATATTTATCATTTACTTTTTTTTATTTTTTTGATTGACGAGAAATATGTTATGTCCACATAAAACACCACTAGTTACGTACATATCCGGTATTACTACAAAACCCATTCGTTATTTTTATGGCTCTATTCCATGACCCACTGACGCAATATATGTATGCGTGAAATGAATTAAAAGCAAAATAACATGGAAAAAACAGTAACAAATCGTATTTTTAGGTTTTTAAAAAGCTTCTAACTAAATGTCAATAACATGGAATATCCAGTAAAAATCAAATCAATAGAAAACGTCACACACGATGTTTTACAAATCAGAACAGACAAACCGGCTGCTTATACATTCATGCCTGGACAGGCGACAGACATTTCTATCAACAAAAAAGGATGGAAAGAAGAACTCCGCCCTTTCACCTTTACGTCTTTACCTGATTACGATTACCTTGAATTTACCATCAAAACATATCCCGCACATAAAGGTGTAACCAATCAATTGTTGGAACTTAAAAAGGATGATGAATTGATTTTACACGATGTCTTTGGCGACATTGGTTATAAAGGTGAAGGTGTATTTATTGCGGGCGGTGCAGGTGTTACGCCATTTATAGCCATCTTTAGGTATCTTAAATCCATCAATGGCATAGGCAACAACAAATTGATATCTGCCAATAAAACCCAAGCTGATATCATACTCAAAGAGGAATTTCGTCAATTATTGGGCAATAATTTCATCAATATTTTATCAGATGAACACGTAAAAGAATACGCACATGGGTTTATTACCGAAAGTTTTCTCAAGGAAAACATCACTTCAAAAAAGCCATACATTTATGTATGTGGACCGCCGCCCATGATGGATGCAGTTGAAAAGCAATTGATCAATTTGCACATTGATACACAGTCAATTGTTAAAGAGGCTTTTTAAATTGGAGGCTGTACAACCCTGTTTTTACAGGGGGTACTTTACCTTTTCCGTCCGACAAATCTTATGACTGAACCTTTGCCATTGTGAAACAAACCTTCGTTCAATTCAATTTCTGTTTCTACTAATTCTATAATGTCATAATGCGCAAAGTCTGATTTTATTTCGTCTATTGAGAACAACATCGCTACGTCTTTTGGTCCACCCACTTTTTCATTCATAGCGATATAGTCGATGTGTCGTTTGCTAAACGCTTCGAAAATAACGATGCCATCTTTACGCA
>JAYVFS010000168.1:0-11697 GCA_043772905.1 Saprospiraceae bacterium | reverse complement strand
TATTAACTTCAGTTAAGCCCGTTTATTATAAAAATAAATTTTTGCTTATTGATAAGGGAAAAAAGTATGTTTATACTGAGGGGGAGGAAACGGCAATGTGGCAACTATTAGCCATGAGTGGCGGACATTCTATTTCTGTTTTTGGAGAATGGGATGGTCAAGTATTTAAAGTCCTTAATATATTTTCAGTCAAAAAAGACTAAAAAAAAAGCCAAGTACCGCAGTACTTGGCTTTCCTATGTTCAAAGGGGGAGTTGGAATTATAACTTATTGCTCACTTTCTTTCCCCAAAAACACACCTATGGCTTTCATAGCGAGGACTAGTTTCGGGTAATCAATCGTGTAATGGATGAATTTTCCTTCACGATGTGTATGAACCAAACCAGAGGCACGAAGAATTTTTAGATGCTGACTTGTGATAGACTGCTCTAATTTCAACGTGTTGTAGATTTTGTTCACGTTAATCGTTTTGTTCTTATCAATGAACTCAAGGATTTTCATCCTCAGTGGATGTGCTAAGGCGCGTAGGATATCCGAAGAAACCTGAAGCCTTGCGTTGTCGAATTGAATATTCGCTTTTCTCATAGGGCTTGTTTTTGCTCGATTAATTAATAATTTTCAATGCAAAAGCAAATATGAGAAATATATGTATTTTTTCAAAATTTTTATGTAAAAATACCGTAAAAAGGGTAGAGCCTAAAAACAAAAAATGCTGTAAGCCAACGACTTACAGCATTTTTGTTTGTGCAAATTTTTTATTAATTGCCTGCATTCTCTGTTAATTCCTCAACAAGGCGGCTGATATGGTTGATCCTTTCAGTATCAACACGGTAATAAATAAATTTGCCGTTGCGCTCAGTAGCAACTACTCCTGCACGGCGTAGGATAGCCAAATGTTGTGAAGCGACAGACTGCTCAAGACGTAACTTGATATATAAATCAGTCACAGTCATTTTCTCATTTTCCTCTAAGAGTTCGATGATTTGTTGGCGAAGCTTGTGGTTCACAGCACGCAATACTAATACCGCTTTGCGGAGTTCTGCATAATCGAGTTCGATGTCCTTTTTCCCCTTTTTAAGGACGATAGTCTCGTTCTTCTGTTTTCTCATTTTACGTTCATTAAATAAAGTGGTGATAAAATAAATTCAATGTGCAAGTGACAATAGTGTAGTTTTATTAATAAATTATGTTTTTAATATAAGAAAATTGTGCCAACTTTTTTACCACATTAAATCTTGATTATTGTTTAACTAAAGGCTAATATAGAAACTATTTTTGTAAATAGTCAAAATTTTTAATTGATTTTTTATTCACATACTGCAATTTTTATTGAATTACAGCATTTTATAACCTATATTGCAAAATCCGTGCCTATTTATACGATAAAAAACCAATTTAAATTTAAATTTTATTCAAGGTAATTGAAATATGTCTTAGCGAGTAGCATCAATTTTATACACTTATATATAATTTAATCCAATAAATTAGATTTTTTATGTAAATATACAATAAATCAAACTGTTTTGTCAAATAACATTTATTTCACAAGCGTTGTTTCGGTTTTGTAATGTTCGGTGCTTTCAAATACTGAGGGGTGTGATATGCCATATCAACAAATTCTTTTATTAAGTTTTTTTTATAACTTAATAATATTAAATATCGTGCCGAACATTTGATAGACAAAAATAGCGCATTCGAGTGTAGCAAAGTCTCTTGGCATTTAGGTGCGCCATTGCCACAGAAAATGATTTTTTGATTTTTTTCAAAAAATTCTGAATACGAATCCGCGGCAATAATTTTTGGACTCATGGGTTCTATTTCTTCTAAGCCGTTTTTGTCTTTTGAAAATTTATATAAAGTTGTATAAACCTCCATTCGCCGCGCATCTATCATCGGGCAGTACAAAGCGTTTTCATCACGGGCTTCGTTGAAAGCAGCCATCGCTAACGATTCAAGCGTATCTATCGCAATCATAGGTAAATCGAGCGCGTAACAAATCCCCTTGGCTGTGGAAGCACCAATCCGTAGACTTGTATAAGAACCTGGTCCATTGCTAATGGCGACGGCTTCCAAATCATTGATTTTAAGACCCGCGATTTCTAAACATTCATTTATCAGCAAAGTCATTTGCTCTGCATGGCTGTTGCCCACAATTTCACGCAAGGCAATTATCTTATCGTCGCGGCTTATTGCGATTGAGCATATATCCGTAGCGGATTCAATATTTAATATCAAACTCATTTTTTATCCCCCCTCAGTATTTTTCAAGTTTTGAGTATCTAGTTTTGGGTTTTGATTTACCAACACAACTGATACGAAATAATTATAAAAAAAAAATCGGATCAAAGGTAGCTTTGAGCCGATTCGTATTGCCAAAATAAAAGATTTATTTTTTCAAAATGGCTTTATAACGTCCTAAATCGTTGAACAATTTCAAAGATTCTTGGATTTCGATGTCATTCCGTAAGCTAATTTTTATCAAACCGTTCTCATAATAATACCGTGAAACGATTTCTTTTTCGATTTCGTCAACGATTTCTGCCTTGTGTTTCCGCAAATCGTTCTTTTTATCAACAGTGATTTTAGATTCTATTGCTTGCAATTCTGCTTCAATCGTAGCGTATTTTTCTTTTTTCGATTCTGTTTTCAATTTTTCCAACAGTTTTTCACTTTCAGAATCGTATTGAAAATTACGTTTGTTTAAAAATGAAGTAAAATCCTCGAAGTCAGTAAACCTAAATTTATCAGGTTCCGCAATGGTCGGATTTTTTAATGCGTATAATGTCACATAATCAAAAATCAAAAACTTCTCTTTCAGAGTTTTCATCAAACCCAAATCATCAGATTTATCAAATACCAAATCGGGCTTCACACCACCGCCATCTAAAACTTCACGTCCACCTCTCGTTTTGAACTTCGCGCGGGCTGAATCGGGCAACTCAACAGGCGTTCCTTTGTCGTATTTAACTGCTTGAATACAACGACCGCTTGGAATATAATACTTAGCCGTCGTCAATTTCAATTTAGAATTATAGCCAATGTCACGCACGTTTTGCACCAAACCTTTGCCATAACTGCGTTGTCCAACAACCACCGCACGGTCATAGTCTTGTAACGTACCCGAAACGATTTCAGATGCCGAAGCCGTTCCTTTATCCACTAGAACAACGATAGGCATTTGTTCGTCAGCCGAAGGATTCAGCGTTTTGAAACTTCTGTCCCAATCCACCACTTTCCCGCGTGTTGTCACAACCATTTCGCCTTTTGGAATCCAAATATTGCAAATATTGACCGCTTCGTTCAACAAACCACCGCCGTTGCCACGTAAGTCGAATATCAAACCTTTCATATTTGGGTTCTTTTCTTTCAACTCATTGAACGCTTTTTCGACGTTTTCACCTGCATCACGTGTAAAAGTTGTCAAAATGATATAACCCACTTTATCGTTCAACATACCCCAATAAGGTACATTTTTTTCTGATACTTCATCACGTACTACTTTGATTTTCAACGTTTTATCGGAGCCATCTAATTGCGGACGTGCGACAGTCAGCTCAACATCTGTTCCTGGCGCACCTTTCAAAACGTCACCCACTTCGTCAATTGACTTGTCCTTAGCCGATTTGCCATCAACAGCGACAATTTTGTCACCTGACTTCAAACCTGCTTTTTGTGAAGGCGACGCATCAAAAATATCTGTGACAAACACATATTCATCCGTTTTGTCAAACGAAGCCCCAACGCCGTTGTACTTCCCCTCAGTAATATAACGATAGCCTTCAATATCAGACTCCGAAATATAATTGGTGTAAGGGTCGAGAGAGTTCAACATCGCATCTACACCTGTCCGCATCAATTTCGACGGGTCGAGGTCATCCACATAATACGTGTTAAGTTCTTTATACAAGTTGGTAAAAATTTCAATGTTTTTTGAAATTTCAAAATACTTACCATGGTCTGTCCGCCGATTAGCCGCTACGAAAATCAATGCTACCGCACTGAAAATCAAAGCTTTACGCGTTTTTTGAAAATTTAATTTCATTATTTTTCAATTTGTGTTTTTAAAAAAGTAGAACGTCTTAATTTGAACGAATAAAACGCAGTTTTAGCGTAAAAGATACCCCCTCAGTATTTTGGGGTTAAAGTTCAAATTTCACACCATATATATACGTGTATTATTTCTTGACAAGAAAAAACAATAAAGGTCGCTTTTTAAAGACCGTTCAGTTCCTCAAGAAACTGTTCAATCGTTATAACATCAACCTTTGGAAAAGAAATGTTTTTCAAAACCTTAAAGTCTTTATCATTTGAAACAACAAAACGAACACGTGCTGCGACAGCGCAATCAACAAACTTATTGTCGTCTTTGTCTTTTTCAATCAGACTCCAATTATAGTAAATTTCAGTTTTTTCGACATTGGGCAAGACATTTAATAGCTCCGCTACATTGTTAGCAATAGATTGAGTTGTTTTTTCTTCCAGTTTTTCAACATATTCTGATAGAATTTCATTGCTGATTGCTAAAATATACTTTCCCTCAATCAAGGCATCAAAAGCTAAACGATACTTCGATATTTTCGGAAGTATCATTAGTAAAACGTTGGTATCCATAACGATTTTCATCATTTTCGGCTACGCATTTTTTCGTTTTTCCATTCTTCAATTGTCTCATCAGACCACCCTTTTTCCTCCCAAAGTTGAGACATCTCATCTGTTACTTTTTGAGCAAAATAACGCGCTAAAAGGCGACGAATTTCTAACAACTGCTCGTCAGGCAGTTCATATCGAAACAATTTAACCAATTCAAGTTGTAAATTGCTTAATGGAGCGTGTATCGTTGTCATTTCCATTATTTTTTAAACAAAAATAAGTTTATTTTGAAATAAAAGCACATTGAAATTTACCACTGCTGCGCCTGATGCGGATACCGCACCACATATTGCTCCTTAATCATACGTCCCAAACGCTCACGCAATTCTTCAATATTTTCTTTGGAAGTGGCAGACATAATGACACTTTCGCCGTATTTATTGGTCAAATTCTCTATTAATTCGGCTTCAATATTCTCTTTTGTTTCCGTATCAACGAGTTCATCAAAATAACGTTCACGGTAAAGATCCATTTTATTGAAGACCATTAAAGTCGGTTTGTCGTCCACGCCAAGGTCTTTGAGCGTCGCTTGCACCGTCCGAATTTGGTCTTCGTACTGCGGATGTGCGATGTCCACAACGTGCAAAATGATGTCAGATTCCCGCGTTTCGTCCAGCGTTGATTTAAAACTTTCGACCAAATGATGCGGCAATTTGCGGATAAAACCAACCGTATCGCTCAACAAAAACGGCACGGCATCAAAAACGACCTTCCGAACCGTTGTATCCAAAGTCGCAAACAATTTATTTTCTGCAAAAACATCGGCTTTTGCCAACGTATTCATTAAGGTTGATTTGCCCACATTCGTATATCCGACCATTGCGACCCGAATCATCGCCCCACGCTGTTTGCGTTGCGTTTGAGATTGACGGTCAATGGTTTCGAGCTCTTTTTTCAACAAACCAATCTGATAACGGACGATACGGCGGTCGGTTTCAATCTCTTTTTCACCCGGTCCACGCATACCGATACCGCCTTGCTGCCGTTCCAAATGCGTCCACATACCCCTCAGTCGTGGCAACAAATATTGAAGTTGCGCCAGTTCAACCTGAGTGCGTGCTTGTGCCGTTTGCGCGCGTTGTGCAAAAATATCAAGTATCAAAGAAGAACGGTCTAAAACCTTGATTTTCAATGCTTCTTCAATGTTTGCATACTGTTTTGGCGATACATCATCTTCCAAAATAGCCATCGTCACGTCAGGGTGAGATTGCACATAAGCGGCTATTTCTTCCAATTTTCCTTTACCCACAAATAGGCGTGTATCAGGATGCGCCAGTCGTTGTGTAAATCGTTTTATGGTTTTTGCACCCGCCGTCAAAGCCAAAAATTCGAGTTCATCGAAATATTCAAGCACTTGTTCCTCTGTTTGATTCGGCAAAATAAGACCGATAATAATGGCTTGCTCTTCGGCTTTCACAAGTCCTTTTCCACGCTCGTCTGTACCGACTTTAAATTGATTACTTTTATCGTTTGTCAAAACTTTATTTATTAAATATGAATGATGAAATATGAAAGTTAAATTATTGACTTCCGGTATTTTATGTTTGATTTTAAAAGTGAGATTTTTAGATTTTGTAAATCTATACCCCCCTCAGTATTTTTAGTATTTAGAGGCAAAACAATAATCAATTTACCAATAACCAATCCCTAAAAACCATCACCGAATCCGCTTCGGAACAGGGTCATAATGCTCGTGCGTTGACCATGGATGACATCTGAAAATGCGTTTTAAACCCATCCAGCCCCCCCTCAGTATGCCCCATTCCATGACGGCATCTATCATGTATTGCGAGCAAGTGGGCGAATATCGGCACTTACTCGGTCCGAGTAAAGGCGATATTAAAAGCCGATACGCTCGAATCGGTAAGATAAATATTTGTTTCAATAACTGATTCATTTCCAATGATTTAAAACGAGGCGGAATCCATCGTTTTACTTTTTGATAATAGAAAATAGCCCTGCTTTTTTGAAGGAATATTGACTTGTACAATGTTCTTTTGGTCAGCAAACACTTCCGTTAGAACTCGATTTTCGACTGAAATGTTCCTTACTTCACGAATGTTTTTTATTTCTAAATAGACCCACAAGGCTTGTTTGTCCTTCGATGTTTCTTTTCCAACCCATGTATATGGTGTTTTTTTACCATTGAGTTGAATAGAGAAGTTGCTTTGCAAATAATTGGTAATCAAGCCATTAGCCTCTTTACTTTCTCTTTCTGTGCCGATAAATAATTTAGATTTCCCTTGTTTTTCAAGTGCTTCTTCTAAATCGTCAATAAAAATATGCATCGTTATTTGCATTGATTTTTCGGCAGGTTGAAAGACCATATCTGTTTTAGAAATGTGGAAAGCGTGTAAATTTATAGATTCAACGATTTCACTATTCCATAATAAAGCAAAACAAAATAAAAAGATTTTCATGTGAATTTTTTATAAATGATAGTAAATCAATGCGTTATACTGAGGGGGTCACAAAAACAACGTGACCGCAATGCCAAACGCCGCACCACTAATAAATTGCGTCCAAGACTGTTGCGAAATTTTAAAAACATTAAATGCTAAAAATGAAACCATCAATATGATGGCAACGATGCTTAATTGACCCGCTTCGATACCTATATTAAACGCAAAAAGGGGCGCAAGAATATCGCTTTCTGTCCCCAATAACTCCCTAAAATAATTTGAAAAGCCTAAGCCGTGAATCAGACCAAAAATAAGTGCAAATAAATAATTGATATTCAATGCTTTAGAAAAAGTCATTTTCTCTGTATCAGAAGTTTTGTTTTTCCAAACATTGTAAACAGCTGTTGCCATTATCGTCAGGGGAATCAACTTTTCAACAATATTATACTGAGGGGTCACGATTTTCAAGGCGGCGAGTGCCAATGTGATGCTGTGCCCGATTGTAAAAGCCGTAACCAAAATCGCTACTTTACGCCATTCTGAAAGCCGATAAATGGCGCATAAAGCGATGATAAAAACAATATGGTCATAACCTTGTGTGTCGGTGATGTGGTCGAGACCTAGCGTGAAGTATGTGGTAAATTGAGATTGCATAAATTTATTTTGGAAACAAAATTACGATAGGAAATGATGAATGTCGAATGATGAACGCTTAATTTTTAAATTATTGACTAACAATGATTTATGAAACGCCCTTTTTTTTTGAAAGTGCATTCTAATGGTCATAACTCACAACTCGACTAATTTTCCAAACGCCGTCTTTTTTCTGCCAAATCATTAAAAACTTGAATGTGCCACAATCGTTTTTACCATTTTCCCAATGACAAAACGTGTGTTTCCCAATATGTATCGCGCCATAATCTTTAATGGGATGCACTTCAAGGCTGCCTTCGACGAGGTCTCTCCGAATGGGTGTGTTTAAACTTTTAAATCGTTCAAACATTGCTTGAAAATTATTCATAACGGTTTTATAAGACAATAAACCACCATTGTCTTGAAACCATTCGAGGTCTTCGGTAAACAACATTTTCATCGTTTCAATATCTTGTGAATTAAAAGCATTAAATAAAACGCTGTCTAAATGGGCTATTCGATTATACAATTCTTGATGTTCCAAAGAATTATTTTTGCTTTGTGCAATTATGTTATTATTGATGTTTAATAAACATAAAAAAGCTATTATTTTAATAGAGAATAAGTTATTTATCATGATTTTTAATTGTTTTAATGTAAAAAAATACTAAGGAGTAACGAAATGACCCCTCAGTATTTAAACTAAATTAGTATAAAAAAACGCTTGAATTTTGAGTTAGTTAACGAATAATTTACCGACAAAGAATATATACAAAGTACAAGTCAATAATTCGCCTAAAACAACGGCTGTAATAAATTTAATAAAATTCATTTTAACTGCTCCTGCTGCATAACAAACAATATCTGTTGGAATTACTGGAAAAAAGGACCATAAGAATATCGCAAAAACTCCAATCGGTTTGTTCAATGTTTGTTTTATTTTATGTACGGGGTACACTTTTTCTATTCTTTGCCCCAAATTGAGGTAGTCTGAAAAATAGTAAATCATAGTTGCTGAGATGCCTATACTAAGTAGAGATATGAATAAAGCCAAAAAAGGCTGTTCTGGTAAAATAATGGCACCTGCAAGTACAAAAGGTGTACTCGGTATCAAAGTAAAACCACGAAGAACAGAAATGATAAAATAGACAATTAAAATTTGAGCATTAAATTTTTGTAGAAAAAAAGTGATTTCATCGGCTGTAAATCTTTCAGGATGAATAAAATAATAACTCAAACAAAAAACGATTAACCCTAACCATACAAGTAGGATTGATTTTTTTAAAACGCTATTTTTAGTGCCCATAAATGTCAAAACTAAATTAATCATTGAGTAAGAATAATTCATACGTTGAAATTTCAGAAATGAATAAAAAACGTCAGGTTTTCACCCATTAAAAATTCGGACAAAATAAATAGCTATAAATGCGTTTTCATAAGATATTGATTTTCAAACGAATAACTTGCGTCAAGTTCACAACTTGACGCAAGTTGCTTTCATTAGCCATTTTTCTGAATCCTATTTTGCTCATCTTCTGCACCACCACTGCGGCGACGAGCCTGTTGTACTTTTTGGTTGCCAAAACGATAACTCGCTGTGAAACGAACTTGACGGCTGTCGCCAAAACCATTGACCCGAACATCTACATTTTGGAAATTCAACTGACCTGAAAACCGTTGCGTCCAGAAAATATCCTGTGCATTGAGGCGTAAAGAAAGCCTTTTGTTCATTAATTGCTTAGAAACGCCCAAATTCATAGCCCAAAGTGCATTGCCGACGAACAAACCTTGTACTGCTCTTGAGACATAAAAACCGCTCACTTCTGCTGACCAATCTTTTGGTAACGTAATTCTGTTTTGAATATTGAGGTTCAAAACAGGAATTTTTAAATCCAAATCATCACCCAAATATTTGCCTTCGTAGCGATTGACAAAGTAGTTGACATTGGTCGAAATCATCCATTTTTTAGTCACTGGAATCGGAACATTCAATGACAAACCGTAATTGGTCTTTGTGGCTAAATTTTCATTCGTAACAAAAGATTGTTTTTTAGCATCGTCTTGTTTTAAGACAAATGTTATCGCATCATTTGTTTTACTATAATTCGCACCCAAAGACATAGAACCCATAAATGTATAATTCACATCATAATTGTTGGAATACTGAGGGGTCAAATTTGGATTGCCTTGTTGGAATGTATATTTGTCCAAAAAGAAACGGAATGGATTCAAATCCTGATAATTCGGGCGGTCAATGCGGCGGCTATACGATACGCGAACAGCATGTTTGTCCTTTTTACCCCATTTTTTCATCACAAAAGCGGTTGGAAATAAATCAGTGTAATTCCGTTTGAAACTCGTATCTGTTGTAATTTGTTGTCCTTTAATATTGGTATTTTCAGCCCTCAAACCGACTTGATAGCTCAAACCCTGCTTCAATTCTTGCGACAAATTGCCATAAACAGCATTGATGTTTTCGTGGTAAATAAAGTCATTTGTAATGTTCAAATCCAATGTCCGTTTGCCATCAATAGTATTGTAAAAATGGATATCGTTGTCGCTTTTGACGAAACTTGTCTTGCCACCGAACTCGAATTTAGCCGTTTTACTGAGGGGGTTCGTGTAGTCAAATTTCAGGCTTTTGATGTCAAAATTGCCCCTTGAAATGTTCTCTTGAAACAAGTCTGATTCACCAATACTTGTAATCATCATGTTTTGGTCTTGACCATTTTTGTAGGAATAATAGTCTGCATCAACGGTGATTTCCTTGCCTAACGAGTCAAAAGTGTGCTTAACATTAAGATTTGTTGAAAGTTCTTCCCAGTTTTCCATTGGCTGTGTCGAAGTCAAGGCTTGTGAACGGAGTGTTCCATCGGGTGCAAAAATCTTTGTTAGATTTTCTTCGCCGCGATTCGGTACGCTTGTATTGCGATGTCCAAAACTGCCGTTTGCCAATATGCCAATCGTCGTATTTTTAGATACATTATAGTCAACACCTGCGCGCCATGAGTTAGAAATATAGGGATTGAAACGATGCGACTTTGCTACAAACGAATCGGTCAAAACGCCTTTTCCATTGTCCGCGTGAAACAAACGGGTGATAATGACTTCATTAACATTAACGCGGTCATTATAAGTATATGAACCAAACAGATTCCATTTGCCATAACGATAATTCAAATTAAGGCTGTTTGACAATTTATAATAAATACCTTGACCATAACTTGACGTTAATTGACCATTTAAACCATACAATTGGTTCTTTTTCATCACGATATTAATGATACCTGCATTACCCGCCGCATCGTATTTGGCAGACGGATTGGTGATGATTTCAATTTTTTGAATCAAATTGGCATTTTGATTTTTCAATAAATTCGCCAATTGGTCTTGCGACAACTGAGAAGGTTTGCCGTCAATCATTACCCGCACATTGTCTTTGCCGCGCAAAGTGATTTTACCATCGTTGTCAACGATAACGCCAGGGGCTTTTTCCAAAACTTCCAAAGCGGTTGAGCCAGCGGCGATGCTGCTGTTTTCGACATTCACAACCGCCTTATCTATCTGATGTTCGATAAAAGGTTTTTGAGCTGTTATAGTAACAGCTTTTAAGTTAACATTGTCTTCGACTAATTTTAAGTCGTTGGCAGTCAACGAGTTGCTTGAAATACTGAGGGGGGTACTGAAGGCTTTCTTTAAGCCGACTTGTTGGGCGGCAACGATAAATTGACCGTTTTTCAAAGAAGCAAATTCGTATCTGCCTGTGGCATCCGTGATTTCACCTTTGACGAGCGACGAGTCTTTGACGTTGTGCAAAGTGACGGTAACGAATTCCATCGCTTTACCGTCGGCTGCGACAACGCGACCGTTGATTTTTCCTGTTTGTGCAAAGTTTAAAGTGGCAAAAGAGAGGGTAATAAAAAGTGCAAATAGCTTTTTCATGACAAAAGTTTGTAGTACGGAAATTCATTTCCGTCTGTTAAAGAAATAGATTTTTCAACGGCTTTTTTTT
>JAYVFS010000167.1:0-3906 GCA_043772905.1 Saprospiraceae bacterium | reverse complement strand
TAAGTGGCATATATCTGTGCGCCATGTATCAATTGCTCACTGTCGGTCAGAAAGTAACGGCTAAAAAACCGAATTTGATTAGCAACGATATACAATTTAGATTTTGCCATATTCATGCCTATCACTTCGCCTATTTGGTTTAGTAGATACTCTGTAATACTTTCGGAAGGATATCGTTTATCCCCTACTTTTGCCAAATAAGGAATCCAAGTTTTAGGCTTGGCACGGAAACAGTTTTTCTCACCATATTCATACACCTTTACAAAATCCTTGGGTCTGTCGCCACTCATACTAACCGTTTCATCGGTATAATAGTTCTGCTTTTTCAAATGTGCAATATGGGACAGTTTAGGTGGTTTAAAACCACTACTGAACATTATGGGTACTTGTTGGAGGTATTTTCTCATTTTAAATTGTTTAGGATGCAAATATAGAAAAAATATTACGCCGCCAACGCTTCATTCAACTCATCAATCAACCCCTCAGTAGCGTCGCCAAAAAGTTGCCACATTTTGCCCAAACCGCCTTGTGCATCAAACGGATTGAGGTCGAAATCGTCTTTTTCGATGTGAAAACTGGTGATGACGTAATCGCGCATCAAGCGCAGCCAGTTCATTTGTTCTTCATTGAATTTTGTTGCGCCCGATTGTTTATTGAACACCCAAGTTTGAAAGTTTCTATCCACTGTTTTGTCAAAAGAGGTGAGTTCTGCATCTAAGCCACTGATTTTACGCATCAAAGACACCAAAGCGATGAGTTCGTTTTTGGGTGTTTCTTTCGTTTGTCCGAGTTGTTCGTAAGCCCGCCAAACAGACAGCGGCGCAAGTGTCGGACGTTCCATTTTGAGGGTATCGAACACTTCTTTTATCATTTTGTAAGTCAATTCCCGACGGCGATAGGGTTGACTGTAAAAGATTTGCAGGGCTGTGATTTCGTCTTTGTGGTTATCGAGCCACGTTGTAAAGTCTTGAACAGTCGCTGTTGCAACGGCTTCGGTATCTTTGACCCAACCGCTTTGCACGATGCTGTCGAGATTGACAACGTCAATGATTTGGTCGTACTTTTTACGAACATCGAGAATGTATTGGCGCACGTCGGGCTTGTTAAATACCTGCACGGCATCGTCAATTAATTTCTGTTTTTCGGCATCAATAGCGGCTTCAATACTGAGGGGGGCTTCACCGAGTTTTTCTTTTCTAATTTTGTTTTCTATTTGTTCAAGCGTATCGGGATTGTAAGCATTCAACAGTTTTTTGACCAAATGATTGATGCTCAAACCGTCTGTTTTAGCCATAAATGTGGCTTTTTCTTTATCATTAATTTGTCTATCCAAACGAATCAAACGATTGGCGAGCGTCGTCAACATATCGTCGGAAGTATCTTGTCCGATGACAATATTGTTCATCACATCTTTGAGACTCAATCCTGGCGCACGTTCCAAAGGTCGGCTGTCGGTCTTTTGCGATTGTTCAACGCCAATGGCATCCACAATCACAAAATGGTCTTTACTGAGTTTCACGGTCATACTGACCTTTTTCATATCTTCAAAGTTCTCTGTTCGAGTTCCTCTGCCTTTCATTTGTTCATAATAACTGCGGCTTTTGACATCGCGCATAAAGATTAAAACTTCAAGCGGTCGTATATCTGTACCTGTTGCAATCATATCCACTGTAACGGCAATGCGTGGATAATAACTTGACCTGAATTGTTTCAATACAGATTTCGGGTCTTCGTCGCTGCGATAGGTTATCTTTTTACAAAACTTGTTTTCCTCACCAAATTCCTCTCTCACTATCTTGATAATGTCTTCGGCATGGCTGTCTGTTTTTGCAAAAATCAAAGTTTTAGGGACTTCAAACCCCCCAGCCCCCGGAGGGGGAGTTTCGCCGTTCCCCTTCCGGGGCAGGGGGGGAAAGTAACGGTCAGGAAACATTGTTGGCAACGTTTTCTTAAATTCTTTAATAATGGTTCGGATTTGATTCAGGCTGACAATGTCTCTATCCAATTGTTTGCCGCTGTATTCAATGTCTTCATCAACGGCTTCCCAGACTTGTTTGCGGGTCAACCGCTCGCGTTTGTCCACCATTTCGCCCATTTTTATCATTGCACCCGCTTTTGTAATCTCGGTTTGAATGGTGTACACATTATAAGGCACAAGCACACCGTCCGACACGGCTTCTTCATTTTTGTATTCACTGACCACATTTTGATTGAAATAACCATAGGTTCGATTGTCGGGCGTTGCGGTTAAACCGATTTGGAAGGCATCGAAATAATCCAAAACTTGTTTCCAAAGATTGTAAATACTGCGGTGACATTCGTCAATGACAATGAAATCAAAAAACTCCATCGGCACTTTTTCACTGTACACGACTGGCAAAGGTTCTTTTTTGACATAACGGGTTTCATTAGGATTTTCTTCTTCTGCGCTTTCATCCAATTCCGTACCTTTCAAAATCGAATACATCCTTTGAATCGTAGAAATATACACTTGGCTGTCATTAGGAATAAAAGAACTGTTAAGCCGCGTCATGCCATAGAGTTCAGTGAACAAACGGTTATCGTCTTTGGCAATATAACTTTTGAACTCACCTTCTGCTTGTTCGCCTAAGTTTTTGGTATCCACCAAAAACAAAATGCGTTTGCCTTCGGCATATTTCAATAAGCGATAAATAAACGTAATGGCGGTAAAAGTTTTGCCTGAACCCGTTGCCATCTGTATCAAAGCCTTTGGTCGTTGGTCTTTGAAAGACACTTCCAAATTATTAATTGCCCGCGTTTGACAATCGCGCAACCCCTCAGTATTCAGCACGGGAATGTCATGCAAACGTCCGCGCAAAGTTTTATCTTCTTTCAACCATTTATCAAAAGTTTCAGGACGATGAAACGTAAATACTTCTCGCGCACGCGGTTTTGGGTCTCGATAATCCGTAAATTGTGTTTTATCTCCTGTGCTTTCATACACAAAAGGCAAAGAGCCGTTGTTGATGTATTTAAGTTTGGCGTTGGCATAGTCCACCGCTTGGTCTTCATGTACGGTTAAGCGATGCCCTTCTTCTGCACGTTTGGCTTCAATGATACCAACAGGATTTTTATTGACAAAAAGGACATAATCGGCGGGACCAATATGGGTTTGGTACTCTCTAACCGCAATGCCAAAGCCCGCATTGAGATTTAAGGATTTATTGCTTTGAATCAACCAGCCACATTGCAATAACTGTTTGTCAATAATGTCTCTGGCGAGTTGTTCAGGATTTTGGTTGGTCATTTTTGGATTATTTTTTTTTGTATTGCAAAGCAAACAAATATTACGCAGATGAAAAAATATATCCATGTTTGTTTTAAGACAAATTAAGATATAAAAAACGACTAAGACGTTCTGTATGTTTAGGTAACAATTCTAAGTCTATCATTACTTTAACTCATTTTTTAACATCTTATACCCATAGAAACAATCTCAAATAAATTTTTTTTATTAAAATACAAAAATAAATCATTTAACCTCTTGACAATATAAACACAATCACCCTAACTTGCGACATCTACGAATTTAATACAATACCAAAATCAACAACCCACATTATAAAAAATTATTTTTTAAAATTCAAACCGTAGTTAACATGACAAAAGTACAAGTAGCCGATTCAGAGACTTACGGCGTCCTCAATGTCTTCATCGAAGAAAATACCGAAAAATGCCAAGAGAGCGAAATTGTAGCCGAAGATGTCGCTTATTTCCAAGAGGTCTTGGCAGAGTTCAACGACAAAAAAGAAGAGGCGCAAAATCTCCCCACAAACCTTGGTGCCTACAATTTGAAATTGAAGACGAGTCTTTCTGCCACAGCGAGCGACATTTTCAAATACCTGCAAAGCCATGGTCTCCGCAAAAAAGACTCAATCCTTTTGG
>JAYVFS010000166.1:0-3908 GCA_043772905.1 Saprospiraceae bacterium | reverse complement strand
ATTTAGGATTTTAGAATACATTGGTTTATCCGTCGATATAAAAAAATCTGGCTTCGGATTCAAATATTTCAAAAGCGAAACAGAATTGATATAATATGAAGTATCAAGGGCTTTATAGCCCTCTACTACAAAATCCGTCGTGAATTCGCCAATCCAAACAATATTATTGTCTTTCAATAAGTCCTTTATTTGGGCATTTAGGTTAAAATTGACAAAAAAAAGACAAGCAAAAATAAGTCGTTTCGTCATGGAATGATGGTTTGAATAGATTATTGAGTTGTGAATTTCAAAGGAATACTGAGGGGGCATTTAACTGTTGGTATAAGTTTCATCGTTTTTGTTTGTTAAAACGATTGCAAAATAGAAGTTATTTTAAATAATTCTATTGACCTAAAACAAAGTTTCGGCAAGTACATTTTTAACAACAAAGCCGCCCCATGTTCATCTGACATAGAGCGGCTTTGTTGTTGAGGAAAAGAAGGTTTATACGGCAGGATAGATTCTTACAATATCAATCGCCCTAAGATGGTTTTTTCACTTACCAAACCGAATTGTCGTGAGTCAATAGAAGCCTCTGTGTTGTCTCCTTGAACGAAGTAATAATTTTGTTTAAACGTATAATCTGTTGTTTCAGAACCATTTATGAAAACTTTATCTAACAGCTTGCCGATTTGATTCCCTTCTTTTTCTATTAATAATTGATAAAAAGCATAGTTTGAATCGGTTAAAGTTATCGTTTCACCTCGTTTCGGTATTTTCATAAAAGTTAAGGAATTACCAGATGTCAGTCTTACATTTTTATAAACTTGAAAACGATACCCCTCAGTAAAAACGGAGTCAGAAGGCAGACCGACGATGCGTTTTACAAAACTTTCACCGTTGCGTTCAAAACCAATGACATCGCCTTGTTTGGGAGTAAAAGGTAATTTGTTGAGCCATACCTGTTGCCCAACGGCTATGGTTGGTGTCATGGAATCGGTCGGTACGGTAAAGGATTCAATGACAAAGGTTTTGATGCCAATACCAATGAATAAACCGATGAATATGATTGTTAAAAAGTTTTTCATTGTGTTCAATATCTTTACATAATTCGTTCAAAAGTCCACACCAAAGCTATCGCTGCAATCGCTAAGGACATAGGTAAAACGATACGTTTTCTATACCATATTTCAGAAGAAAACCATTTGCCGAATGCCAACCAACAGGCTAAAATAACGGTCATTTGACCTAATTCTACACCAATATTGAAGGTAATGAGCGATGAGAAAAACGCATCACGTGGCAAACCCAATTCATTAAGTGCCGAAGCGAAACCCATGCCGTGTACCAAACCGAACAAAAAAACAATACCAATACGCCAAACTTGTAAACGTGAAGACATCAGATTTTCGACCGCAATAAATACAATTGAAAGAGCGATAATCGGCTCAATCAAAGCGGGTGGCGCAACGATGATGTTTTTCATACTCAATATCAAGGTCAATGTATGCGCGACGGTGAACGCTGTGGCTTGCCAAAAGACATCTTTTAAGCGTGGACTCAACAAATATAAGCCGACGACGAACAAAATATGGTCAAGTCCATAGGGCAAAATATGCTCAAAACCGAGCGACAAATAGTAGCTGAATACATGACTTGCGGGCTGTCCTTCGAGCGCATAGTTTATGGTATGCGCCGAAGCTGTTGTAACGACACCCAAAATCATAAAGATACTGAGGGGTAGTCTAATCTTAGGAAGATTTAAAATCTTCCTAAGATTATAGTGGTCGTTCTTTTTCAGGCTCCACGTTCGGGGAACTTTGAAAGTTCCCCGAACGTCAGCTTGTTTCACAAAATTCTTCATGATGCAACAAATTTATTGATTGATAAAGCCTTTTGAATCAGTGTGTTACCTCGTGTGGCATCGCCATTTTTTTGAAATATTTGTCCTGCCCGATACAGCAATTTTGGGTTTTGACTATTGGTTTTCAAAGCCTTTTCCATGTATTTGGCTGCATTTGCGACATCATTTTTTTGAAAATAAACCCATGCGAGACATTCATTCACATCAATATTGTCAGGTCTGCGATTCCACTCACGGGTTGCATGGACGAGGGCTTTATCGGTATCGCCAATTTTCAAATAAGCGTACGCCAATTCTTTGTCGGCATAATGTCCTTTGTCGGGTTGTGCGGCATCATCTGTTGCGTGTTTTGAGAGTTGAGCGATGACGTTTTCTGCATTTTTACGAGCTTCCGTTGGGTTTACTTTTTGCAAACAGTCGGTCATTTCGTCATAAAAAGCATAGTCTATCGTTTGTTCGGCTGCTTTTTTGAAATATGCCACCCCCTCCCCGAAGTATCGGGATTTCGCCTCTGGCTCAACAGTATAAAGACCCTTAGTTTTCGCCAAACGACCTAAACCTGCCAAAGCGTAAGCATAATCGGAGCGCAAAGCCAAAGATTGCTCATATAAACGAGCAGCCATAGCCGTATCGCCTGTGATTTCATAAAGTTTTCCGAGTTCGGTGCGACACCATTCTGTTTGTTCCAAACCGTCCACACCGCTTTTTGTGGCTAACAGCATGGCTTCTTTTGCACCTTTATAGTCGCCAAAAATCTCACGTAAATAAGCAACGCGGCTGTAAGAGCGCAACTCTGGGCGAGTCGCCACCATTTTATCTGCCGCAGCGACCCCCTCAGTATAATTGCCTAATTCGATGTTGGCATCGCACAACAAACCATAGCCAAAGGCGGCATCGGGATAAAGATTGACAAACTCTTGTGCCGCTTTCAAAGCATCGGCAAAATGGTGTTGGCTCAATAAAACAGTCGCTTTTGCTGCCAAACCATCATAATTCTGTGGTTCTTTCTCCAAAACTTGTTCGATGAGTTTGAAAGCAGCTTCATCATAATAGGCGTGATTGCCCGTAACACGGCTTTCTTGAATATAAGCCATTGCTAATTTCATTTTTGATTTGAGGTCTTCGGGATGGCGGCGCAACTGGTCGAGCAATGATTCAATCGCTTGTTTGGTGTTCATCCACTCCGATTGCATCGAAACGGCTTGTGCATTGGGGCGTGCCAACAATTGCGGAATTTCATTCTTTTTGCGTTCATAGTTTTTATAAACAAAACCGAGCGTAACGACCAACGCAAGAATGAGGATAGGATAAGTCAACTTTTTCATAATTGAAATAAATTTGTTAGTTAGTTAGAAAAATATTTTGATAGCTTATTCGTGATTTGGTTGTTATATAAGTGGGTTAGTTAGCTCGTAAAAGCGCATATTAGGGGAGTTTTTAAGGTTCCCCTAATGTTATAGCGCAAAAACTAACTAACTAACCTACTATTTGGTATTGATAATTGCTGATTGATAATTGCTTAATAAACAATATTCATTAATCAATCCAATTAGTTCATTTTATTCAATTTTACAGATTGCATTGGTTGTCCATCGAGCATAATCCGAGCGATATAAGTGCCTGCATTGAGGTCGAAACCTTTGATATTGACTTGATATACACCTTTTGATTTGTCTTGATTTTCAATCGTTTTAACCACTTTACCATTGATATCATAAAGTAAAATGCTGACGTGACCGGCTTCTGATACATTGTATTGTATGGTCGTTTCTGTTGAGAATGGGTTTTGACCGACTTTCATCATCGCTGCAGGGCTTGCGAAACCCATTTTTGATGTGTTTACTGAGGGGTCATTCATAAAGGCAGAATTGTTAGCTGGATAAACTGTACCCGCTGGAATACCACCGCATGAACCAAAACCGCTTTGAGGAGCCGCCACATAAGGGAATGTGCTTTGGAACGCTTTGTCGTTTTTCTCAACACCTGTTGTATAACCCAATACATTCAACAATTTTGGTGTCAAAGGCGAGCTACCGATATTCCAATCGTCGTACCACAAACCAAC
>JAYVFS010000165.1:0-3909 GCA_043772905.1 Saprospiraceae bacterium | reverse complement strand
AGTCGTTGTAGCTCGTTCCGATGATTTTGATGCCCGCTTTGTGCAAGTCAGCAGCCAATTTCAAAGCCGTTTGACCACCTAACTGAACGATAACGCCTTCTGGTTTTTCCAACTCAATGATTTCCAAAAGATGTTCCCAATAAACAGGTTCAAAGTAAAGTTTGTCGGCAATATCAAAGTCTGTTGATACCGTTTCAGGATTACAATTAACCATAATCGCTTCATAACCGGCTTCTTTAAGGGCTAAAATGCCATGAACGCAGCAATAATCGAACTCAATGCCTTGCCCAATACGGTTTGGCCCTGAACCTAAAACGATGATTTTCTTTTTATCAGAAGGAATACTTTCGTTTTCGCCTTCAAAAGTTGAGTAATAATAAGGTGTCTGTGCTTCAAACTCCGCAGCGCAGGTGTCCACCATTTTATAAACACGACGGATGCCGAGATTTTTACGATAGCGCGTGACTTCTTGCTCTTTAATCCTTAAAACCCAAGCAATTTGCGCATCAGAATAACCGACTTGTTTGAGTTCGAGCATGAGGTCTTTTGGAATGTCTTCGGCAACATTGAAGCGCAACAAACGGTCTTCGTAGGCAACAAGGCGTTTGATTTCTCCGATAAACCAAGGGTCAATACCCGTCAGTTTTTGAACTGATTTTGACGGAATGCCTAAGCGAAGGGCATCTTTGACGCGATAAATACGGTCATCCGATGCTTTTTCGAGACGTGTTAATATATCTTCTGTACGAATCCACTCTTTTTTGTCAGCACCCAAACCTGCACGACCATTTTCTTGTGATTGACAAGCCTTTTGCAAAGCTTCCAAGAAATTGCGACCGATGGACATGACTTCGCCAACAGATTTCATTTGCAAACCCAACGTATCGTCCGCACCAGGGAATTTGTCAAAGTTCCAACGTGGCATTTTGACAATCACATAATCGAGGGTTGGTTCAAAAAACGCAGAGGTTGTCTTTGTAATCTGATTTTTCAACTCATCAAGCGTGTAGCCAATCGACAATTTAGCAGCAATTTTCGCAATCGGATAACCCGTTGCTTTTGATGCTAAGGCAGAAGACCGAGACACACGGGGATTGATTTCAACCGCTATCAGTTCCTCTGTTATAGGATTTTGAGCAAACTGAACATTACAACCACCTGCAAAGTTACCCATAGCGCGCATCATCCGAATCGCATCAGAACGCATTTGCTGGTAAGCTGTATCACTCAATGTCATGGCAGGCGCAACGGTAATTGAGTCGCCTGTGTGAATGCCCATTGGGTCAAGGTTTTCGACGGCACAGATGATAACGACGTTGTCGTTTTTATCTCGCAGTAATTCCAACTCAAACTCTTTCCAACCCAAAACGGCTTTTTCAACCAAAACCTCGTGTGTTGGAGACGCATCGAGACCGCGTTTGAGGGCATCGCCAAACTCCGATTCTTTGTAAACCAAGCCACCGCCCGTACCGCCAAGCGTATAAGACGGACGTATAACCAACGGAAAACCAATCTTTTGGGCGGCTTCATAGCCTTCCAAAAAAGAATTGGCGATGAATGAAGGTGCGACTTGCATACCAATGCGAATCATCAGTTTTTTAAATTCCTCACGGTTTTCCGCTAGTTCGATAGCGGCAATGTCAACGCCAATCATTTGGACGTTGAATCGTTCCCAAACGCCTTGTTTGTCGGCTTCGATAGCTAAATTTAACGCCGTTTGCCCCCCCATGGTAGGCAAAACGGCGTCTATTTTATGCTTTTCGAGAATGGAAATGATGGATTCGACCGTGAGCGGTAGTAAATAAATGTGGTCGGCGGTCATCGGGTCAGTCATAATGGTCGCGGGATTCGAGTTGATGAGGACGACCTCAATGCCTTCCTCTCGAAGCGAACGACTTGCCTGACTGCCCGAATAATCGAACTCGCAGGCTTGACCAATGATAATAGGACCCGAACCGATGATAAGAACGGATTTTAAAGCTGGATCTTTCGGCATGTCAATTTGATAGTTAAAAGGTGATGTTCAAATTGGGCGCAAATGTACGGCAAGCTTTTTTTTTAAAAGCCTAACATTGATTGTTTTTTTTTCTTTTTTTGAAAAAAAGGTGTTGAATACTGAGGGGGGCGTATTTTCGCCGTTCATTAAATGATGACTAAATATTTTTAAAAATTAATACAAAATGAAAGCCTACACCAACGGACGCATATTTACGGGTACTGAAATACTTGAAAACCAATGTGTTATAACCGATAATGAAAAGATAATCGGCTTAGTAGAACTTCAAAACGTGCCAACTGAAGCCGAGCGCATTGATTTAAAAGGTCATTTGCTTGCACCTGCCTTCATAGATATTCAGATTTATGGTGGCAATGGACATCTATTTGGTGAGTTTCCATCAGTTGAAGCTTTGAAAGCAACTTATGTCTATTGCTTTGCTGGCGGCGCAACGCATTTTTTACCAACGGTTGCGACCAATTCAGAAACGATTATGCTTGCAGCGATTGAAGCCGTGCGCGAATATTGGGCGCAAGGCGGCAAAGGCGTTTTGGGTTTACACCTCGAAGGACCTTACATTAATAAGGTGAAACGCGGTGCACACCTTATAGAACACATCAAACAGGCCCCCTCAGTATCAGACATCAAAAAATGGTTAGACAAAGGAAAAGGCATTGTGAAAATAATGACACTTGCACCTGAAGTATGCAGCGATGAAATTGTTGAACTGCTACAATCAAACGGCGTTCTCGTTTCCGCAGGACATACAAATGCGACTTTTGCGGAAGCCACAGCTGCTTTTGACAAAGGTATTCACTTAGCAACGCATCTTTTTAATGCCATGTCGCCGTTGCAACATCGTGAATTGGGCGTGGTGGGAGCGATATTTGAGCATCCAAAAGTACAAGTCAGCCTTGTTGCCGATGGTTATCATGTTGATTTTGCAGCGATTCGGATAGCAAAAAAGGTTTTAGGAGAGCGTTTGTTTCTTATAACGGATGCTGTTACGGAAAATACTGAGGGGGCATATTCACATCGTTTGAAAGGCGAAAAATATGTTGTTGCCGATGGTACATTGTCAGGTTCCGCTTTAACGATGGTTAAATGTGTTCAAAATTGTGTGGAAAAAGTAGGTATTCCTTTGGAAGAGGCTTTGCGCATGGCTTCGCTATATCCTGCAAAAGCCGTAGGTTTGGCGCATCAATTTGGCAAAATAGAAAAGGGGTTTGCTGCCGATTTTGTTTTATTGGATAATGATTTGAGCATAATCAGACAACATAATTGGTAAAAAATATTAAAAATATGTGTAGATATGCAATGGCTCTTTATAAACCTCATTACGCCTGTTTCGGATGTAGAAAGACTTTTAAAAGAAGGTTAATGTGGGATATTAACCGTGATGATAAGAGACTTGTCGAGGCGAAATGCCCTCAATGCGGTGAAATGATGGCTAATATGGGGCTTGACTTTGCTTCGCCTAAAAAAGATGACATAAAAAAGTGGGAACACTTGAAAAGGCAATATTCGGTAGGTATTACTTTTCATTCATGTGGTTGTTCTGGACCTGGCTACATACCGAATGATGATGAAATGTTAATTTCCTACTTTCAGAAGTTATTAGGGGAGTTTAATTCTCAATTGACATTTTGGAGAGAAAGAATTGAACCCGCTAACGAAAAAGAGATTCATAGGGAAAATAGTAAGAGTTGGGATTTTTTGCAAAAAGTTCCTTTTGTAAATAGTCCTAAGAAGGGAGCTATACAAGAAACGGGGCAAAACCCGATAAAAAAAAGCTAAAAAAAGTAAGGTAATACATACTGGTAACTTCGGAGAAGTAAAAAAAAGCTTAAATTTAGCGCAAAAAAAGATGGCAACAGAATACGTTAGTGATTTGTTGGAATACTTTCGAGATA
>JAYVFS010000164.1:0-3919 GCA_043772905.1 Saprospiraceae bacterium | reverse complement strand
AAGTTTGGGCAAAAAAGGATACAGGGCATTTCGAAATGTGTTTAAATTGTCAAAGAAAAAAGGGGTAACTTTTGCAACAGCGGCTTAACACGCCAGTTATAAACCCCATTCGTCGTGACATTATCAATCTTAATCATGCCACCCGTATTGTTATTAAACACCGTTTGGTTAATCAGACCGTGAACACCCACACTTGCCAATCCGCCAATGATCATGCTGCCCGCATTATTGAAAACAGTGCCATAATTGTCTATGGCGCGATTTGTGGAACGGTCAATATTGACCTGCCCGGTTACACTATTGGTGAATGTCCCGGCGTTTACTAAGCCATTGAATACACTGGCCGCAGTTAAGTTGATATTGATGAGACCATTATTAGTGATGCTGCCTGCATTATTCAAACCAACAGTACTTGTCCCACCGCTAATACTCAAAGAACCCGCCTTTGCTATTGCCAATCCCGCTCCAATCTCTACCGTTACAGACTTGGCTGCCGCGCCCGTCACACTAATGAGTGGTTGCCTGCTCACATTGGCAATAGTTGCACTGTTTGTTGTGCTGGTGGGTACACCCGCCGACCAATTGGCAGCCGTATTCCAATCGGTACTGACGCTGCCATTCCATGTCGTTTGTGAAAAGAGATAATTGCCCCCAAAAAGGAAGCACATCAACAACAGGAGGACTTTGCCCATGGGCTGTCTCAACATCTGTGTTGGCGAAAAAAGGAATAATTGTTTGTTCATAAAGTTTCAATTAAAAAAAAGTGAAAAAAGGAGAGCAAGTACCTTCTGGTAGCTGCCCATACTCAATTATAGTATGTTGGTTTTTTTACGTGAGCGGCTTTGTTATACCCCTCAGTATTTGAAGATTTCCCTGTGTTCTACAAAAACTGTCAAAGAAATTTTTATTTAATAAATGACTACTTCAATAACTCAATCCGCTTATCTAATTCGCTGATGCGGTATTCAAAGTAGCGGTTGATGCCAAACGCCAAAGCTGCCAGTAATAAAGCCCAAAACAACCAGTAGCGTAGGGTGGCGCGACGTTGCTGTTTTTCTTTTTTTAAAATCTCATGGTCGTGTGTCATAGTCATAGCTATTTTCTATTAGTGAGCGACAAAGGACACTTAATAACACCGATAAGGCAAGAAAAGGGAGTTGACAAAAAGTTGACAATGGTATTTGAGCGGCGAAATCTCGCCGTTTCGATAAGTAAATAAAAAGAAAATGCCTTGTAAATCAAGGACTTACAAGGCATTTTTAAACATTTTTACTGAGGGGGTCTTTCCCTGTCCCGTACACTAAAATTTTACAGGACAATGTTTCCGAACGTTCTAAATTTTAAGAAGGGAAGGGCATACAAAATTAATTCTTTTACAACAAATTATTTACACATTCTTATAGAATGCTCCATCAAGCATATTTAAGATGAACCCTCTATCTTTCGCTTCAACCGATATCGGGTTTGGTGGATGGCATTCTTTGAAACGCCCAACATATTCGCCATTTCTTGGAGATTTAAATCAAGTTTATCCAGTACCAATATACGGATTTCAGCAGGAGTCAAGTTACGGAATAAAGCCTTTTGTTCTTCAATAAAATTAGGATAAATCTTTTCAAACAAATGGCGGAACTGCACCCAATCGTCTTCAGTGAGTATCGTACTGTGGAGGAGTTGTTCCATACACGTCTTGCGTTCATCTGAGTGTTCCAGTTTTTCTATTTCAAGATGGAGTTTGTCCACCATGTGGGATTGTTCTTGCGCATTATTGTTGACACTTTCGAGGTTTTGTTCGGCTGTCGCTAATGATGTGATGGCTTGTTGCCGTTTGATGTGTATGTGGCGATAGATAAAATAAGCCATTATCAATACAAGCAATAAAAAGGAAAAGGCAATGTTACGCAGTCTTTTTAGGTCTTGATTTCGTTTTCAACGAGTTGTAGTTTTTGGTTATACTTTTCAGCCAGTTGCAGCTTCTGTAAGTTCTCTAACTTGCGCACATCGTTGCGGCGATTGAGGCTGTCTTGAAGGGGTTTTATCAATCGGCGATAACGGGCGGCTTCTGCAAAGTTGCCTTTTACATTATAGAGGTTTTCATAATTTTTATAAATCCTAAGATTGTGAAAATAACTGGGGGGTATGTTGGCTGCACGGTTTTTTTCATCAATCGCTGCCATCTGTTGGAGCATACGTTCTGCTTCAACGACTTTCTTCATTTTCAATTCTATACCTACAAGTACATTCAAAGCCTCGTATTCTGCTTGCTGATAACTCGCATCTACTTTGACCAATTCCTTTATCAAACGCGCGCCTTCTAAAGCATAAAGTTCGCCTTCTTCAAACCGTTTTTGCACCACATAAGTCCCTGCCAAATGTATGGAAGAGAAGCCCTGCCAAAACAGGCAAAACCGTTGCGTCTCTGGGTTGTCTGACTTAAATGTTTTTGTAAAATGAAGGAGCTTTTGGGCATATTCCATGGTTTTGTCGTAATCACCCTTGCGTTCATTACTGATTTCTCCGTAGCTGGATAGGATAAAATTTAACACCAAGACGTAAAAGTGGTGTCCTTGTTCATCAGGCTCAATAAACCGTTCAGCGACCAGTAAAAACTGTAAAGCCTTGTCATAATCACCCAATTGATACATAAATTCGCCGCTTTGAAACATCATCATCAGTACGCTATAATCCTTGAATTCCTCAAATCCAAAGGCTTCCATGCGGTCAAACTGTCGCAATTGCGCCGCATATTGTTGTTCATAAGAAGGCTTTTGTTTTTTATACTTTTCGTATTGATGGTAGTAATCAGCAACAATTTGCTCCTTTCCAAAGCCGTTGGCTTTAGCGGTTTGCTCCAACTCCGTTAAAACGCTGAATATCTCTTCATCTGACAGGTGTAAGGCATCACGACGAAAGAAATACTTGAACCGAAGCACCCAAATGGCTTTACGGTCTTTCAGCTCTGTGGCAATAGCCAGCATCGGCGTGTAAAGTGACTTAAAACCAGCAGAATCCACGGTAGCCAAAGGCGCATCGTGAATAAATCGATAACGTTCCGCTTTGGACATATTACGAAATGCCACTTCATTCAAAGGAGTTTGAGCAAGTCCTTGTGATAAAGACAAAAGAGCGAAGATAAATGTGTAAAGGATTGAAAGTATGTTGTTTAGCTTCACGATAGTTGTTTGTGATATTTATATTATTTTTTTGTTTATTCGCTATAAATGAGTCCAAGAAGATTCCTGTCAATAGTAATGCCACAATACACGTGTATAATTTCGAGGAAGGTACACAAAAAAATAATGTCAATGGCTTGCATGCTCCTAACTCACAACTATTTACGCTAAACAACTTACCCCTCAGTATAAACTTGAGGCATCCCCCTTTTTTCAACAATTTAAATGTTAAGATTTTCTAAAAAAAACAGGCGTTATTCCCTTAGATCATACCCCACTGCGGCCTCTTTCCTTTGTACAGTCTTAAAGTTTTATCGTGTTAATATATTGATTATCATGTTTTTATACAAAAACTTCTTTTACTGAGGGGGGTCATCCAATCGGAAAAAGTTCATATTTTTCTAATTTACTATCATTGAGCCGCCACTTACCTTTGTATCATCAAACAGCGAGAAAAGAAAGAAAAAATTATTTTTAAAATAAAATTCACTTTTTCATTAAAAAAAAAGAAACCCTACACACTATCACATCGAAAACAATTTAAGCGACCAAATGAATATTTTATTAAACATGCCAAATGAACAACAATTAGTGAAACAACCGAATACTAAACAATCGAGACAACCAAATGAATATTTTATCGGATATACCTCAACTTTTGCATTAAATAAGATAATAATATAGGTAAAATATTAGGCAAAACGGTTAAAAAGAGAAATAAAAGAGCATAAATTTATGATTTAAAC
>JAYVFS010000163.1:0-37015 GCA_043772905.1 Saprospiraceae bacterium | reverse complement strand
AAATTGATGTAGGGTATGTATCAAATTGATGTAGGGTATGTATCAAATTGATGTAGGGTATGTATCAAATTGATGTGGGGTATGTATCAAATTGATGTAGGGTATGTAGCAAATAGCCTGCGTATTTCCTAAAAGTATCGGATGGTCAGCAGACGATTCAGCAGAAAGTGATAAAAAACTAAGAACAATATACTGAGGGGGCACTCACCCCTCTGTATATTTATTCAATTAACTTATTTCTTCATTTTCAAAAAACATTTTACAATGAAAAACAGAATCTTACTCTTCGCGCTTTCTTTTCTTTCTTTTCAAATCTCTGCACAATGCACTTGGACTGGTGGCGGCGGCAATAACAACTGGAGCAATGCAGGCAATTGGTCTTGCGGTCATGTGCCTGTGGCGGCGGATAATGTGGTTATCAATATCCTCAATACTACTGTGACACTTGATATAGCCGATGTTCAGATTACCAATCTCACAATTAATAATGGCGCTACGCTAACAGGCAATAATAACATTTCTCTTTCGGGTACTTTGACACTTGCAGGTGCTACGCTGAGTGGTTCGGGGACAATGACAGTAGCGGGGGCGGCAACTGTCGGCTATCTCAATTTGACCACACGGCACCTCATACTGAACGGTGGCGGCTCTTTTGGTGGTGGTGGTTTCACGGGTGAACTAAATAATAGCGCGGCATTGACCTTTGCGGCAGGGCAAACCGTATCAATGATAGATAATTTCAGTTTTTCAACAGGCGATGGTAGCAATTGTATAATAACCAATAATGGCATCCTTGACATAGGTAATAGTTTTGGTGGCGCAATTGGTGGACACTTTATCAATACTGGAACTATCAATTTAAGTATGGGTAGTTTTACTGTAGTTAATAGTATCCATACTGGCGCAACTATCAATATAGCCGAAAATGCACAATTTAGTATTGCGGGTGCTGCAAGTGTAGCACCGCATTCATTTACGGATTGTACTATCTTAGGTATAGGTCGTATGTATGTTTCTGGAGGTAATTTTACTTTTCCGAATGTCAATTTTCAGTCTGGAAACACCATAAGTGCCAAGCTATATTTAGAAGACCAAACCATAACGAATATAAATGCCAATATAACTTGCTCGGATGTTCATCTTGAATATGCCACATTGAGTGGTGTAGGTATGATGACGATTCCTGTCAATGGGAAATTTCTAACTAATTATATTAGAGCTACTATCAACTGCCCTTTTACTAATCAAGGCACATACATTGGTAACGTACCCACCTATTTTAATAATATCTTTATCAATACAGGTACAATCACAGGTTATGGCATTGACCTAACTAATGCTACTGTGACTAATACAGGTATTGTTTCACCAGGAGTGCTTGGTTCGGGTTCTACTGCAGGTATTATGGACATGACTCCTTTTGACAATTCTGCTGCTACACTTGCTATCGAATTGGCAGCTAATACTTTTACAGGGGCAGGTTTCATTGGCAATGACCAATTAAGAGTACAAAGCGCGGTAACGCTCGGCGGCACCCTCAACATCTCCTATATCAACAGTTTTACCCCCGTTATCAACGATGTTTTTACCATAATGACGTGCAGTGGTGGTTGCAGTGGCAATTTCAGCAACATCGTTTCGCCTATCAGCCCGACCCAAATGTGGGAAGTTGACGTGACGACAAACCCCAATGAAGTGCGTATTAAATTAGTGCTTATACCCCCAACAGTCTGCACTTGGAACGGCACAAACGTTTCGGGCAATTGGAGCGACGGCACAAAATGGTCTTGCGGACACGCACCCACGACTGGCAATAATGTCGTCATCAATAGCGGCACAGTGACCCTCGATGTTATCCCCGATGTGCAAAATGACCTAACCCTAAGCGGCGGTACACTCACAGGCAATAGGAATATCGCACTAACAGGAGCATTAACATGGAGCGGTGGCACAATAAGCGGCACAGGCACAATGACCGTCGCAATGGCTACGACGATTACAAACGCTCCGACATTGGACACTCGCAGCTTGACGCTGAACGGCGGCGGTACAATCGCTGGCGGTTTCAATACGAGCAATGGCGCGAATCTCACCATACCCCTCAGTAAAACATTGACTGTTACGAACAGCAGCGAACTGGCTTGGGGCGGCAACGGCGGGGTTTTGACCATTGTTGGGACTTTGGTAAAAGCAGGTACGGGTACTTTGAACTGTAATTTTCAAAATTTCCAAAACACGGGAACGGTGAATATCAATGCAGGTATATTGCGGATGGGCTATGGCGGTACGCACAACGGCGCGACTTTTAATACAACGACTGTTAGTGGCTTTAATACATTTTGCACATTTTCAGGTGGGACGCATACCTTCAACGGCTCCAGTATTTTAGGGACAGGCGGCTTTTTTGCTAATAACAGTATTATTAGCACTTTTACAAACAATACAGTCGCTTCAACGCTAAGTAATTTCAGCATAGGCGGTACGAGTACATTTACTTTGGGTCAAAACCTCGACCTCAACTTTTTTACTTATTTTAGCACCAATACTTTGACAGGAACAGGGAATATCACTACGAATGGGGCGAATATTGCTAATGGCACACTCGGTTTTACAGGCAATCTCATTATTGGCAGTCTGAATTGGACAGGCGGCACGATGGGTAGTACGGTTCATACAACCTTGCCGCCAGGTTCCGTTGGCACAACCAATAATACCGTGACGACCACTGGACGTTTTACAATTAACGGCACATTCACCGTTCAATCGGGCATTTTTAATTGTAATCTTTTCGATAATAATGATGGCGATATGACGATTCAATCAGGCGGAACGGTCAATTCCAATGATGAATTTGGCAATTTTGGTAGGCTTATCCTCGCATCGGGCAGTATTTTTAATGCCAATGCTGACTTTTATAATGCCAATTCGCTTAGAATACAAGGCGGGGCTTTTACGGCAAACACGGCATTCATTAACTCCGATGCGCTCATTATTGAATCAGGTATTTTAAACGCTGTCGGTGCTTTCTCCAACTACTTAGGCACTGTCGAAATCCAAACAGGCACTTTAAATGCAAGCAGCACTTTTGATGTTACTCAAGGCACAATCAAAGGTAATGGGACATTAAATCTTAATTCTACTTTAATAAATACGGACGATGCCACGATTGCCCCAGGTCTTTCGCCAGGTACTTTGACGATTAACCCCTCAGTAAGCTCAACCACCGCTGCGATTTATGAAATGGAAATCATGGGCAACCAAGCCGATAAACTTGAATCAACGGGCAATATCGCACTCGATGGCACCTTGAAGTTGATTTTAGACAATCCCGAAGTCGGCAGTTACACCATTTTTAACTCAACAGGCGGTAGTGTGAGTGGCTTCGGCGATTTAGATGTACTGTATTCAACGGATGGCGGCGCAACATTTTCTCCGACAACGCCACCGAATACAACGATTCAAATCAATACGAATAATATCCTTGTCAATATCAACGGCTCGGTGCTTCCTGTTGAGTTACTGGATTTCAAAGCAACCCCCCAGCCCCCAAAGGGGGAGCTTGTTATGCTGACTTGGCAAACGGCAAATGAAGTGAATAACAAAGGCTTTCAAGTGGAACGCATCCCCCAACCCCCACAGGGGGCTTTTATGGCGTGGGAAATACTTGGGTTTGTCGCTCCCCAACCTCTAAAGGGGGCTTTTCGCAACTATGAATTCCTCGACAAAAGCCCCCTCTGGGGGTGGGGAGCTTATCGCTTACGGCAAATAGACAACGATGGCAAGGAAACGCTCTCAAAAGTCATTTCGGTAGCAAGAAAAGGTACTAACAAACTGAAAGTGAACCCCAACCCTGTCTCTAATATGTTGCTAATCGAAACAGATTTTGACCTTGTGAGGAACGAAACAAACACGTTCCAAATCTTCAACCTTTTAGGACAACAAGTACGTAGTGGCAAAAAGCCCCCTTCGGGAGTTTGGGGGCTTGACGTATCGGCATTGCCACAAGGCACTTATTTCCTTAAAGTGGGTGTGGAACAGGTCAAGTTTATCAAGCAGTAAAATTCTTTTCAATAATGGGATAAGCCCAATGATGTATGTATCATTGGGCTTTTTGATGTCTGAACAGACCCCTCAGTATTATCGGCTATTTGAATAAAAGTCAACTTACCAAACAAACAAAGCCTTACCAATCAAGCTGGATTCTGGCATCAAACCACAATCAGTCGCATCTTTTTGATTATCACAAGTGGTATAAAAATAGTTTTGCGTGAAAGTATAGTCTTGTGTTATTTGATTGTTGATATAGAAGTCCTCCCCCACTCTACTCGCTTGTTTGTTCTCGTACGCTTGAATAATGGGTTGATAAAAAGTAAAATTTTGTTCAGTCAATGCTATCCTTTGCCCTTTTCGAGGAATAATAAGGGCTTGCGAAGCGCCATATTGTGTATTGATGCCTTGAATCGTATCTCCTGCCAAACCGACACAGCGTTTGACGTGCCTAACTTTTCTTTTAGTTGGCAAACGAAAGGCAACGATGTCGTTTTTCTGAATCTGGGTGAAAGGCAGTTTGTTTATCCAAATCCAATCGCCTATGTTTAAGGTCGGTTGCATGGATATGGAGGCAATCGCAAAGCCTTCTAACGCCCAAACCCGTAATAAGAAGAACCCACAAACGCCGAAGTAAAAAAGTTTTTTTCTTTGCATGATGTTAGGATTTAGTTTGAATTAAAAAAAAATGAACGATGTAGGACAAACAGACCCCCTCAGTATTTGACTACTTAAAGGCACTCATCCTACATCATTCATCATTATTCACTCTCACATTTTATTTAACTACATTAACTTTTATGGTTTGCACCAAACGTCCATTGGCACGGATAGCAGCGAGGTAAAAGCCTGTTGGCAGGTCTCTTGGTCGCCAAGTCACTTGATAGTCGTCTGCCTGTTGGTTTTGGTTGACGACATTATCCATATACTTACCATTTAAGTCATAAATGCTTAAATTGATTTGCGCATTTGCAGACACATGGTATTTGAAAGTCGTTGACTCATACACTGGATTAGGATAGTTTTGATTCAAAATAGCCAACGGTGCTTGCAAACCCAAACTGCTTTCAGACACATCTTTTGTCGCCGTTGAAATCCCACTACCACCACAGCGACCGAAGCCACTCCAAGGCGTTTGCACATAAGGGAAGGACGTTCTGAATGTCGTGTCATTGGCTTCAACACCTGTTGTATAGGTCAAAACATTGAGCAATTTCGCTGTTACTGGGCTTGCACCAATTGTCCAATCGTCGTACCACAAACCAACGGCGGCTAAAACGACACCTGAAACGGCTTGCAATTCAATACGTGTTACGTCGTCTTCCAATCTTCTACCATTCGGGAAACCATCCATGTTTGGAATGAATTGGAGGTTTTTATTGGTGTTGTAAGCGGCATCTGTCAAGCCCAAAACGGCTGCTTGCACAAGACCTAACGTACTGAATTTCGGGTCATTGCGTGGTGTCACAGGCACTGCCATATTCAAGCGCAACATGTCACCAAAAATCGGTAAGAAGTTGTTAATGAATGGTTTACCAACGGTCAAAGGATTGCCCGGTGTCTTGCCTGTTGCCAATTGATAAGGCGGCAAGTTGGGTGCACCTGTATAGAATATTGGTAACAAATCGGCTGAACGGGGCTGACCTTTACGCAATAGATACTTACCAAAAATGGCTGTATCTAAGGCTGTTCCAGTTGTCGCTGCATGACCATAAATAGCAAACAAACCATCTTTGCCGTTGCCAAAATCAACTGCACCTAAAACTGTTTTAGACGCACGCTGAATCCGCAAATTAGCCAAAGCGGGTACTGCTGAACCAAATAAGTCATTGTCCATATACAAACCCAACTCTGGATTCGTGAAATACTTATCCATATTCGGGTCTTCGTTGTAAGGCGTGAGCAAATTCCACTTGTCTTTTGCACCAATTGGAATCACGGCTTCATTGGTCAAAGGCATACCGATACGTGATACTTGAACCCAGTTGCCACTCGTCGCTTCTTTACCTGTTTGCGGATTAAACACCCGTGTTTGTTGACGGCTTGCTGATGCCCAAACACCGATGATATAATCACCATCTAAGATATTAGCGGCTTGCGTAATGGCTTTACCTGTTTTTTGAAGGCTTGCGATAGGTATTTTAATCGCAATGGCGTGGATGTTCTTACAAGCGACACCGTCAGCAGGTGCGTTGTCACCAATGCCACCAGCACGTGTTTGACCGACATCAAAAATGCCACCTAAGTCCACAAAGAAAGGGTCGTCAGAAGGTCCACAATAGATTTTCTCACCACCTGCACCTGTTGCCGTTGTGATGGCATCCAACATCAATTGTGTATAAGATTTACCCAGACCCAAAGTCGCATTGTCAATAGAGCGAGGTCCGATATTAGGCGGCGGCACAACACCTGCGGCAACAATCGTTGTGAAAGCACCGCCTTTGATACTTTTTTCACATTTATAAGTCGTTTTCAAGTTCTGTTTGCCCAAACGAATGTTGAAAAACGTCGTTGAGTCCTCATTGACTTTTGAAAACGTGAAACGATACGTTATGTCGTCGCCTACTGTTGACGCATCGTTTTTAATATGCACTTCGTAGCGAATGTTTTCGCCAAAAGAAGCATAATTGGGTCCACCTTGTGGCAATTGCAACGGCACATAATTGGCGATGATTGTCACCGTCGTCGTGTCGTCAGGACTGCGGAAGGCGTACAAATCTGTATTGTCTGCCAAAGGGTCATTGGCAATCATCGGCGCTTCTCTGTGGCTCGAAGCCTCTAAGTAAGTGTCTTTTATGTTGTAAAATACAACGGCTGAAATAGTGGCAAGAGCCAACATTGATTTCAGTATGAATGGCGATATCTTTTTCATATTATCTTTATTAATGGTGAATGGTGAATGGTGAATGGTGAATGGTGAATGGTGAATGGTGAATGGTGAATGGTGAATGGTGAATGGTGAATATTTACTGATGAATGATGAATATTTACGAAAAACACTCAATATACTGAGGGGGTCATTCGCCATTCACCATTCACCATTAAATTATTCATCATTAAATTAGTTGTTTTTAGCGTGATATTTATAGCCATTCCAAGGCGATTGCACGTAAGGGAAAGTGGCTTTGAAAGCAGCGTCGTTCTTTTCAACGGCTGTTGTATAACCCAAAACATTGAGTAATTTAGGTGTTAATGGGCTTTGACCGATGGTCCAATCGTCGTACCATAAGCCAACGGCAGCTAAGGCGACACCTGAAACGGCTTGTAGTTCGATACGAGTTACATCATCTTCTAAGCGACGACCATTCGGGAAACCGTCCATGTTTGGAATCCACTGCATACTGTTGTTTGCGTTATAAGCTGGGTCAGTTAAGCCCAAAACCGCTGCTTGTACGATACCGAGAGAACTGAATTTAGGATGGTTTCGGGGCGTGATAGACACTGCCATATTCAAGCGCAACATATCGCCAAAGGTCGGAAGAAAATTGTTGATGAAAGGTTTGCCCGCTGTAAATGGATTGCCAGGAGTCTTTCCTGTTGCCAATTGATACGGCGCTAAGTTCGGCACACCTGTATAGAATATCGGCAACAAATCGGCTGAACGGGGTTGACCTGCACGTAAAAGATATTTACCAAAAATAGCGGTATCCAAAGCCGAGTTCTTAGTCGCCGCATGACCGTAGATAGCATACAAACCATCTTTGCCATTGCCAAAATCAACATTACCTAAGACCGTAGGCGCAGCACGTTGAATGCGTAATTTTGAGAAAGCGGGAACAGCCGTACCAAACAAGGCATCGTCCATGTACAAACCCAATTCAGGATTTGTGAAATACTTATCCATATTTGGGTCTTCTGCATAAGGCGACAAAGCGTTCCAACGGTCTTTTGCACCAATCGGAATAACGGCTTCATTTGTCAAAGGCATACCGAGGCGTGATACTTGCACCCAGTTGCCACTGCCTGTTTCTAAGCCTGTCGTTGCGCTAATCGTCCGCGTTTGTGGACGACTGGCTGATGCCCAAACACCGATGACAAAATCGCCATCTAAGATATTAGCGGCTTGCGTCACCGCTTTACCTGTCTTTTGGAGGCTTGAAATAGGGATTTTTAAGGCAATTGCATGAACATTACTTCCTGCCACACCATCTTTTGCAGCCGTTCCTGTTCTGGTTTGACCCAAATCGAAAACACCACCTAAGTCCACAAAGAAAGGGTCGTCGGCTGGTCCACAATAGATTTTTTCTGCTGTCGAGCCTGTTGCTGTTGTAATGGCATCGGTAATGAGTTGCTCATAAGATTTGCCTAAGCCCAAAGTGGCGTTGTCAATTGAGCGCGGTCCAATGTTTGGCGGCGGCACAACACCTGCGGCAACGATGGTTGTGAAAGCGCCACCTTTAATGCTTTTTTCGCATTTATAAGTGGTTTTCAAATTCTGTTTGCCTAAACGAATGTTAAAGAACGTTGTCTCATCTTCATTGACCTTCGAGAACGTGAAGCGATACGTGATGTCGTCGCCAACCGTTGACGCATCGTTTTTGATATGCACTTCGTAGCGAATGTTTTCGCCAAAAGACGCATAATTGGGTCCACCTTGTGGCAATTGCAACGGAATGTAATTGGCGATAATGGTCACAGTGGTTGTGTCATCGGGACTGCGGAAGGCGTACAAGTCGGTGTTGTCCGCCAAAGGGTCGTTAGAAATCATGGGTGCTTCGCGGTGGCTTGAAGCCTCCAGATAATGCGGGTTCATCTCAAAAAGACAAACAGAAGTGATGACTACCAAGGCGACGCACGCCTTGATAATAGATAGTGAATTTTTTTTCATTATACTATTTTTGATTAGTTAATAAGAAACACGCTTGGGGAATGATGAATGATAAATTATGAATGATGAATTTACGAGACGTTGAATTTAAACGGCTTTGTAAAACATAGTTGCCATTTCATTTTTACATTATTCCATTAGCTGAAGTAAGTGATTTTAATTTGTTTAAAAAGAGTCTGTGTTTAATAAGCTTATTCATGAATTGCGCTGTATGATTCTACTTACGAAGAATAATCACGGGCGGTTTTTAGGTTAGTAAATATAATGTATTTTAATTGTATCGTTCTTTAATCAAAATACGGAGGGGTCTCTTTCGCTGGAAAGAGACCCCTCCGTATTTTTGGTATTTTCGCCTTTTCTTGTTTGTTTTAAAAACGATTTTTAACCCATGACTCAACATTAAACGTTATTCCTTTGTCCAAATCCGCGTATTCAAATCCAAATCATGCACCACACTGACCAAATCGGCGATGATTTGCCAATCTTTTAGCCATTTGCCTTGAATATCTAACTTTGACCAAATAGATATTTCAAAAAAATCAACGTGCATAGGAATCGCAATCTTTACTTGTGAATGGATAAAACTAAAAGCCAATGACTCACCCCAGTTTTTATTGAGTTGCAACATCTTTTCCATCAAAGCGGGTGAAAGGATATACCGTGCTTCGATTGGGTCATTGGCATATACGGCAAATTCCTCTCTGAACGCAGGGTTTTCCAACTCAATATTACCTTGAGATAAGAAGTTCCAAAAGCTTTTTTGCTTGATAATGGTGCGCCCATTGAAATGTTTATTGAAATCGGCTGTGAATAAAAAGCCTTTGAACAGTGTGTGCCAGTTCGTTTTGCCTTTAGACCCTGTTGTTTTATATTCAGCATGAACTTCTGAAAAACAGATAAGCGTTTTATCCACTTTACCTTTTATCAAATCCTCGGCGTGATAGCGGTCAGGCGAACGGTCAAACAGTTTTGTATCCATAAGTTCTGCTTCACTGTGTCCACTATGGGGTTCATACTGACCTGTTTCACCAAAAAAACTCTTGACAATGGCTTCAATCACTTGCTTTTTGTATTTATCCCGCCAGGCACTCGCTCCTTTGTTGGCGAAAACTAAATAACATATTACGCCTAAGATAAGTGAGCCTATGAGTATCCCAGGCTCTTCTAAGTCAAAAGCAAACAAAGCACCCAACAATATAATAGCCATTGAAATGAAGATGATATTGTAATTTCTATTCACTATCAAACGGCGTTCCGCTTCTAAGGATGCTAAAACGGGCGCAAAAAGGGCTTGCAATTCAGGTTCTACACGAAGGTTTTCCATGTTTTTATTTGAAAAGTTGATTGACATCAATATTTTCTCTATGCGCTTCAGCCGTAATGAGCAACGGACGGCTTTCGAAAGTAAAAGCACTGGCGATGATATTGGAAGGAAATTTTTGAACGGCATCATTGAAGTTCGTTACCACTGCATTGTAGTTGCGACGAGCTGCCGATATTTGTTCTTCGGTTTCATTCAAAGCCCGTTGCAATTGCATGTAGTTTTCAGAAGCCCTCAGTTCAGGATAACTTTCAGACAGTACAACCAAACCTCGCGCAGCCTGTGAGAAAGCATTGTCTAATTCAATGGATTCATTCTTTGACAATTCGCCGTTAACGGCTTTTGAGCGCAAGGCGACAAGGTTGTTGAGCGTGGATTGCTCGTATTGAGCATAGTTTTTTGCCGTAGCGACAAGGTTAGGGATAAGGTCAAAACGCTTTTTGAGCATCGCATCAAGTGCTGCAAAAGCATTATCGACTTGGTTGCGTTTGCCAATAAGCGCATTGTAACCAAAGATAAAAATGAGTAAAAGGGCAATACCGCCAATGAGTAAAAGAGCCATTTTTAAATGTTTTTCTTGTTTTTTGAAATGAATAAGATTAAAAGTAATGATGAATGATGAACTATGAATGATGAATATCTTGCGCTATTCATCATTTATAGTTCATCATTACTTAGGATACGTCCGTCTTAAGACAACAGTACGTATTTTCTCTTAATTCACAAAATCCCTCCCCTCAGTAATTTCACCCATTTTTCACAAAAAAAACAAGCCGATACTGAGGGGTCTCAATATCGGCTTATTTTTTTATAATGATGAATGATGAAGTATGAATGATAAATTTTTAAAATTAACGTTTTGCAAATTCATCATTCATAACTCATCATTCATCATTTCCTAAGACTATACTTTCTCTTTCAAAGTCTTCTTCTTATCACCCGATGTTGTTTCAGGTTTGTATTCTGAAAGGTCGAGGTTTTTAGATAAGTCCATCATCACTGGCGCAGCGATGAAGATTGAAGAATAAGTACCCGCTAACATACCGATGAACAAGGCAAAGGCAAAACCTTTGATACCTGCACCACCAACAAGGAAGAGGATGAACGTCACAATCAAAACCGTCAAAGACGTAATGATGGTACGGCTCATCGTCGAGTTGATACCGTCGTTAATGACTTGCGCCATCGGTTTGTTCGTGTATTTACGCATATACTCGCGAATACGGTCATAAACGATAACGGTGTCATTGACGGAATAACCGATAATGGTCAGCAAGGCAGCAATAAAGTCTTGATTGATTTCCATGCTCCAAGGCACAATACCATGCAGTAATGTAAACAAAGAAACTGTAATCAAAACGTCGTGTAAAGCCGCAATAACCAACCCGATAGAATATTGCCAACGGTTGAAACGAATAAAGATGTATGCACCAATGATGAGTACACCAAACAACGTTGTCAACAAAGAACTGCGTTTGATGTCGTCCGCAACTGTAGGACCGACTTTTACAGAAGACTTAATATGTGTCGTGCTGGCATCATGTGCTTTGAATTTTTCCATTTCAAGGTTGCCACCAACAAGCGAATTAACGCCTTCATGTAGTTTTGATAATACTTTTTCTTGAGCATCAGCTGTTGTTTCTTTACTCAAATAAGCAGTAGTGATATCAAATGTATTGTCTGTATTAACTGCTTTTACAATCGTTGACTGACCTTCAAATGATTTAGTCAATGCCTCACGAACTTGCTCCGCAGTCACTGTACGGTCAAAAGCGACCTCGTATTTGTAACCACCTGTAAAGTCAACACCCAATTCAAAACCACGTGTAAAGAAACTAACAATACCTGCAATGATTATAACCGCAGAAAAAGCATAAGCTTTTAAGCGAAGCTTCATCCAGTCCCAATGAATGTTTTTGAAAGCACCTTCGCTGAATTTTGCGAAGAAACGGATTTCATTACCTCTACCAGTCCACCAATCAACGATTAAGCGGCTCACTAAGATAGCAGTGAAAAGCGTAAAGACAACACCAATTGCCAAGACGACACCGAAACCTTTGATGGCTCCGATACCTTGCCAAATCAACACCAACGATGTCAACAAAGCCGTGACGTGACCGTCAATAACGGCAGACATGGAGTGTTTGAAACCTTCGGTTATGGCGAGCCTGGTTGATTTGCCTTCTGCCAATTCTTCACGAATACGTTCATAAATGATAACGTTTGCGTCAACCGCCATCGCCATCGTCAAAACGATACCTGCAATGCCCGGAAGGGTCAAAACCGTACCATAAGAAGTTAATGAACCAATGATAAAGAATAAGTTTGCAAACAAAGCGATAATCGAAATGACACCACCTGTGCTATAATATATGACCATGAAAAGCAAAATAGACAAGAAAGACAAGCCTAAAGCCATCACCGAGTTGCGGATATTTTCAGCACCCAAAGATGGTCCAACTGTATTTTCTTGAATAATTTCAGCCTTCGCTGGTAATTTACCTACTTGAAGAATAGATGCTAAATCCTGAGCTTCTTGAACCGTATAGTTACCTGTAATAGAAGAACGACCTTCCAAAATAGGGCTGATAACACGCGGCGCAGAGACCACATCATTATCCAATACAATAGCCACTTCACGATTGTTGTCACGGGCACATTGAGTCGTCAATTGACCCCAAGCGGCAGCACCTTGTGCATCCATTTGAAGCGAAACTTCCATGCCACTACCACCCTTTTCAGTGCTGTTGGCACGGGCATCGGTTACACGTCCACCGTCGAGAGCTGGACCATCTTTGCCCACCGATTTTTTAAGGGCATACAATTCATATTGACCTGTTGACTTTCCAGTTTGGTCAACAACGGCATCTTTTGACCACGCAAATTTCAGATCGTTTGGAAATTTAGACGCCACTTCTGGCTTTGCCAAATACTCTGAAATTTGATTTCTTTTATTTTTATCGGCTGAACCAATCACCGCAGGAGACATTGTTCCTGGATTAGGTTGTAAAAGAGCCAATAAAGGACCACCCAAGTTGGACAGCGTCGAAGTCGTATCTGTTGACAACGAATCAGTTTTGATACCTTGTTGTAATGCCTTCAAAGTATTGTCCGCCTCTTGCAAAGCTGCCATTATACCATTGTCAGATGCCCGATAGACTTCCCAGAACTCCAAATTAGCGGCACTTGTTAACAAGCCACGCGCACGTTCAGGATTTTCAATACCAGGTAATTCTACGATAATAATATCGCGCGATTTGTCGAGCGATACGTTCGGTTGAACCACACCCAATTTATCAATACGTTGTTTCAAACGCTTAAACGTTTCACCAACGGTTTCGTCAGCTTTTTGACGAATGACATTTTGAACAGCATTGTCGCTAGACTCTATATTGATAAGCTGTTTCAAAGACTCATTGCGTGCAAAAATAGATGCCAAGCGATTGTCACCTGCCAATTTTTTGTATTCTTGAACAAACAACGAGATAAAATCACCCGATGAATTAGCCTTTAAAGCCGTTGCATTATCAATGGCTTTCGTGAAGTTCGGGTCTGTTGAACTGCCACTCAAAGAGATGAGGAAATCCTTCAAATCTACTTGCAACAAAACACTCATACCGCCTTTCAAGTCGAGACCTAAAGCCAATTGCTTAGATTTCAAGTCCTGATAAGTATAGCTACCCACCAATGGCACCGTCCATATTTTTTCACTTGACATAGAGTCAAGGTAAGAAAGACGGGCAAATTTCGCTGCTGCTGCCTTATTTTCAGGTGCTGCCGCTTCTGCTGCTATCTTTGCTCTGTTTTCCGCTTCACGTTCAACACGGCTCGTGGGAATGTAATAAATAAACTGTCCAGCACAAATCAGAGACAGTAGCACTAAGAAAAACTTAATAATTCCTTTCGCTTGCATCGCTTGTAAAATTTTTTTTTTAAAAAATCTGACCCCTCAGTATCTAACCGATTGTTCCGCTTCTGAGTGGTTTTTGGTTGTCAAGTATTTTGTAAAGAACTCCTAAACGATTGATTGTTATCGTTTTATAAAAATTATTTTTGAACAAATAAGCCTTTTTCAATACGCTGTCAAAAAGGCGTGCAAATATAACTCTTTTACTTTAAAAATGAACCATTTGTTGCAAAATCAGTAGCGGCGCAAAATATTGAGCCTCTACTGAGGGGTACAAGTACAAATACAATTCCAAATACTGCCTAAAAACAAAAAAAGGCAGTACGCTCTGTACCGCCTCCAACTAAAAACCAATTAATTATCAAACATTAATATTTTTTTGTAATGGATAATGGATAGTTGATAATGGATAATGGATAATTTTACTTGAATTATCAACTATCCATTATCAATTATCCATTATTCTTTAAGTCTATTTTTAAACTCTTTTCTAAATTTTGCCATCTTTGGCGAAATCACATAAGAGCAATAAGGTTCGTGACCATTGAGTTTGTAATATTCTTGATGAATATCCTCAGCCACAAAGAAACGTGCAAACATAGTGACTTCTGTTACAATTGTGTTACTCCACAAACCACTTTTTTCTATTTCTTCTATAATTTTTTTTGCCGACTCTTTTTGTGCTTCGCTGTGATAAAAGATAGCAGAGCGATATTGCGGACCCGCATCATTGCCTTGACGGTTCAATGTCGTTGGGTCGTGCACATGAAAAAAGACGCGTAAAACATCTTCAAAAGAGATGATTTTAGGGTCAAAATACACATTTATGACCTCAGCATGTCCAGTATTGCCATAACATACTTCCCGATATGTCGGGTTTACTTTAGTGCCGCCTGTGTAGCCACTGACGGCTTTTTCGACACCTTTTAGCTCATCAAAGACCGCTTCGATGCACCAAAAACAACCGCCACCTAATGTAGCAATTTCTAAACCCTCTGTTTTAATTGAATCTTGCATTGTGACCATGACTTTTTTTGCTTCTGAAACTTTGGATACTGAGGGGGTCGGATTACACGCCAAAAACGAAACCACACCATATATACCCACCCACATTAATTTTACCATTGTTAGACCTCTTTTGAATTTAAACATTCTTTTTTTGCAAAAAGTTTTTGAACAATACAAAGGTACAGACGTAATACTCACAATATTGTAACAGATTTTTAAAAATACAAAAATTTTCATTCTCTTTTAGACGAAAGCCCCCCCTCAGTATAAAACGTCATTTTCTGCCTAAAAAACCATTCATCAACCAATATATGTCTAAACATCTTTCTTTTAACTGCCTTTATCTAAAAAAAATGGTGGTTCATAGATACAGGTTTACATTTGTTCCATGCCAAACAGCCATTTTATTAAATTTCATAACAGCTCAAATTAAAATATCACAATATGCAGCAGTTCTTTAAATTCGTGTTTGCCTCATGCTTAGGCGTTTTTCTCGCCGTCATCGCATTGACTTTGTTCGGTATCATTTCAGCAGCCGGTTTTGCGAGTGTTGGTGATGACAGTGTTAAAACTGTCGAATCGAACAGCGTTTTAGAAATTAAAATGGAAGAAATGATTCCTGACCTCACAGGAAACACCCAAAATGATAATATTTTCGACAGCAAAAAAGTTGTCGGGCTAACATCATTGCTCGCCGCGATTGACCATGCCACAAACGATGATAAAATCAAGGGCATCTTCATTAATACTCGTTTTATTAACACTGAATTCCCAAAAGTTGTAGCAGTCCGTCAAGCCATTGAAAAGTTCAAGCAAAGCGGCAAGTTCGTCTATGCTTATGCCGATTTCTATTCGCAAGGCGGTTATTATTTAGCTTCCGTTGCCGATTCAATTTGCCTCAATCCAACGGGTGATATTGATTTCAAAGGTTTCGCAGCTGAAATTCCGTTTATGAAAGACATGTTTGACCGTCTTGATATCAAATGGCAAATTTATTATGCTGGTCAATTCAAAAGTGCCACCGAGCCATTCCGTTTAGACAAAATGAGCGACCAAAACCGTTTGCAAATGCGTGAGTATTTGACCGGTTTGTACGATTTTTACTTGAATGACATCTCAAAATCACGTAAAATCGATAAAAAAGACCTCTTTGCTTATGCCAATGAATTAAAAATTTCAAGCGCACGTGAAGCCGTTCGCTTAAAGATGGTGGATACTGAGGGGTACTATGACGAAGCCTTGGTTACATTGCGCACTAAATTAGGACTTAAAGGAAAGGATAAAATTCATTCCATATCTCTTTCCGACTATGCTCAAACGGTCAAAAAGGAATCCAGTAAGAGTAAAAATAAAATTGCCATCGTCTATGCCGAAGGCGATATCAATTACGCCACCGATAGTAAAGAGGTCAATGGCTCGATTGACGGACACCGCTATGCTAAAATCATTCGCAAGCTGCGTGAAGATGATAATGTCAAAGCCATTGTTTTACGCATCAATTCAGGCGGCGGGTCTGCCGTTTCGTCCGATATGATTTGGCGTGAATTGGATTTGGCACGTAAACAAGGTAAAGTTGTTGTGTCGTCGTTTAGCGATTATGCGGCTTCGGGTGGCTACTACATCGCCTGTGCTTCAGATTCTATTTATGCAGAACCGATGACTTTGACAGGTTCTATTGGCGTTTTCAGTATGATTCCAAGTCTTCAAAAAACCTTTAAAACCAAAATGGGCATCAGTTTCGATACCGTCAAAACAGCCGCCCACGCCGATGGAGTGAATGTCTTTTTTGACAATGATGATTACGAAGGAAAAATACTGCAAATGCAAACCGATAGTATCTATGAAACCTTCCTCAATCGGGTTGGCACTTCCCGCAAAATGAGCCGCGACCAAGTTCATGCCATCGCACAAGGACGTATTTGGTTGGGTACAAAAGCAAAAGACATTGGTTTGGTTGACCGCATCGGCGGATTGAACGAAGCGATTGCGTCAGCCGCAGCCAAAGCAGGTATCACGGAATATAAAACGAGTGAATATCCAAAATTGAAATCACCTATCGAGCAGCTTATCGAAAGCATAACAGGTGAAAAGTCGTCGCCTGAAAGCCTAAAAGCTGCCGCTATCAAGGCTGAACTCGGTGAATATGCTGAATTTTATACTTATTTCAAGAAAATGCAAACGTGGAAAACACCACAAATGCGGATTCCATATCAAATTAGATTTAAGTAAAAAATGGACAGCGATTGTGCTTCAAATTTTTTAAAAATTTAGAAAAAAAAGTATCTCACAAAGCGCTTCATGTCTTTGTGAGATACTTTTTTTTGTATTCAAAACCTCAATCCCTATTTCCCTTGCGCATTCTGCATGCGACGAATAAACATCTCACCTTTTCCTGGGTCTTCCCATTGCAATTCGAGGTCGCCGTCTTTGGTTTTGGCAATGCGGTCTTTGGCTTTGATTTTATTAAATTCTTCTTCCATTCTTGGATTCGTGGACGTAATGCCCAAAACACCTTTTTGATAGCCGAAGAAGTAGAAAAAATCATTAGCCGTTTTGATGTAAATATAAACGCGGTCGTCGTTGTTCGACGGCATTTTAAATTCCACCCAAGCCGTAATTTTTTTATTAATCGGAATACCGAGAACGCTGTTTAAATCTGCTTTAGAACCATAGCTGACCATACTTTGCAATTCAGGATTCCAACGCATCGTGGCACGGCTGAACAAAAAGCTGAAATCGTTGTATTTATCAGGCATATTCAGCATCCTTTCCTTCATATCCGCAACGGTTTTTTTATAATCCTTTTCGTCTGGAATAAATTCTGTCAAGGCTTTGTCGCTAAAATCATCCCTTTTGAAGTCCGAATCAGGCGCGTCAAAAGTGCCTGCCTGAATATCGGCTGCCATGATTTTCAACAATTTCTCTGGAATGTGCATTTGCACCCCAAACATCGCTTCTATACTGAGGGGGCTGCCTTTGATGCCGTTTGAGTCTCGGAGTTCTTCTGTTGGTGGCAAAAATTTGGTTTTTGCTGTCCCCGCCGCCTGAACATTGATGTATTGCAAACTGCCGCCTAATGTCAATTTACCTTCTGCATTCAGTGCGCCTGTGCGGTTGTCATAAATCATTTTATTGCCTTGCAAACTATTGCCTAAAACTTTGAGCGAATCGCCAAAAATGATTTGGTCATTAGCCGCATTGTATTTAAAAACACCTCTGACATCAATAATCGGACGGTCTTTGGCAAAACTCAAAGGCATCATCGCACTCGGATAAGCTTGGGCATTTTCTTTACTGATAAAAATACCCGTGTTCAAGTTCTGTCCTTCTTCGTTTTTAGGCAAATTATAATTCAATGCCAAATCCGCTTTATCGGCATTGGAATAAATACTAAACCATTGCCGATTAGGCAAATTTCCATGCTCAAAGTGCGCAAAACCTTCAAAACGTAGGTTTTTTGAACCCGACGACAAAGCAATTGTCCCTTTGTATGTCGTTTTTTTATCAATCAAAAAATCGTCTTCTGCCTTGACCGTTCCTGTCGCTGCTGTTTCGGTACGTTTTAAATTGCGATTGCCTGTACCAACACGCTGCCCGATGATGTTGTCGAATTGGATTTCTTGTTTTTTACCCGCCACGTTGTATTCATAAAAACCATTGGCTGTATATTCCTTTCGTCCTTTGATATTGACGGTTGCACGGTTGATAACGTGATGTTTGGTGATGGTATCGCAAACGATGCGGGCATTCTTCAAAGTGGTCATCGCCCCGCCTAACTGAATTTGTGTTTTGTTGGAATCTGGATAAATATAAGCATCGCATGTTTTGATATAGTCTATACCACCGATTTTCAAAAAGTTAGATTTCAAGTCATAAGAAGCGGTTTTGCCTAAAAAATTAAGCGAATCCTGTTCTTTATCCACACTAACAAAATAGGCAGGTTTACCATCAGCATGAAAATCAATATTTTCAGACTTCAAATCCCAATCAAACTCGTTAATCGTAGTATTGTATTTTACGCCGGGCATAGAGGTCAGACCATCGTCTGAATTGGATTTAAAAAAACCTTTTTGTGTATCAAAATTAATTTTGCCGCGTACATTCCTTGTATCAAGTGCCAATTGGTCAGACAGATTTGACAAGGCACGAATACCCAATTCCATCGTATCTGCTTGAACATAATGACTTCCAAAAGAAAACATTTTCGACTTCAAAAAACCCTTTTCCCACTCAAAAGTACCAATTCCTTTCACACCGCTTGGCGTCAAAATAATGGTATTGCGCATCGTGTAATTCCCTTCTGGAAAAATTTTGAAAGCGGAATCTTTTGAGGTCAAATACATCGAGTCATTGCGCGGCAGCCAATTAATCTGTACGCCTGGTGCCGTCACTTGTGGCACATTATTTTTGCTATTTTCCTTCATATCAAAACTTTTAGCACTTGCGAGCATTTGTTTTGGATGAAACACAACGTCTTGAGACTCAATGGTTGCGTCGAGATATTTGACCGAACCTTTACCAAAAAAACCTTTATTGTTCAAAGTAATATCGCCTTTAAAATTACCTTTTTTGCTATAAAGAGGATACCCCTCAGTAGGCGCACGCGTTACGAAGCCCAAAGACGAATCGGGCTGCAAAGTCAAAGCTTCTTTGAAATCGGGGAAAATTTGAGCCGAAACCATCGTTCCTTTAAAATTTAACTGGCTGCGCTCAAGGCTGTCCAACCCATCGAGATTAAATTTATCCAATTTGAAATAAAAAGAATCGCGTTTGTATTTGCCCTGTTGTGTTCCAGGTAAATCATAAAACACATAACTGTAATCTTTGGATTGAAAAGAAGGCATCATTTTGATGTTTTCACGACCCGATTTATTGTTGGGTGCATCAATCAAAAGGACACCACGCAGATACTCGAGCCTTGAGTTTATCGCCGATGCAATGGGTCGTTTGTATTGGTCTTCGCCCGTTTTCAAATACAAATCAAGATACCGCAAGGAATCAACTGTAATATCAAAACGGTCATAATCAAAATGGAATTTATCACCATAAAAAAGCGCAAAACCGCCAAACATACGTCCATCAAAATCAAAGTTTCGGTTGCGTTTCAAGATAATTTCTTGATTAAGCGGTACGACTCGGATTTTTTGTTTGTTACTCAACTCAATACCTTTCACGCCATTGATTCTGATGGTCGTATCCATGAGGAAAAAATTCGAGTTTTCCTTCGTCGTCTCTGACGAAATCCGCAACACGTCATAATCTACTTTTTTTTGATTCGCTAACGAATAGTGAAAGACCTTGTCTTTGAGTTCTAAAATGTTTTTTTCTGAATCATAATTCACAAAACCATTGGATACCATTTCGTACAAAAGGCTTTGAATCATCCGTGCATCCATTTTAGGGTTGATTTGTCGTGCCGCATCGTCTGCATTCAATATGCGTTTTTGAACTTGGTCACTGTACATTTTCAAAACAACAACAGGATTACGTGTCGAGATATTCTGAAACTTTCGGAAGTCGGGTTCACTAAAAAATTTCAAGGACTCAAACATCGCGTTGTTACTATTGATACCATAACCAGGTTGTTTGTCTCCTAAAACAATCGAATCTTTGTCAATAAACCATTTTATTTTATCCATGTCCATATTGACCTGATGATAGGAGTTGGAAAACGGATTGCGTTGACTCGCCCTTTCGCCTCGGTCAAGCATTAAAACATTGTTAGCCACATCCATTTTCAAATTTACTGAGGGGTGGTAAATCGAATCTTTTCCAAAGTAAAGTACCGCTTCCGAACTTTCAGATGCAATACTTTCATCTTTCCGAATCACATACAACTCTGATGTTGACCTAAAAGCACGGTTGCCTTTTTTGCTGTTATTTATCATCAAATTGGCTTTTTCTTCTCGTGTACCATAACCAAAAACGGTCATGCCAAACAATCGAAAACCACCTTCATATTGAATATTTTTACCAATATTGCTCACTTTCAAACGTTTTTCGTAGGACTCAAAACGTGGATAGCTGTTTTCAACAGTGGCATTGCCAAAATTGACTTTATCTTCAAAAACGCCTTCGATTTCTTTATTGGGGAACAAAGCGGGGTATTTCAACAAGGCTTTTTCGGCTTTATAAAACCCTTTTGACACGTCAATCGAATATTTCCCGAGTTTGCAGACGATTTCGTTGTTCTTAAATCGCTCCCACGTCACTTCTGCCCCGTTGCCTTGCCATTCTTTTGTTACAGGAAAAAATTCGCCTTTGGTATCTTTTATCGTAATCGAATCCTTTTTATAAGAAGCTGTAATGTTCAATTTTTCCCACAATACTGAGGGGGTGCCTTTTTCAAATTTCCAAACATAATCGCGATTGTCGGCAAACCAATTAATCGTATTGTTACCAAAATACAAAGCATTATTTTCAAAAAAGCTTGTTGAAAACCCTAAAAACTGTCGAATTGGTTCATATTTCTTAATTTGAAGCGCATCCGCAATCATCGGTTCAAAAACAGTCAACCATTTCTCAAATCGAGAATCCTTTGCTCCAGATTCGACAAGGGTACTACTCTTCAAAAAATCCGTAAAATAAGGGGTCGCATTCAGCCGCGCCGACAACATATCGTTGCAAACAGCCATCAAGCGGTTCGTTTCTTCTTCTGTGAAACTGCCGCTTTTGAACTTCTTTTCAAATTCTTTATAGGTTTGAACAGCCAACTGCTGTTGACTTAAAGTCACATAAGCCTCCAGTTTTTTAAGAAACTCGGTAGGCGATTCCGTTTCACCCGTCCTAACAGATGACGACTGAGCCTGAATATTGAAAATAAAAAATAAGGAAAATAGAAATAGAATATGCTTTGTCATGTAGTCAAACATTTAATTTTGGTTTAAAACACTCAGTGATAATGGATAATGGATAATGGACAATGAATTAATCAAAAACGTGTCCATTCAAGTGTTAAAAACGAAAAAAGTGCTTGTAAAATTATGTTGATAGTTGATAATGGATAGTTGATAGTGTTTTAAATTATAAACTATCCATTATCAACTATCCATTATCAACTAACTTCATACACAGCCAGTTGCCGCGTTGTTCGGTGGTGATGTGTTGAAAACCTTCTTTTTTTGTGGCATCTAAAAGAATATTTTCATCTTGTTTCAAAAAACCTGAAATCAACATTGTTCCACCAGTTTTCAAGCGGCTTTTTAAATCAGAAAGGGAATAAAGAATGACGTTGCGATTGATATTGGCTAAAATAATGTCGAAATCTTTGGACGGAATGACATCAAGCGTGCCACAAAAAGCCTTGACATTGTGCACATCATTGATGCCGTTGTTTTCAATCGTATTCTCATAACTCGCTTCCTCAATATCCACCGCTTCTAAATCCGTTGCGCCTAATTTTTCTGCTAAAATGGCTAAAATACCCGTGCCACAACCATAATCCAATACTTTTTTAGAAACAAAATCTATGTCGCGCATCAACTGCATCATCATATAAGTCGTTTCGTGATGCCCCGTGCCAAACGCCATTTTGGGGTTAATCACCAAATCAAAAACCACCCCCTCCGTAGGCGGATGAAAATCGGCACGTAAACCGACAAAATCATCCACACGAATCGGTTGGAAATTAGATTCCCAAATAACATTCCAATTTTGGTAAGGAATGAATGTTTTTTCAAAGGTAAAACCAAAGCCTTGATTGATGTCCGCCGTTTGTTGTGCAACGTTTTCCGTCCAATCTTTCTCCAAAATATAGGCTTTCATCGTCGTTTCTCCAACGTCAAAAGTGTCAAAAGGTAATTCGCTCAATAGAGCAATCAATATTTCAGCTTTTTCCTCTGAATACTGAGGGGTCGTCATCTCGATGGCGTAATAATTCATAACTTATTTAATGGTGAATGGTGAATGGTGAATGGTGAATGGTGAATGGTGAATGGTGAATGGTGAATGGTGAATTTCTTAAATTATTGGTTAACAATGTTTTGTGTATTTACAAATAGCATTTTAAGTGGATATTATTTGAAAAACATACGCAGTTTTTTGTCATTCCTTCGCTGCGCTCGGAATGACAAAAACCAATATTATTTAGATGCATTGTTAAGCACCGCCTGCAAAGTATTCAGCAACAACGAAACAACCGTCAGTTGCCCAACGCCACCAGGAACGGGCGTGATATAACTTGTTTTAGGCGCGACATTGTCAAAATCAACGTCGCCAACGAGCCGTGAACCGCTTTTTCTGGTACTATCTTCAATGCGGTTCATACCCACATCAATGACCACTGCCCCTTCTTTAACCATATCGGCTTTGATGAAATGCGCCACGCCGATTGCTGCTACTAATATGTCTGCACGACGACAAACATCTGCTAAATTTTTAGTCCGTGAATGTGCAACAGTCACCGTACAGTCCCAACCTTTTCGGGAGAGCAAAATACTGAGGGGGGTGCCAACAATATTGGAACGTCCTACAATCACACATTCTTTACCAGCCGTTTCTATTTTATAACGCTTCAACATTTCGAGGATGCCCGCAGGAGTAGCAGGTAAAAAGGCAGGTAAACCTTGCGTCATACGCCCAAAATTGGTTGGATGAAAGCCATCAACGTCTTTTTTAGGATCAATCGCTAAGGTCACGACAGATTCATCAATGTGTTTCGGCAAAGGCAATTGAACGATAAAACCGTCCACATCAGCATCATTGTTCAAGTCGTTGACAATGGCTAATATCTCTGATTGTGTCACATTTTCACTGCGCCGTATGAGTGTTGATTTAAAACCGACTTGCTCGCATGAACGAATTTTGTTGCCAACATAAGCCTCGCTCGCAGGGTTGTTGCCAACCAAAACAGCAGCTAAATGAGGGGTTTTACCGCCCGTAGCTAAAAGGCGGTCAACATCTAATTTGATTTCTGATTTTATGGTTTCGGCGAGAAATTTTCCGTCTAATAATTGCATAGGGAAATGATGAATTATAAATGATGAATGATGAATGTCGAAAATGAGGCGCAAAATTAGGTTTTTTAAGAAAGAAAGAGGTGTAAATCCTTGAAATGTTTATTGATTCGTTCTATTTATGGATAAAACGTACATTTACGAAATTTAAAAATCATTACAAAAAATATTATCACAACGAGAAAAAAACACCTTATGAAAGAATTGAAAGACATAAAAAACGTCCTCATCATCGGTTGTGGAACACTCGGTTTACGCATTGGTTTACGCTGTGCGATGGATGGTTTTAACGTCAAAATGTACGACGTAACAGATGAGGCATTGCAGAAAGCACGGTCTATTCAAGACAAATTATTGAGAAGTTTTGTTAAAAAAGGCGTGATTACTGAGGGGGTCGCTGATGCGACATTGAGCCGTATCGCGACGACAACAGACAAGGATGAAGCGGTTAAAAACATTGATTTGATAAGCGAATCTGTTACAGAAGACTTGGAAATCAAGAAAAAAGTGTGGGCGGCGTTCGCGCCGTTGTTCGAACCTGAAACGGTTTTGACAACAAATACGTCCTATATACTGCCGTCTATGTTTGCAGAAGAAACGGGGCGGCCACATTTGTTTTGCGCCCTCCATTTTCACGATGTTTTTACGATGAATGTTGTTGATGTGATGCCACACCCGAATACTGAGGGGTGGGTTATCGACTTGCTCAAAGACTTTGGCAAGGCGATTAATCAAATTCCTGTGTTGATACAAAAAGAAAATCCTGGTTATCTGTTCAATCAAATGTTGATGGCAATTCTCGGTGCTGCGGGCGATTTGCGTACCCGCGACATCGCTTCGATTCAAGACATTGACCGTTCGTGGATGGGCAATTTTAAATCTAACATCGGACCTTTTGGTATGTTAGATACGATTGGTTTGGAAACGGCTTGGCATATTGTCAAAACCCGTTCGGACAGTCGCAGCGTCCGCTTCGCCTCATTGTTGAAAGAATACCTCGATGAAGGCAAATTGGGCTTGAAAACAGGCGAAGGGTTTTATAAATATCCAAATCCAGAGTTCGCTGAAGCTGATTTTTTGGGTTGAAAAACGACCGAAAGATTTCAACAAGTATCGGATATTTTAAAAATATCCGATACTTTGAGATACAACAAAATAACGGCTCTATTGAACATTTCAAGCATTCTGACAGTTTAATTTCTTTTAACATTAAAAACGCACCACATGAAAGACATCACAAAAAAGTACACCAACGGCGAAGTCACAATTGTTTGGAAACCAGATACTTGTATTCATTCACGCATCTGTTGGACAGCCGCCACAGGCTTGCCCGAAGTTTTTAACCCAATGGAACGACCTTGGATAAAACCCGAAGGTGCGAGTACTGAACGCATCATCGAACAAGTAAAAAAATGCCCTTCAGGTGCTTTGAGCTACAATATGAATGACGCAGCCGAAGAATTGCTTCCGTTGAAGCCGAAAGCATCGTTGAAGTGATGTCTAACGGACCGCTGCTGGTGTTTGGCAATATCACAGTGAAAGAAAAAGACGGTACAGAAACACATAAAAACAAAGTCACTGCGTTTTGTCGCTGCGGACAATCGGGCAATAAACCCTATTGCGATGGCAGCCACAAGCGAGTGGGTTTTGAAGGATAACAAGTAAATTTTAAAAAAAAATTATGTCAGAAACTATTGAAATTACAGAAATCAAAGCGGCGAGCACGCAATACGATGTCGCTTCCTTTATCACAAATCGGTTTAGTCCGCGTGCATTTTCAGCAGAAAGTATTTCTGAAACCGTGATGAACACCCTTTTTGAAGCCGCATCGTGGGCAGCGAGTGCCAACAACGAACAACCGTGGGCATATTACTTTGCACACAAAAAGACTGAGGGGTTCGACAAGATTTCCGACTGTTTAATGCCCGGCAATCAAGTGTGGGCTAAACATGCAGCCGCTTTGGTGGTAACAGTTGCCAGAAAAACTTTTGAGCGCAATGGAAGTGACAATGTGGCCGCCGAACACGACCTCGGGATGGCGAATGCAACGTTGCTGTTGCAAGCCCGCGCCTTAGATGTGTTTGCGCATCCAATGGGTGGTTTTGATAAAATAAAGGCAGCGGAAATGTTGGGTTTAAATGAGAACAGATTGCCTATTTGTGTCCTTGCGCTCGGTTATTTGGGCGATGCGGAACAGTTGGAAGAACCGTTTAAATCAAGGGAATTCATTACCTATTCTTAGACTTCAATAATCAGACACGTTATATCTTTGAAAGCGAAGGCAGACAAGGTAAAGTGATGAAAGTCGTACTATTTACAATTGACAATGATAATCTTTGGAATTTAGGTTTTGGAGATTTGATAAAAGGAAAAATAGATGATTCTGTTATCACAAACAATTATGATATTCCGAAAGTGATGCGAACAATTGCAAAAATCATTTATGATTTTTTTGAACAACATCCAGATAGGATTGTCGTAATTAAACCAGTTGATGACAAAAGAAAAAGGATTTACAATCTTATATTTCAACGTCATTTTGAAGAAATTAAAGACACTTTTGAGTTATTAGGCATTGATAGTTATCAAGTTGAAGCCTATTCCACAAAAAAAGATTATGATTTTTTTATTCTCAAACTTAAATCGGATTAATAAATAATCAAAAAAGGCAAAAAAATGACATTTCAAGAAGCATTACAAGACCCGTCCCTTTCACACATGCACGATGCCATTCGTTTTTTACAAGAAAATGAAGACACCATTCTTTTGCCCAAAAAATTCATGTCAAGTTTAAAAAGCATCCTCTCTCTTAAAATTCGTAGAATTTTGAATGAAAATCCTGATATGCACACATCATCTCTCAAATTATTGATAGCTGCATTAACAGGTGTCAACGAAAAAATACCGCCCGAAATGGTACTGGAAATTACGGTGCATATCATCAAAGAGTGGGAAACACTGACCACAGCTGCGAAAAAAGAACAGGCGTTACAGGCTGCTTGACAATCTGTTATACATATCTAAATATTTTAAGTATTGCAAAAAACGTTCGTCGGACCACCAAAAAGTTCGTCGAACGTTTTTTTTTACCCCCTCAGTAAAAAATGCCTTTTGACGCTCTTTTCCTATCTTTGCCCCAAAAAAGTCATCGTTTAAGCGATTTAAAACGTGAAATCAACATGTACAAGTTCCTTTTAATAAGTTTTGGGTTGATACCAACGCTTCTTTTAGCTCAAAAAGACAGTTTGGGTGACCAATCGCGTAACAATATTGATTTTCAAGTCGGCATAAAAAAAGCGGAAACGACCATAAAAATTGATGGCGTTTTAGACGAACTCGATTGGGAAAACGCCATTCCTGCCAAAGATTTTTGGGAAAAATATCCCGATAACAAAAAACGTGCGACTACAAAAACAGAAGCCCGTTTGACTTACGATGCACATTTTTTGTACATCGGTTTTACCTGTTACGATTCGTCGAGCAATCATATTATTCCAACACTTAAAAGAGACGTAAATTATTTTGACGGCGATGGCATCGCGGTGCTGTTAGACCCCATAAATCGGCAATCCAATGCGTATATGTTTGGCGTTAGCCCACTTGGTGTGCAAAGTGAGACAACTATTGAAGCATTTGGCGACCCCACTTTTTCATGGGACAATAAATGGTTCGCTGCCGTCAAACAATATACTGACAGATGGACGGTTGAAGTGGCAATACCCTTCAAAACCTTACGATACGAGGCAGGAAAAACGGAATGGGGCATAAATTTCGTTAGAAATGACATAAAACATGGGCAATATCATACGTGGACACGTGTGCCACTACAGTTTGATGGCATTGCGATCGGCTTTTTGGGTACGCTAAATTGGGACGCACCGCCGCCTGTTGAAAAAGGCAATGTGACGCTCATCCCTTACTTGTTAGCCGGTGCTGCCAATGATTTTACGGTCAATAACAAGACAGATAAAGTCGTTCGGATGGGTGGCGATGCGAAATGGTCTTTAAATTCTCAACTCAATTTAGATGCCACCATAAACCCCGATTTTTCGCAAGTTGATGTAGATGAACAAATGACGAATCTGTCTCGATTCAGTCTGTTTTTTCCAGAGAAACGAACTTTTTTCCTTGAAAATAGCGATGTTTTGGCAGATTTGGGTAGCCCACCCGCCAATCGTCCTTTTTTTTCAAGGCGCATCGGTTTAGATGCTGATGGGCAGCGCGTACCGATTCAGTTTGGTCTACGATTGAGTGGCAATTTAAATAAAACCTTGCGTGTCAATGCTTTAAATATGCAAACGGCAAAAACAGATGGGCAGTCGGCATACAATTATTCAGCGGCGGCGATACAACAAGCGTTGAAAGGGCGTTCGTTTTTTAAATTGGGCATTTTGAACCGTCAAGGCGTTTCTGATGGCAAATTTTCCAAAACCGATTATGTCCGTGACTTGTCGGGCGAAGTCTCTTTTGTCTCAAAAAATAATCTTTTAGACGGTTGGTTGGTGGCGCATCATTCCATTCAACCCAATGTTAAAAAGCAAAATAATTACCTTGAATTTGGCTTGTGGTATCACAATGAGACTTGGAATCTGTTGAATTATTCAGGACAAGTCGGCTCAAATTATGCGACAGGTATGGAATTTTTTCCACGTTTAGACAATTATGATGCTTTCCGAGATACAACATTACGCATTGGTTATCAACACAATACCACGTTTGGTGGTTATAGAATCATTCCTAAAAACAAACAGCATGTGACTCAAATTAATTTTCAAGGGTCGCTTCAATTTGTTTGGAATCCTGATAATTCTTTCAACAATAGATCTTCTTCAATCAGCAACTCTTTGCAATTCAAAAATACAGCCCAATTCGAAATCAGTGTCAACAACGAAGACAGCCGTTTGCCTGTGCATACGTCGTTCACGGATTACGAACCTTTGCCACCTGCCAAATATGTTTTCACAAATGGTTCAATCAGTTACAGTTCCGATTTACGCAAAAAATTCATGTTTGAAACCAACTTGACAGTCGGTGAATTTTATAATGGCAAACAATTGTCCATGAGTGCAGGAATCAATTATCGTCGGACACCATGGGGCGTATTTGGTCTGCGTTTAGAACGCTACGATTTGCAGTTTCCAGAGCCTTACAAGCGTTCTTTATTGTATCTCATCAATTCAAAAACGGAATTGAGTTTTTCAAAAAACTTGATTTGGACAACTTTTTTTCAATACAACACGCAAGCGAATAATTTCAATATCAACAGCCGTTTGCAATGGCGTTACAAACCGATGTCCGATATTTTTATAGTTTTTACGGACAATCACGGAACGTTGCCGTTTGAAAGAGAAAATAGAGCATTGGTTTTGAAAATGAATTATTGGTTGAATCTCTAAAAAGCCCCCCCTCAGTATAAATCTATATTTCATTATCAACTATCCACTATTTAAATGAACCAAGCCAACGACGTATTTTTAATCACTCTCGCCATGATAATTTTTGGCTATTTGATTAAAAAATACAACTATGTGACAGAAAAAGAAGGAAAAACTATTTCTCGTTTTTTGATGCACACCACATTTCCTGCCTTGATGGTCGTTTCAACCATGCGGATAAAGTTAGAAAGCAGCCTGTTTTTGATACCCGTCCTAACTTTAGCGTTTGGCAGCACGATGCTGTTGATTGCGTGGTTTGTGTTTCGCAAATATCCCAACGATATGCGTGGATTGTTGACAATGGGCGCAGGTGGATTGAACACAGGTTTGTTTGCCTTCCCGATTATTGAAGGTATTTGGGGACGCGATGCTTTGGTTTATGCCATCATGTTTGATATTGGCAACACAGTCGTCGTCTTCGGATTGGTCTATTCAATTGGCAATTATTTTGCTAAAAAAGGGCACAGTACTGTTGATTTTCAAGTGATTTTAAACAAAATAATACGTCTTCCACCCTTGCAAGGCATGGCTATTGGCTTACTTATCAATGTGTTACATATTCCTGTACCCAATGTTTGCATTGATTTTTTAGATGTATTGGCAAAAGGTAACAAACCCATTGTTTTGTTACTGATGGGTATCTATTTGAGTTTTGAATTAGACAAAAAACAGGTATGGGCGGTCAGTAAAGTGTTGATGATACGGTACACATGTGGCTTGTTGGCAGTCGTAGTGTTGTGTACGGTATTGCCCCCGTCGTTGGAACAAAGCATATTAATCGTATGTGTTGTTTTACCTGTCGGTCTCACTATTTTACCATTTTCCGACGAGTTGCATTTCGATTCACGCGTTGCTGCCTTGCTGGTGAATATGTCGTTGCTCGTGAGTTTTGTGGTGATGTGGGCTTTGGTGATTGGGTTGAAATTGGTGTAAAAAATTACGATACACGTATCGGATATTTTAAAAATATCCGATACGTTGAAAAATTAATCCAACGCCACACGATACGACGGGTCTTCCATGATATTAACATCAATCACCTTATCAGCATCCCTCAGTAATTGGCGGCAATCGGGGCTTAAATGCCTTAAATGCAGCTTTTTATTCAATTTTGCGTAGCGTTCAGTGATTTTATTGACGGCATCAATGGCACTCATGTCCACGATTTTACTTTCTTTGAAGTCAATAATCACTTCATCGGGGTCGTTCATCACGTCAAATTTTTCAGCAAATACCGTTGTTGAACCAAAGAAAAGAGGGCCGTATATTTCATAGTGCTTTACACCTTTGTCATCTACAAACTTCCTTGCACGAATACGTTTTGCGCTTTCCCAAGCAAAAACCAAGGCAGAAATGATGACACCAATCAAAACGGCTAAAGCCAAATTGTGCAAAAATATCGTTACCACAGCGACCAACATACCGACAAAAATATCGTGTTTCGGCATTTTGTTGACGACCCGAATACTCACCCATTCAAACGTGCCAATTGCCACCATAATCATCAAACCTGTCAAAGCTGCCATCGGAACCCGCTCAATCAAACTTGAACCAAACATGACGAAGACCAACAACATAATGGCTGCAACAGAACTCGACAATCTGGCTCTTGCACCGTTTGAAATATTAATCAAACTTTGTCCAATCATCGCACAACCGCCCATGCCAGAGAACAAACCTGTTAAAAAATTGGCTAAACCTTGTGCAACAGCTTCTTTATTGCCTTTGCCTCGTGATTCCGTTATCTCATCAATCAAATTCAGCGTCAATAAACTCTCGATGAGTCCGACACCCGCAACGATGAGTGCGTAAGGAAAAATTATTTGTAAAGTCTCTATATTAAAAGGAATCGCAGGTATGTGAAACGGTGGGAAACCACCTTGAATGGATGCAATATCGCCAACGGTTGTTGTGTCAATATTAAAACCAACAACAAGCGCAAAAATGGTCAAAATGGCTGCCAACGAAGCGGGAATGACTTTCGTAATCTTGGGCAAACCCCAAATAATCAACATCGTCAACAACACCAAACCCGACATAATGAGTAAAGGCGTACCTGTCAACCATTGCATAACGCCATCAGCCCCTTTCGTTTTGAACTGATCAATTTGAGACATAAAAATGACGATGGCTAAACCATTCACAAATCCATACATCACAGGGTGCGGCACTAAACGAATGAATTTTCCAAGCCGCAAAAAGCCTGCAGCCATTTGAATGATACCCGCCAAAACTACTGCCGCAAAAACATATTCGATACCATGCGTTTTTGCTAACGCCACAATGACGACTGCCACCGCACCTGTCGCACCTGAAATCATGCCCGGGCGACCGCCAAAAATAGACGTAATCAAGCCCATCGAAAAGGCGGCGTACAAACCTGCCAAAGGCGACAAACCTGCAATCATGGAAAATGCTACGGCTTCGGGAACGAGTGCCATCGCAACGGTCAAACCAGATAAAACTTCTGTTTTGTAATCCACTTTTTGTTGAAAATCGAATAAGTTGAAGTATTTTTTCATCAATTTTTGATTGAATTTTAGTAAAGAAATTGCCCCTTCGTAAAGATAAACACTTAACAAAGCACGATGTAGTAGCCTAAAAAGCATTGGAAATAAAAGCTGCCTAAAACCTTAAATTGCAGGAGCTTATCTGAATGGGATTTGAATTGTGTTATTTCAAAAGGGGCGCAAAAGTAGTAAAAATATTCAACTTGCTAACCGATAATCCGCAATTTGCTTGTGCATCACCTTAAACCAAAGCGGTGGAACGAGTGCCAACAACATCATAGCAGGATAACCCGCAGGCATTTGAGGACTGTGGTCAAAGTGCCGCAAAACTTGATATTTACGAGTGGCTTTAAAATGATGGTCAGAATGACGTGTGAGTTCCAAAAGTAAAACACGCCCTAACGCATGGTTAGAATTCCAAGAGTGAATGGGCAAAACAGGCTCATATTGTTTCTCTGTTACTTTTTGACGACGCAAACCATAATGCTCGATGTAATTTACTGTTTCCAAAAGCAAAAAGCCCATAATGGCTGAATTTACGAACCAAAACAGCACTTCTGCATTGAAAACAAGACCAATAGTGACCAATAAAGCGACTTGAATGACTTGATAAACGAGCATTTCGTTGTGTCCACTCCAAAAATTTTGCTTTGCTTTCGCCAAACGTTTTTTCTCAATTTGCCAAGCCGACAACCAACCGTCGCGCACAGAACGAATATAAAAAGCGTAGAGGTTTTCACCATATTTTGAAGAAGCAGGGTCTTCGTCGGTGGACACGTGCTTGTGGTGCCCGCGGTTGTGTTCAATAAAAAAGTGCATGTATAAGGTTGTGCAAAGCAGAATTTTACTCATTAATTGCTCATGTTTCGTCAAGCGATGCCCCAATTCATGGGCGGCATTGATGCCTAAAACACCGCAGGAAATACCAAAAGCGGTCATCATACCCACTTTTTCGTAGTAAAATACTGAGGGGTCGCTGATGCGCATCAAAAAATAGCCGAGCGTCAATAATTGTATCGGCACTAAACTCCAAATGATGTAGTCGTAGGTTTTGTCTTCTAAGGCGATGGCTTCCTCGATTTCGGTCATGTTGTCTTCATTGCCTTTGAAGAAAAATTCTAAAAATGGAATAAAAGCAAAGACGAAAAAGAGGGCAAAATATGTCCATATTCCATTCATTGACAATGAAAACAAGACAACAACTGGCGTTACGAAGACCAATAAGTATTTTAAGATGGAAAAACGCATGGATGCATGGTTTAGATGATGAACGAAATAGGCAGTCAAACAAAATTAAGTTGTTTTGCTGACAATCTAAAATCGCTCAAACTATTTCAAGCATTATATCACCTTCCCCTTCCACCGACCACTGTTCAAATAACCATACGCCATCCCGAAAATAGAAGACCAATAAATGATTTCGCAAAACCAACCGACAAAAAAAGGCAAACGCCAATGTTCAAAAACGAGCCAAGCATAGAGGCAATAAACGATGATGGCAACAATTTCGATGTTCAATGTGGCGCGTGTTTGCGCCGTGCCGTTGACACCATTTAAGGCAACTGCGCCCAAAGACATAGCGATAATCGCACCCGACACAAGGCGTACAATCGGCACGCCTTCCTTAATAAATTCGGCACTTTGACCATAAATAGACAACAAAGCGACAGGGAATAGATTGATGATAAGGGCAAATAAAAGGGCAAAACCAACGCTTAAAGACATAATCATACGGACAACTTTTAGCACACGCTCTTGTAAACCTTGACCGATGACATTACTAACCATCGTGTTGCAAGTGGATGCCAAAGCCCAAGTTGTGCATCCGAAAAATCCAAAAAAATTGCGCATCACATTTGTAATCGCACTTTCCAATGTATCCCCCCTCAGTATTTGACCATGCCGTTCGACCAAAATAAAGAAAAACTCCCAACTCATGATACTGATGACCAATTGGAAAATTAAAGGCAAAGACTGAACAGTGATAAGCCTTATGATACTTTTGTTAAACCCTTGGTTTTTATCTAATTGTAAACGTTTAACGATTCCTGTTCCATAAAAAACAAGAATAGAAGTTCCCAAAGCGACCCCCTCAGTAATCAGACTCGCATAAGCCGCTCCGTTGAAACCCAATTCCGGAAAACCCCATTTTCCATAAATCAAAACATAATCAAAAAAGATGTTTGTAAGCGTTTCAGCTATCGTCGCAATTACCAAAAAACGGCTGTTGTTAGAAGAAATCAACAAGACATTACACATTTGAAACAACAAAAGCATGGGCAGACCTAAAATCCTAATTTGCAGATAAGTGACCGCTTTATTCGCTAAATCATTCGATTTCAATGAATAATGTAACATAAAAGAACCAACTGTATAAGACAAAACAATGGCAATGACCGAAATCAACAGCGCAAGACGTATGCCGTTCCAGAACAGTTTACTGATTTCATCAACCCGCTCCTCCCCTGCCCTTCTACTGATTAAGGCTTGTAAACCGTTGTTCAAACCATAACCCATAACAGCAAAAATCAAGTAATAAACCCCTGTAATGCCGCCAATCGCTAAGAGCTCACCGCTCTTATCGTAGTTGCCTAAGAAAAAATTATTGGTAAAAAAATTGAATTGCGGGATAAAAATAGAGATGCTTATGGGTAAAGCCAACCTAGCTATTTGCCGATAACTTATATTCAATTTTAAATCTACTTGGTTGGTTTTACTTTCCATAACAATATTAATTTAGGTTTAAACACAAAAAATGCCTTTTATGAACCAAATCCATGTCTGTTTCCCTCTTTTTTTGGGGCGTGTGTCTAATTTTAGCTGTAAAGAAACGATAATAATTACTTTTGCAAATATTAGAAAAAGTTTTGCTTAAATTGTTCAAACCAACTTATGAATTATATTGATTGGCTCGTATTAGTTTTAACATTAGGTTGTATCGTTGCTTATGGTCTTTGGAAAGGGCGAATGTCCAAGCACAATATGGAGGGTTTCCTGTTGGCAGACCGCCAAATGCCGTGGTATCACGTCACTTTGTCCGTCATGGCAACTCAAGCGAGTGCGATAACATTCCTGTCTGCGCCTGGTCAGGCATATATAGACGGTATGCGCTTCGTTCAGTTCTATTTTGGCTTGCCGTTGGCGATGATTGTGATAGCGATAACGTTTATTCCCTTGTTTAAAAAGCTAAAAGTCTTCACAGCTTACCAATTATTGGAAGAAAGATTCGATTTAAAGACGCGAGTCCTCACATCTTTTTTATTCCTCATACCACGTGCACTGTCCACAGGTGTTACCATCGCTGCACCTTCGATTATTTTGACAACGATACTCGGTTGGGACTTGTATTGGACAAATATCATGACGGGTTCTGTCGTCACTTTGTATTGTATGTTCGGCGGTTCTAAAACCATATCTTATACCCAAATGCAACAGATGTTTGTGGTTTTAGGCGGCATGTTTATCGCTGGTTTTATGGTCGTGAAATTATTACCTGATGGCATTGGTTTCACAGATACCTTGAAAATCGCAGGTAAAATGGGCAAAACCAATGTGATTGATTGGGAATTTGACTTGAGCAATCGTTACAATGTATGGTCAGGTTTAATAGGTGGTTTTTTCCTGCAATTATCTTATTTTGGCACTGACCAATCACAAGTTGGACGTTATTTGTCAGGTGAATCCATCGGTCAAAGCCGCTTAGGGTTGTTGATGAACGGCATATTGAAAGTACCGATGCAATTTTTTATTTTGATGGTGGGTGCATTGGTTTTTGTGTTTTACCAATTCGAACAACCACCGCTTTTTTTCAACCAAACAGCTTTACAGAAGGTCGAAGAGACCCCTCAGTATAAAAGCATTTTAGAGCGCAATACAAAGGTTTTTGATGAGAAAAAAGTCGCTGTCAACAATATGATAACAGCCATAAAAGCAGAAAACAATGCAGAAATTGATCAAAAAGTCGAACAAGTATTGGCATTAAACACCCAAACCGATGGCTTGCGAAAAGAAGTAAAAACATTGATGTTAGAGAACAATCCAAGCGAAGATGTGAACGATACAAATTATATATTCCTCTCTTTTGTGACTAAATATCTGCCCGTTGGCTTGGTCGGTTTATTGATTGCGGTCATACTTTTAGCATCTATGGGTTCGATGGCATCGGCTTTTAGCTCCTTAACATCGTGTACGGTGGTTGATATTTATCAAAGACTCATCAATTCGAATGGTTCGGAAAAGCATTATTATCAGTTTTCACAGATGGCGACCTTAGGTTGGGGCATTTTCTGCATCATCGTCGCGCAGTTTACAGCCAATATTGGTAGTCTCATTGAAGCCGTGAATATATTAGGTTCTTGGTTTTATGGGACGATTTTAGGCGTTTTCTTAGTCGCTTTTTATTTCAAAAACGTCAAAGGTGGCTCGGTGTTTTGGGCAGCTTTGTTGGCAGAAGCCATCGTTATATATAGTTGGTGGGTGAATTTGACGGCGTTTTTATGGTTAAATTTGATTGGTTGTGTTTTGGTCATCCTGTTTGCCTTAGTCTTTAATTTATTAAATAAAATGTTTTTAAATAAAACAATTTAGCAACATATAAAGAATAAAAGTTTTTTTTTGAGGTAACACATGGCACATAGAAGACATAGTTTTTTTATAAAAATCTGAAAATCAGCTAATTGTATATAATTCTATGTGTTCTATATACCTATGTGTTCCCAAAAAAATCCATGTTAATATTTGTTCATTACTTATTAGAAAGCAATCCATTACTGAAATTTACGACTAATGACTAACTCAAAGGCTTATCAGGCACCGGCGCAGAAGCATGGAAATCACTAAAAATCCGCTTCGTATAGCCCTCTAACAATTCCAAAACACGTTGTTGTTTTTTCGCTTGTACTATCATTCCGATGTGATACTCTTTTTTCATGCGCCAAACAATTTCAGCATCATTGAACCCCTCAGTATTCGGGTGTTGATGACGACTCAACGAGACGACGATGCC
>JAYVFS010000162.1:0-89455 GCA_043772905.1 Saprospiraceae bacterium | reverse complement strand
ACACCTACAATAACTTGATTACCAATGATTTGTAAATCTTTAGCATTGCCTTTAATACCTAAATCTGAATGATACATAAAATTGCCTTTTTGGTCGTTCAAGAAAATTTGACCGAAATTGGCATCAATATTCCCGATGCGCACGCGCCCATGGGTTTGGTTGCCCGCTAAAATCAAATCGTTGAAACCATCTTGATTAATATCCACGGAAAGAATGGCAAATACGGGCGAAAACTGGGCTTGAATGGGGAGTTCTTTTTTCTGAAAATTGCCGTTTTTGTTTTCCAAATAAACCGTTTCTAAAGTGTTAAGTTCTAATTTCTTAGGTTGTTTTCCTTTAAATTCTGCCACAATCTCTTCTGTTGTTGCGGTAGAATAAAGCTCATAAGAGTTATATTTCTTCTTCAAAATGGGCAATTGACTGGCTATATCATCACGGCTGTAAATAGGATAATTTTTGCCTTGAATATAATATGACAAAATTGGGTCAAGGCTGCCATTACTATCAAAATCATCGTAAACCACGGACATCGGTTGTTCTTTCGAGGCTTTTAGTTGAGAATTGAGTCCGTAATTGCCCACAATCAAATCCATATCGCCATCTTTATCGAAGTCGGCGGCATAAATTCTTTGCCAAAAACCTTTCATTTGGCTCAAATTATCATTGCTTTTGCTGAAAACACCATTCTTATTCTCTAAACAAACGATGCCACAAAATTCCCCAACAGCAATAATATCTTGCCAACCATCTTTATTGAAATCAAGGACAAGGGCATCCGTCAAAATACCTAAATTTTTGAAAACATCACTTTCTACTTTCGTAAACTTGCCGTTATCATTGCGATACAAACGGCTGGGGCTATGCAATGGATAATTATGAGGAATAAGCGAACCGCCGACAAATAAATCAAGGTCACCATCGTGGTCAAAATCGAGGGCTTTGACCGTACAATCGGAACGATGTTCATTCGGTAAAGCGTCTGACGTTTTCGTAAAATTACCTTTGCCATCGTTCAAATACAATCTATTTTGAAGGACGGGGTCATTGGGCAAATACTCATACCCGCCGCTTGTCACGTATAAATCTAAATCTAAATCGCCATCAGCGTCGAAAAAAACAGCGTCCGTATCTGTACTAAGTGCGTCTTGTAGAAAGGCAAATTGGTCTTTTTGGATAAATTGTCCGTCTTTTTGTTGCAGAAAGAGTGTGCCTGCTTGACCTTTTCCGCCACCTATATATAAATCCTCCAAACCATCTTTATTGACATCGCCTTTTGCCATTCTGGGTCCCTGAAAGGAATACATGTGCGGTAAAAGAAATTGCATATTAAAATCATTGACAACCATCTGTTTATGCTCAAAATTGAGGGTATTCACTTCGTCAAAAAATGTTTTTTTGGCAGGCAAAACAAAGGAAGAAGCATTGGGCGCATAACTAATATTCAACACTTGATTGGCTGTTATATTCGTTTGCTTCTGAATTTTTCCATCGTTCCAAATAATCACTAAACTATCCACTTTCTCATTTTTTCCCAATCCAAAATGTAGGGATGTCATCATACTGCTTTGATAGCCATGCGTCGGTGTAAACTCTTGATATTGAGTTAATTGATTTGAAAAAACATAACATTTTGCGCCAGTTTTTTTATCAGAATTGAGTTGAATATTGAGGTAATTGCCCATCTTTTTTTCGCTAATCAAATTTTTATAAACCGAAGCTGTTTCATTGAGATTATTGGTAATGATTTCCAAATCACCGTCATTATCCAAGTCAGCATAAACGGCTCCATTGGAAATAATGGGTGTTTCAAAGCCCCAATCTTTTTGTTTATTCGTGAAAGTTAAGTTTTGATTGTTTCTGAAAATATAGTTGGCGACTTTAGTTGAAGGCATTTTTTTAACCATATCTATGATTTTTACGCCTTCTTGTCGCTCTTGATCGCCACGATAATTTATAAAATCCAGATTTGTGTAATCACGCAAATAACCGTTGGTCACGAATAAGTCATTAAAGCCGTCATTGTCATAATCTGCTAAAAGAACCGACCATGACCAATCGGTATTTGACACACCCGCTAATTGAGCGATTTCACTAAAAGTACCATTACCATTATTGATTTGCAGCATATTACGCATAGAAGATGGATGAATGCCATTATGCAGCATAGAGAGATAAGTCTCATATTTGTCAGGTCCAAAGAGTAATTTTTGACGTTTATTGTCCTCGGGCAACATATCGGTCGTGATAATATCTGGCAATAAATCATTATTTATATCTCCAACGTCATTGCCCATCGAAAAATAGCTGATATGGTTTGTTCTCGACTTGATTTCGTCTGTAAAAGTGCCATTTTTATTGTTAATGTAGAGATAATCCTCTTCTATATAATCGTTTGAAACATATATGTCTTGCCAATCATCATTATTAAGGTCGGCGATATGAATCCCTAAACCAAAGCCAATGGGATTGCCTTTGATACCCGCCTGTGCGCTCACATCTGTAAATTTTCCATTGTTGTTTTGAAGTAATCTATCGCCTGCCAGCGAATCGCGCATAAAATGAATGGCTTCAACATCAAATCTTTTGAAGTCTCTAACATTGTGATTTAGAACATAAGCGTCTAAATCGCCATCGTTATCATAGTCAAAAAAGGCAGTTTGGGTGGTATAAGTGGATAGATCTAGGTTGTATTCGGCAGCTTTTTCTACGAACTTTAAGCCGCCTTCGTTGATATACAGTTTGTTTTTTCGAAGGGTTGGATTATCAATGTTGGCTGAAACCGAGACGTAAATATCTTGCCAATCATCATTGTTTATATCCACAATGGTTACGCCCGTTTTCCATTCGCCGTTCCAAGTGATACCCGTTTTTCCCGTCACATCTTCAAACTTGAGGTTGCCTTTGTTGATGTACAATTTATCACTACCTTGATTGGCTGTAAAATACAGATCTATTAACCCATCATTATTAAAATCGGCAGCAGCGACACCACCACCATTGTAGAAATATTCGTAATTTAAAACATTGTCCTTCTCCGTTTCTTCAATTTTATTGATGAATTGAATGTTGGTATCACTCGCATCTAATTTTTTGAAAATGGAATCTGAATTGGAATTACAACTGATAAGGCTTAATAATAAGAATAAAAAAAGGGTAGATTTCATTTGACTTATTTTCATACGGATTCAATTTTATTTTTAATTAAAAATAAGTGATTTAAAGTTGTAAAGATAAAAAAATACGCAAAAAAACAAGGGATTTGTATCTTTGATTAAATTTAAAAAAGTGAAATGGACAAGCGCTCAAAAGTTATTTTAATCCTCTTTTCGGCTTTGATTATTGTCTCTTGCAAACCAAAGAAAACGGAATTGGCTTGGGAAGCAAATTTCCCCGTCATTGGCTCTCAATCTTCTCCCAGAGCCATAGATCTCAATGGAGATGGTGTGTTGGATATCGTCATCGGTGCGGGTGAAAACGAATTCCAAAAATCAGAATTTGGGGTATTGGCATTAGATGGACAATCAGGAAACCTCCTTTGGAAGCATCATTGCATTGACCAAATGTATGGTTCAGCCATTTTTGAAGATATTAATGGCGATAAGACACCTGATGTCTTTATTGGCGGACGTTCTAATCAATTTTATGCCATAGATGGCAAAACAGGAGAAAATATTTGGACATGGAAACCAAAATATTCCACACATCCTAAACTTAAAAACGCTGATCGCAATATGCAAAACCCCGTGCTTATTCCTGACCAAAATGGGGATGGCGTTAAAGACCTTTTGGTGGTGTGTGGGGGCAATGCCAAAGCCGAGCCGTACAAAAAAGAAGGGCGCATAGCAGGCGTTTTGATGGTTTTAAATGCAAAAAATGGCGATGTATTGGCTACCGATACAATCCCTGACGGTGGTGAGTCGAATATGCCTGCCTTATATGTGAAACAAAAAGATGGGACTGAACAAATTTTGTTTGGTTCAGGTGGTGAAACCCTCGATGGGCATTTGTATGTAACCGATATGGCGAGCCTTATGCGTAATGATATTTCAAAAGCAAGCATCGTGGCTTCTGATACAGGTCATGGATTTATTGCACCTGCTTGTGCAGCGGATATAAATACTGACGGGGTGTTGGATTTTGTCGCTATTTCGCACGGCAGTCGGATTTTTGCCGTTGATGGCAAAACGTTGACGACACTTTGGAAGCAAAATGTGCCAAATACAGAATCGAGCAATGCCTTTGCCGTTGGCTATTTTACGGATGACAAAACGCCTGATTTTTTCACTTTTGTCAGTAAAGGCGTTTGGCCAGACAGTAAAGGTTCTGTACAAATTATGTTAGACGGTAAAAATGGACATATTGCTTACCAAAATGAATTAGGGTGTACAGGCTTTTCGTCACCTGTCATTTATGATATCAATCATGATGGCAGACAAGAAGCCTTTTTGAGTATTAATGAATACTATTGTGATAGAGGTTATGTTTCAAATGAAAAATTGGACATCAAAAACAGAGTATTGGTCATTGATTTTGCTAAGAAATCCACTCAAGATATTGATGTCGCGCCTAAATTTAAGAATGTTTTTACAACCCCTTATCTCAATGACCTTGATGGTGATGGTTACATTGATATTGTTTATGGACAATATTATAGTGCCTCGACCGACATCATTTCCTTTCTGGGTATGAAGGTGAAACGAGTCAGTACAAGCATTAAAGTACGTGAAAAAGTATTGTGGGAAGGGTATATGGGCAATGCCGGGACGCAGATTTTTGAGCCTTAGACTCCAATATACTGAGGGGGCAATCTATCATTGTCTATAAACCCCATCATAATAACTACCCATATAAGACCCCCATTTTATAGGTTTCGGAATCGGAAAAGTCGTTTTCAAGCGAGTGATGCGCAGACCATCGAACGTATAGGTCTTTTTTGAATTGGTACCATGACAATAAACGATGTCCAAAAAACCGTCATTGTCCATATCGCCCACCCAAGGTGTTGAGGAAACATTATGCCCAGGCAAGCCTTCTATAATGGGTAATGCTTGGTTTTCTGTAAAATCAATGGCATAGAGTGTCGTATAAAAACTCTTTCTACCTATTGAGTCAAGTACTTGATAATCAATACTTAATATCACTTCTTCTACGCCATCACCTGTCAAATCTACGACAACGGGGCTGGAAGTTTGATAATATCCTAAAGAATCGAGGTATTCTATTTGTCCATTTTTACCGTTTATCATGGCTTGTTTTGTCCAACTCAAATCGGGCCAAACGCCTTGGGCAAATGTGATAAAAAAATCGGGTATATCATCTTTATTGAACTGACCGATTGCCATAGAGCTATAGGCTTCTGTGCCTTCAAGGGTGGTTTGCCAAAGTTTTTTATTTGTTAGACCGTCATAAGTCATGAGTCTGCCATCAACAGCTGCCACGACAATATCTTTTTGTTTGTCCTTATTGAGGTCAACCCAAGCAGGAGGCGCTACAAAACCTTTCGTTAAACTGGAATCCAAGAGCGTAGCCTTTGAGAGATTGCCTTTAAGCACCATATCTAATGTCGCTACGTACACATTACCCCTTATGGTTTCGCCGCCCGTTCCAAAAATAAGTTTGGAACTGAGGGGGTTCGCTTCATTGAAATCTATACTGATGGACATATAAATCTCACGTCCATCGGGCATATCGGCATCAGCCAAGAGTTTGCCCGTCTTTGAAGACAGCACTACCAAACGCCCTGTGGCTCTATTCGGATCATGCGGTGCAACCCAAATATCACCCCCATTTGAGATGAGAATATCCTTAAATCCATCCTTATCCACATCATGAATAAATTGCGGATTGTAAAAATTAAACCAGCGTTTGGTCTTATTCAATGAATACAAAACGGTATCGAAAGCCCAAATAACCTTACCCGTTGCACCATTTATGGCTTTTAGCTCTGAAGACCTTCCGTTTAAAAAAACATCATCAATGCCATCGCCCGTAATGTCCATCAACGCAGCTGAGCCAAATATTTGGTCTCTTGCTTTTACATGCCACAACATTTTGCCGTTTTTACCATCTAAAGCGAATATAGCAGTATCAGATGTTTGAAATTCCACGCCACCGCCGCCCAAAATGATGTCTTTGACACCATCTCGATTCAAATCAGATAATCGAGGTGATGAAAAAGTGCCAATGGTTGGCAAAACCTCTGACCATGTTTGTTGAGCCATTATGGGCTTTACGAAAAGACTAAAAAGTAAAAAAAAACATGAAAATCTATTCACTTTTTTAATTTTTATCTAGTTTTTCATACCGATAGAGCTTTAAGCCATCGCCGAGTATTAATTCTTTTTTCGCAAAATCATGAACCCCAAATCTACTTGTGGTTAAGAGACAAGTAGCCGTAATAACCAAATCGCTCGTTCCTATTTGATACGAGCCTTTGCATTTTACTTTTTCATCAAGAGATTGAACATATTCACCCTTTTCGTTAAAACTATATCGTGAATTGTCATTAGCAGCTGTCCATGAAACATTCGAATTGGATGAGCCAAAACCGCATCCTGAATTACTTGAGCCATTACTATTATAACTCGTTGATGGGGATGCCCCAATATTTGTTCCTATCTCTCGTAATTGCCAAGTTCCCACAATGATTTCGTTAATATTTTCTAATATGCCATGTACATGCGTAGTTGGTGCGACGGCATTATCTTGACTACAACTTGTCATAAGCAATGCAAAAAGAGTGACCGCAAATAGGTTGATTTTTTTCATTTTTTTAAAATTTAAATAGATGAATAAAAATGGATTAGGTGCGTATTAATCGTTTTGAAAAGGCGTATAAAATTAACTAATTTTATACACAAAAGCATTGTAATGCTGGTTTTATGTATAAAACTTTAGTCTTTTAATAAAGATTACCCCCTCAGTATTGAGACCATTTTTAAAGCTTATTTCCAATTCTGAACAATCTCAATGTCTCGTTTCACTTCAGGTAAATATGCCGACCAAGAAAATAGGTTTTGATTACTTTTTTTATAACTATCCAGTGCCACATGTGGCACTGGTTTGTAATAAGTATCTGCAATCTTTGATAGCTTAGACCAATGGTCTAATCCTTGTTTTAATTGTTTGAGTGCTAATTTTTTATCCGTAGCCAATTTATTGTCTTTAAAATTTGTGAAAGCAACGCCCGCCCTCAATTTATTGGCAAAATAGAGACTTAAATAAGCCCAAATTTGAGCATCTGCCTTTTCTAATTGGATATTTGTATTGGTCGTTTTTATGGATTCAATCAGTTTTAAGGCTGCCTTGCCGTCTTTTTCCAATTCATCAGCAAGTTGAATCGGATTTTTTTTGTCCGAATTCAATTGACCCGACTTCTTGTCCACCAAATAGTCTTTTATGGATAACAAATTAGGGTCAAGTGTTTCATGTTCCATGAGTTCTTCAATCGAAATAAAAGGTGAACTTCTGTCAAAAAAACCTTCTTTGCTGGACGGCTCGGGTGCTAAAAAGCCTTCACTGTAAAGGGTATAATCCCAAGTTGAGCGATAAAATGAAGCCAACGTCAGCGGCATTTTCGAAGCAAGTTGATAGGCTTCAAACAACTTATGACCAACCGTTTTGCCATACTTTTCCTCAAAAGATTGAATGAAAAAACTGTTGGGCGTGTTAATATCATAAAGCAAACGCCCCCATTGTGCGTAGAAAAGCCATTGTTTTTCAAACATATATTTCCAATTGGAAGTGATGTCTGGTTTTAAGGAATAATCCGTTGCTGGAATACAGCCTTCCGAACCTACAAAATAGCCATTTACGTAGGATTTTAGGTTGGTTTGGATATGATTCCTGATAAAATCCGTTTGTCCCCATTTCAGAATAAAAAAATCCTCATTCCGAACCATCCATTGAATTTTGTAATTTTCAGGCGTCGGTTTCCAAAAACGTTCATCCAATGCACCAGAGTGATAATCGTGGGTAATGGCAAGGGTCGGTGTGGAGTGCCCGTGAGACCAATTAAACTTAATTTCGACTAATGTTTCGTCTTTGAAATCGGCTTTATCAATTAATTGCCGCATTGCCATTGGGTCGCCCGCCAAAACCGACCGATGAAGAAATTTGACAGGTCTTTTGGCGGCTTTCATGCCTGCGACGAAAGTTTCAGCAATCCAATCTTCACGCTCTTGGGGGTTCATTTTTACATCAAAATTGCCCATCCAATCTGCCAAAGTCACGCCTATGCCTGTGAGGTCTGGATATTCGTCAATTATTTGCGTAACAGACTCTTTGGTATATGCTTTAACTTTATCGGATAAATCACTGTATTCAAGGACATTATAAGCTTTAGCAAATTCTGGAGAAACGACGATGTTCCAATTGACTATAAAGGTTTGAATGCCTCGGTCTTTTGCCATTTTGAACAATGTTGTCCAAAATTGTTGCCATTCCAACATTTCTTTTTCACTAAAATTATTGGCTTTTGGAAACGATTTTGACCGAATCATAAACGAAAAAGGGTGTTTGTTCCAAAGGCTCAAAACATTGAATTTATTGTCCACCATCATATCCAAATATGCTTCCCAAAATGCCAAATCTCTACACGTTTCCGTATGCAAAGTGGTGGCGGGGCTATTGCGATAAGGCGACCACGGCAAATTGAATTTGACAATGCGGTATTCCGTAGTCGGTGTAAAAATTTTGTTGGGTACTCTTTGTAAATCGGATATTGAATTCAAAAAAGGCTTTAAATCGTACAATCCATTGGCTGCACCAGCTCCTTCATTGGCAAAAACCCTTAGTATTTTCAAATCTTTAGACCATTGATAGCGATAGCCATCATATTTTATGGTTGAAAAATCCGTTTCCGTAAATCCCGCAGCCCTAAATTTAAGGCTATCGTTTTTTGTAAAAACCTGAATATGGGCCTTTTCCTCAAAACTCGAAAATTTAATATTTTTACCAATTTGGTTGTTTAGTTTTTTAACTACCCAGTCCAGCGGTTTGATATCGTGATTATACGCAATAGTCATTTGCGACAAGGTTTTATCCCCGCGACAGTCAAAAGCGGCTGCTTTTGGCGTAAAAAAAGTGAGAACATTTAGTAGGGCAAAACGCCAAACCAGCATTATTTTTAGCATTAGGTATTGATATTTAGTTGTCTATCTTTTTCAAAACTTCGGCAATATTCCAATCATTTAGCTCTTTATACTGAGGGGTATCATTCTATTCTTTTACCTATCAATCACAATGCCCTCAAATTCTGCCAATTTTGCTATGTTAAATGTCAAAATACCGTCTTTCCAGGCAAATTTCACAGGCAGATGCGTTGTCAAGGCAAATACCTTTGAGGGTTTAAAATCGGTTTTGATACTGAATGATATATCGTAAATGGGTAAAGCATCAAAATAGGTATTACCACTAAATCCCGTCAAATTGACCAAATGCAATATCATACCATTGGGCATAGCAGAGGCATTGTCAGCGATTGTATTTTTACGATATTCTTGCAAAATGACCTCTACGCGAGGCGGCGCATTGGTTTTTACCAAATCATCAGCATTGTAATAGACATAATCTAACACATCTAACAGGATGTTTTTATGTTGTTCATAGCCATGCAGGTAGTACAATTTGCCCAGATTGATAGGTAATAAAACAGCTTTGCTTTGTGGAAGTTGTTTCACACCCATCGCATAATAATCTGTAGGGTCATGTCCTCCGATTATTTCTGGCGGTCCCGGTCTGCCTTTGCCGAGAATGGGTAAAAATGTTTTATCCGCTTTTGAAAAATCGTATAAACCCAAATTGAATTTCCAAAACAACATACTCTGTTTATCGAATCGTTTAAACACTTTTTTATCATCGGGTTTGAGGTAGAAACCTGCGCCGTCGTGGTCTTTATTGACGATGATTGCACCAAATATATCTTTTAACGCTTCGGGTGCGTCAAAAAGGGTTCTGTTTGTAGCTATCAAATGCGTACCTGCTTGATTTCTGTTTTTCAATATCTGAATAGCTGTAGGATTCAAATAGGTAATATCGGGAAGGATAATCACTTTATATTGTGTTAATTTATCCGCCAAATTCACAATCTGCGCGTCTTCGATAATATCAAATTGCACATGGGCTTCTTTCAACATCAGTTGTATGCCTCTATACTCTTGCATAGGGTCGCCACCAGGCCACGGACCGGGTGCTATTAAAGCTATTTTGGCAACAGAATTATACTTGCCGAAATAGATTTCATTCTTTTTATGAAAAGCATAGACTTTTTTAAACACTTCATAATTGCGTTCATCTTCATAGCCGCGCATATCGCCCATCATGCTAAAATCTAAACCCGACCCATTGGCGATATTTTCATATAAGCGAAAACAGGCTTCTTCGGGTTCTATGGCATTGTAGCGGGATTGAAATGAAATTTGTTGGATACTGCTGTTGCTGATAATGTGATTTGGATAAGAATGTGCCGCATTATTTACATTATCCGAAGCAGAATAGGGGAAATAAGGTAACGAATTGGTCTGGCTTTCATGCCGAATAATATCTACGTATTTATCCAAATAAGTACAAATAGCAATGTGTTTACCTTTTGATTTGACCAATGTGTGCAAGCGTTGCGACCACTCTTCGATGGTATGTTTTTTAAAATCGAGGTATTTTTGAAAAACGGTATCTGCTTTATCCTCAACTGTTGGTAAAGACAGCCCATGACTGTACTCTTTAAAGCGTTTTTTATCATATTCATTTTGGTCAATGCCGTGATATTTACCTTCATAAGGATTATTGACTTGATACCCGGGCATATTTAAGAAAATGCCATCAACAGGGAAAAAGGTAAGCACTTCTTCTACAATTTTAAACGCTTTTTCCTGCACATAAGGCGCATTGATGGACACCACATACATATCAGTATTGATAATACGCTCATTTTTGGGTGAAATATAACACCAATCGGGATGTGCTTTAAAAATGCTTTCATGCACCCGACTGAAATCAAAACGAACAATCACTTTTATGCCCTGCTGATGACATTTTTCGACGACCTCTTTCAGCATATTGTTTTTCAACCAAGGGTTTTTATAATGAAAATCCAATTGTGTTTGATAAAAAGCCATAATGCCGCCTGCATTGATAATCAAGGTATTAGCCGAATAATCCATCAAGTCTTTCACTAAACTATCTGGGTTTAAAGTCGCCGCCTCATAAGCGGGCAGATTGGTTTGTATCAAACGCAGGTTGTTGCGTTTCCACCATTCAACAGAAGTTTGACAATGAAGTGCCTGAGTGTAAAACAGGGTACATAATAGAAAAAACAGTTGTTTCCTCATGGGTGGTTTATGTTTTAAATGAAATTTAAAAGTAAGCAGATTTAATTGATTTTATACAAAAAATGGCTTAAAAGATAGAAAATACTGAGGGGGTGCATATCCTGAGTTTTTATGCTATTTTTGAGTAAATTTACAGCGTATCAAAAAACTAAATATTTATGCGTTTTTCCACTTTTTTATGGCTACTAAGTCTCTGCATTTACACATCGTGTAAAAAAAATGATAATACCCTAAATCAAGTTTTTGAAAAAATAACCGATACGGGTATTGACTTTGAAAACACGGTGGTTGAAGAAAAGGGATTCAATATTTTCACCTATCGCAATTTTTACAATGGTGGGGGAGTGGCAGTTGGGGATATCAATAATGATGGTCTGCCCGATGTGTATTTCACGTCCAACCAAAACAAAAATAAATTGTACCTCAATAAAGGCAATTTAAAGTTTGAAGACATAACCGAAAAAGCAGGGGTGGGTGGCACAAGGGCTTGGAGTACAGGCGTGTCTATGGTGGATATTAATGCTGACGGTTTTTTGGATATTTATGTCTGCAATTCGGGCGATATCAAGGGCAGCAACAAAGAAAATGAACTGTTTATCAACAATGGTAATGGCACTTTTACGGAAAAAGCCAAGGAATACAACCTCAATAATCAAGGATACAGTACCCACGCAGCCTTTTTTGATTATGACGGCGATGGCGATTTGGATTGTTATATTTTAAATAATAGTTTCAAAAACCCTGGACGCATTGAGTTATACAGAAGTATGCGGGAAACGCCAGACGAAATGGGTGGCGATAAATTGATGCGTAATGACGGGAATGTTTTTACGGATGTCACCCAAGCTGCGGGTATTTATTCGAGTGCTATTGGATTCGGCTTGGGCGTTGCGACGGGTGACCTAAACAATGACAACTTGCCCGATTTATATATTTCAAACGACTTTTTTGAACGGGATTATTTATACCTCAATCAAGGCAATGGTACTTTTAAAGAAGACCTTATCAATCGCATAGATTATACACCCGTTTCGAGTATGGGTGCAGATATTGCCGATTTGAATGGTGATGGTTTTCCAGAGATTTTTACAACCGATATGTTATCTGCTGACAATGACCGCATCAAACGCGTCATGGCATTTGACGCTTACCACCTTGAAGAAGCGAAATATGTTGCCAATTATCATTATCAAATGATTCAAAACTGCCTGCAACTCAATGATGGTCAAGGGCATTTTCAAGAAATTGGTAACCTCGCTGGCGTTGGTGCGACGGATTGGAGTTGGGGTGCCTTGATTTTTGATTTTGAAAACGATGGACACAACGATATTTTTGTCGCCAATGGTATTTTTAAAGACATTATGGATGGTGACTTTAGAGACTTCGCCGAGCATGAAGTCATGCCGAGCGATATGACGGGTTTTGATTTTACGAAATACACCAAAAACATGCCGAGTACCCCCCTCAGTAATTCGGCGTTCAAGCCTTCGGGTGATTTACAATTTAACAATCAAGCGGCGGCTTTAGGCTTGGGTGAGAAAACATTTTCAAATGGTGCAGTATATGCGGACTTAGATAATGATGGCGATTTAGACCTCATCATCAATAATGTCAATCAAAAATGTTCGATTTATAAGAATAACTCCAAGAATAACTATTTGAAAATCAAACTTAAAGGCGGTGAGAAAAACCAATTTGGCATTGGTGCAAAGGTTAAAATAAAATCAAATAATAACCTTTTGGTTAAAGAAAACTATACAAATAGAGGTTTTCAAAGCAGTATTGAACCATCCTTGTTATTTGGTTTAGGTGATTCAAAAACCGTTGATGAATTGGAAGTCGTTTGGGCGAATGGCAAAGCAGAATTTATTAAAAACATTACAGCAAACCAGACGCTTACTTTAGAACAAAAAAACGCTCATGCTGCGCCAAGCAAAGCAGCCGTTAGTCCCCCCTCAGTATTTACAGAGTTAAGCTTACAAGATATTTTACCTAATGCTATCCACCATGAAAACGCTAATAATGACTTCAACCAAGAGCCTTTGCTGTTGTGTATGCTCTCAACTCAAGGGCCCAAAATCTTAAAAAAAGATGTAAATAATGATGGATTGGAAGACATTTTATTGTTAGGTGCAAAAGATGACCCCGATAAAATGTATTTTCAAACGCCTAATGGAAAATTTACGCCCACTAATATTGCCACATTTAATAAGGATAAAGGATTTGAAAGCACATGTGCCGCTTTTTTAGATTTTGATAAAGACGGCGACCCCGATTTACTGATTGGTTCGGGCAGTAATGAACTTTTAGACCCGATTAACTACATTATTCGGCTTTATATCAATGATGGAAAAGGTAACTTTACGGTAGATCCTAATAGAATTCCGCCCGTAATTGGCAATTTTTCGACAATTGAAGTAGCTGATTTTAATCACGATGGTTTTGAAGATATTTTCGTTGGCGCAAGGGCTGTTGCGGGTAGTTATGGACTAAAACCTAAGAGTTATTTGTTGCAAAATAAAGGTGGACAATGGCTCGATGTAACACCCGACAATCTGCGCACGGTTGGTATGGTAACGGATGCTCATTGGGCAGACATCAACAACGATGGATGGGAAGACCTTGTCATTGTCGGCGATTGGATGCCAGTACAGATTTTTAAAAATAGGGTGGGGGTGCTAAAAGAGGCTTCGGCAATAGACAATTCATCTGGTTGGTGGCAAAGAGTGGAAGTGGCAGACCTCGACAATGACGGCGATTTAGATTTAGTAGTGGGTAATTGGGGACTCAATTCTAAATTCCATGCTTCGGTTTCTTTACCCCTCAGTATGCAGGTTGGCGATTTTGACAACAACGGCAAAAGTGAATTTATCATCAATTGGAAACCACCTTTGGATAATCAAACATTTCCGTTTGCTACAAAAATGGAATTGACTGCCCAAGTGCCTATTATTAAGAAAAAAGGGTTAAAATATATGGATTTTGCAAAAATGCAATACAAGGACTTTTTCCCAAATTTTCCTGAAACATCGTTAATACAATACGATACCAAGGAAATGCGCAGTGGCATTTATTGGAATGACAACCAAACTTTTAGGTTTGACCCCTTCCCAATACAAGCCCAAGTTTCGCCCATTTTTGGCATTGATATAGTGGATTATAGCAAAGACGGACTGAAAGACATTATTCTGGGCGGTAATTTTTATGCTATGAAACCACAAATGGGACGTCATAACGCCTCAAGAGGATTGGTGCTGAAAAACAAAGGCAAACAATCCTTCGATATTGATTCAAACGCTGGTTTACACTTAGATGGTGAGGTTAGAGGTATTATTACAGTCGGCAATAAAGTCATTGTTGCACGAAATAACCAAAGCTGTAAAGTATTTAGATTTTAATTGTGAATTTGCGAAGCAAATTTCAGGATTTGTACCCCCTCAGTATTTTCGGTAAAAAACGTGGTTTTCAATGATTTATACTCAATTAAAACCACTATTCGAACCTAAAAAAGGAGGAGTTAGCATATGCTAACTCCTCCTTTTTTGAATAAACCTTACAATAATGAAATATTATTTATCCCACCAAACACGGGTCGTATATTCGTTTGGCAATGAAGCACCTGCGCTAAAGTTAGTCGCATTGGAAGCCACTTCACCGTTTGGAATGCGCAACTTACGCGGTATTGTACCGCCCGTCACGTTACCCGGATAATTGACAGGCGTCAATTTAGGAAATCCCGTTCTTTTCCAGTCTGACCAAGCATCCCACCAGTTGAAGAACTTACTAACCCACATTTGTTCTCCGATGGACTGTAATCCAGCATAAGGATTTGCTACAACGTAGGCATCTGCTACCACATCACTAACCGCAAAAGAGGCATCGTAAAGCGTATATTGCTGTAAAGCTGCTTTTACACCTTTAGCATAGTGACCTGCGGCATCAGTTGCGCCACCGATTTTTCTTTCAGCAGCCTCAGCCCATAAGAACTCTGCTTCAGAATAATTCATGAACACATAGTTCTCATCAATATCCAGCATTTTAGGATTAATGATGGAGAATTCCTTCATAGGATCTGCACCTGCTTTGCCTAAAAATGTTGCTAATGTACCCGCATCCAAGCCATTTGGCAATCCTTTTTGCTTTGCGAATGCGGTGTCACCATCAACGCCGCCACTTAAAATCTTCAAACGAGGGTCGTTTTTCGCTTTCAACCAGTTAACCAAAGTGGCACTTAAAGGAGAAGGTTGACCACCGTCACCCACTTTGAAAGCTCTTGAAATACCATTCTGGTTTGTCCATTGGCTTGGTCCTGTTGCCATTTTAATGAAAGCAATATCCGCATTGCTCGTCATGAGCCCTCCAGAGATGGCTTCAGTTGCATACTGGGCGGCTTTAGCCGCATCAACGTTTGAAATCCTAAGCGCCATTCTCAACAGAAGTGTATTCCCAAATTTCTTCCATTTAGCAATATCTCCTTGATAAAATAAGTCAGCAGCAGCAAAACCATCAGCAGCATTTGCTGGACCAAAACCTTTGACTGCTTCAGAAACCTCTTTGAGAAGGTCTGGATAAATCTCAGATTGAGGTGTGTATTTAGGGAAGTAAATACCTTCAGGACCTCTCAATGCTTCAGTATAAGGGATATTGCCATAATAATCTGTCAAACGCATAAAGTTATAGGCTCTAAGAATACGTGCGGCTTGACGCAAATTGGGTCTTTTGCCGTCTTCAAAACCTTTAGGACCCGTTTGCTTCAAAATCTCAGCGAGGTTTTGTAACACATCATTATAAAGAAATTCCCATGGCGCTGTGTTGGTTTCACCATTATCGGTATATTTATCTCCAGGCGCAATACCCCCGTTTACGTTTGCAATTTGCTGAATGGCGTGTCCAAACATACCCATATTTGTCCGCCAGTCAATATAACGGTTATCACCTCTTGAACCTCCAGAGGCTGAACCCAGCTGAGCCGAAGTAAAAAGGAAATCCATATCCACCGTAGTGACGGCTTGTGGGTTAATATTCAAATCGTGCAATTCCGCATTATCACAAGCTATTGTGAAAAATGAAAGGAAAAATGCACCTATTATCAACTTTTTCATATCTTTTTATTGAATTTCATTATTAAATTAAAAAGTAACATTTAAGTTAAAACCAAGGCTTCTTGTTTGAGGCAATGAAAAATAATCCAAACCTTGCGCACCGCCATTAAAAGAGTAAGTTGACTCTGGGTCAATATTCGGAATATCCTTCCAAAGGGTTGCAAGATTCCGAGCAACAAATGACAGCCCAATTGCTTGGAACGGTGTTTTTGTTACCATTTTCTTAGGTAAATGATAACCTAAAGAGAGTTGGCGGATTTTAATAAAACCAGCATTATAAACATAAGCAGCTGCATTTCTATCGCCCAAAGCATTCCAATAGTTAGAGGCTTGTTGTGGTGTAAGTGTAATATTAAGCGGTTCTCCTTTTTCATTGACACCACTGACAACAAGCGGTGGTTGACCGTCTCTACCTTGTAATGAATTTTGAGAGAAGCCCCATTGATCTAACTTTTGATTCGTGCCTGAATGAATGTTACCACCCATTTTCATATCAATCAAGAAGTTTAGATTAAAACCTTTGTAGGTCAAATTATTAGCAATACCGCCTGTAAAATCGGCAACACTCTGTCCAATAATTTGGTACTTATCATCTCTTACTGGGAGCCCCTCAGTCGTAAATACGGGCAGACCGTTTATCTTTTTTTGTACAACTCCTGTAATTGTACCATAAGGTTGACCGACAATATGTTTAATAAACGTGGTACGAGTTCTCGATTCTTCATAAACTAATTCAGTAGAACCTTCAATAAGATTCAATACTTTATTCTTGTTTTTTGCAAAATTTAGAGATATCTCCCATTCGAAATCAGTTTTCTTTATAGGCACAACAGTAAATAATACTTCAATCCCTTTATTTTCCAATTTACCAATATTTATTGTTGTGTTATTGAATCCTGAAGCCGTAGATATAGTGGCATTTAAAATATCATTCGTTGTTTTTTGATCATAATAACCAACATCTAAGCCTACACGTCCTTGAAATAAACGGAGATCTACCCCGAACTCCAATTCAGTAGATAGTGCTGGACTTAAATTAGGATTCGCAATGGTTCCTTTGTTAGCAAAACTCGCCATATTAATGCCTAAGTGAGGATTGCCATTCAAAGCATATGGTTGGGTAGTCTGATAAGCTCCCAAACTACCTGTTAAACCTACTTGTGCCCAAGAAGCTCTTAATTTACCGTAACTCATCCAAGCAGGTAATGATTCTCTAAAAGCATCAGAAAACACAAAACTGGCGCCAACTGATGGATATAATACACTGTTAGAAGCTGGGTCTAAGATTGAGAACCAATCTTTTCGGGCAGTACCTGTTAAATACAAGTAATTGTTAAATCCAATTTCTGCCGAACCGTAAACAGAATTGATACCAGATTGGCTAAAACCATATTCAAAATTACGATTGCTGGCGGCATTAATTGCACTGGAGAAAGGTACTGAAAAGCCATTACCATTGGCACCGATTCTTTCGAACTTACTCCTTTGACGATTACCCCCTACAAAAGCATTAACAGATATTTTACCAAAATTATTAAGGTAGCCTAACATGAAATCCATGTTGTTCTCTTGAATATTTTGAAAATACTCGTTTATGCCGCCTCCTTGTTGATAACCTGTTCCTTGTGGTGTTAAACTTTCTCTTTTCATAAAACTATTATCTGTGCTTAACCGACCGCTTAAATACAGATTATTTGTAATGTCGTATTTTAAATTTGCAGAAGCGGTAACACGGTCTCTTTTTGTATTGTCTCTATATTGGTATGCTGACCAATAGGCATTAGACCCCCAGAAATCCGAATAATTGGATAATAATTCTGTACCCACTTTCCTACCACCACTTGCCAGAGCGGCAGCTGGATAATCTGCAGGTATAGCACCCAACTTATTTGGGTCACCTTTAGTATCCTCTATATTTATATTGGCAGGTAGCCGCCAAACAGACTCATTGGAGTTACCAGGAGAGTCCGACACTCTGGGTCTATTTTTAGTTTTCTCTTTTGAGTATAATATTTTACCATCAAGTGTGAGCTTTTTGCCAAATTTTGAATTGGTTGAAGCCGAGATGTTGGTACGGTCAAAAGTAGAATTAGGCACAACACCCGTAGAGCGCAAATCTGCCATAGACAAACGGAAATTCTGCTGACCATTGCCACCCGTCAAAGCCAAACTATTGGTCCAAGCTTGTCCTGTTTCATAAAATCTTGAAAAGTTATCTCCGGCGTTCGTATAAGGTCTTTGGATACCATCAATACCTGTGTACTGTCTTCCATCCAGTTTAGGCCCCCATCCTTGCAAGCCCCATTGAGCCGCTTGTGTAATATTTGAAGGCGCCGTTGCGACACCAGTGAGATAATTTCCCTGTCCATATTCTGTTTGAGTATTCGCAAGATTAATAATACTTTCTCCAACAAAGTTGGAATTAAACTCCACACCAATACCTTTTCTTTTCGACCCCTTCTTAGTGGTAATATTAATGACACCATTGCCACCTCTGGAACCATAAAGAGCCGCTGCATTGGCACCTTTCAATACGATGACAGACTCAATGTCTTCGGGATTAATACTCGTCAAGCCATCCCCGCCATCTGATCCACCCCAAAGACCTGCTGTCCCTTGCTGGCTATTGTCCATCGGTACACCGTCTATGACATAAAGTGGCTGATTAGCACCGCCTAAGGTTTTATTACCCCGAATAATAACCCTTGAAGAACCACCAGGACCTGTTGCGGGTGCCGTAACGTTAACCCCTGCAATACGTCCTGAAAGCGCATTTCCTAAATTGTTGACCCGAGCTTTGGTAAAATTGTCCCCGGCTACTTCGGTTACAGAGTATTGTAGGGCTTTCTTTTCCCTACTCACACCTAAAGCCGTAACGACGACCTCTGACAAGTCAAGTCCCTCCGAAAGGACAACATCTACAATGTTGGAAGCACCAACAGGTACCTCTTTGGCAGAAAAACCAGTATAACTGATGCTCAGTACTCTATCCCCATTGGGCACATTAAGACTGAATTTGCCATCAACATCAGTAATCGTTCCAAGAGAGGTGCCCTTAACCAGTACACTTGCACCGATTATAGTTTCTCCTTTGGAATCTGTAATTGTACCTGTAATGGTTCGCTGCGCTATGGCAGTTCCGCACATTAACAGGAGCATTCCAAAAATCAATAAAGTTTTTTTCATACGAATGAGCTTTGTTAACATTAGTTAAGAAATAGGTGTTGGAAATAGACCATTTCGAAGCGAGAGCGATTGAGTCATTTGGTTAATAGTGCTAAATGAATCCTCTAGTGACTTCCATCTAACGCTGTATTTCAAAATGGTTCTGTGCAAAGGTAGATATTCGTCTTTCAGAATAATAGTACTATTTTATCCTAAGATAGTACTATTAATTCTCGATATTACATAAAACGCAATATAATATAATAAAAAAACATAGATCTCTCAGTATTAATATTTTCAGCAACCGCTAAAACCGTATATACTGTTATAATGACTAAAAAACGTTTTGAATTCCCACAACGATGCTTTGAGACAAACAAATTTAAAATTTCCCTTTTTCACTTATTTCTATCGATTTTACGCTAATTTTGCTTAATCTTTACAGCCTCTGTAGTATCACCACAATTATATTTTTTATCATTATGAGCAATATATATAGAGAAATTACACCACTTACCCCTTTCGATTGTTTCGCCATTTTTTCCAGAGATAAAAAAGAGTTTGATTTCCCTCTTCATCACCATTCAGAAATGGAATTGAATGTGATAATCAATGGGAAAGGCGTGAAACGCATCGTGGGAGACCATATTGGGGTTATTGAAAATTTTGAATTGGTATTGATAGGCAGCCATTTACCACATGGTTGGTTCACCCACCAATATAATTGGCAAGAAGGCAAACCTTTAATTCAGGAAATCACTATTCAGTTTCATAAGGATTTATTTGATGAAAAACTCTTAGAGCGCAATCAATTGATTTTTATAAAATCTCTATTTGAAAAAGCCGCACATGGCATATTATTTCCACCTGAAACAATTCAAAAAATCTATCCCCGTATCGAAAAACTTTCTAAAACAAAAGGCTTTTCATCGGTTTTAGAATTGATGTCTATTTTGCATGACTTATCACAGTCCAAAGACATGGTGCTATTGTCAAATAATACTTTTAAAGACAATGAAGAAGTACATTACCATAGCCGCCGCCTTGAAAAAGTGTTTGCTTATATACAAACTCATTTCAATCAAGAAATACCCCTCAGTATTGTCGCTCAAATAGCTGGTATGACGGAGGTCTCATTCAGCCGTTTTATCAAAAAACGCACAGGCAAAACTTTTGTCGAAATCCTCAACGAAATCCGCTTAGGTCACGTCTCTCGGATGCTGATTGAAACCACCCATTCTATCGCTGAAATTGCTTATAAAAACGGCTTCAATAATCTATCCTATTTCAACCGCGTTTTTAAAACCAAACATAATAGCACCCCAAAAGAATTTAGAGAAAATTATAGCGGGGCGAAAACATTCATTTGACGTCAAAGACGTGTCTGTTGGCTTGTCTGCAAGTTTCAATTCCAAAATGGTGTGGTAAAAAGATGTAATATCGGTAGCCGAACGAAAAGAGTGAGTTACTGCCCGTGCGCCCAACAATTGGCAAGGGTCAAGTTGGGTAGTCCGTTGAGGGCATCATAAACCGAATAGCCATCGGTTTGGAGGCATCCTTGATATTTTTTGACCTTAGGATGGAGACATCCGCCAGAGCGTCCGCGCTGATAATCGAACAAAATAAATCCTTTTAGGACATTTCGATAGACCCATTGATAAGATTTGGGGCTTTTGCCTTTTATGGCATTTTCAAGACATTGCAAAGTACTCTCAACGGCTTGCAAATAGGGGGTATCGAAGACCAATTCGGTCAATTTTTCATAGAGCGGGAGCAATAACTTGCACGTACCGTCAATCCAACCCACAATAGTTGAGCCTTTGATATCCATGCCTGAGACTATTGGCGACGATTATGGGGGTCAAAATTTCCACCATACGCGGTAGATGTGCCGGAAATTCGTTGCATCCTTTGTGGTTTGGATTCAGTTTGCCTGCGATTTGTCCTTTCTTTTTCTTGATGGGTACATTCGGTGTTTCAATGGACTCGTTTTCCTGATTGTCGCAGGATGTGCCATTGTCATCCTGTATGGTAAAAAGGGTCGCTTGCCTCGCTTGTTCTGTCGGCGTAAATCGCTCGCGTTTTTGTCCAAACAGCAACCGATTGACTTGTGCCAACTGGAATTGCAGATGCGTCACTTGCTCTTTGAGCTGTGCATTCTCTGTGTAAAGTTGCTCTTTCGATATAGGCTCTAAATCTGGCAATTCTTTGCTTTTTTATGTGATTTTTATCCGTTTTTCTTTGAAAATGATGTGAAATCCCCTTTCAAATCTTCCTCAAGATACGACTTTATCCCGCACATAACCAAGCATTTTGCACGCTTTTTTAATTGAAAATCCAGAAAAATCATGCCTTTTTAGGTGCTGCAAAACTAAACCGTTTGCGCCGTTGAATACCCTTTAAAACAACACCCTCTACCATCAATATCAACTCATCCCATCTTACTGAACCAGACGCGTCTAACACGGGGCGCTCAAATGTCCCACTCTCCAACCGTTTGTGATACAGCAAAAAACCACCGCTTTCCCAAACCAAAATTTTCATCTGCGTCCGTCGCCCATTCAAAAAGATAAACGCTTCACCACTCAAAGGGTCGCGCTCTGCCATCTCGCGTCGTATCATACCAGATAAACCATCGAAGCCCCGGCGCATATCTGTACTCCCTGACCAAAGCCAGTACCGTTGTTGCTTTTCCAATCCCCACATACCCCTCAGTATAAGAGTGTTTTTACAATCTTCAAATCAGACGGACTCATCGAACTATTCATCCGCAGTATTGCACCTTGCGGAAACGACATTTCTATTAATCCGCCGCTCTCCATCACCTCGCCTTGCTCTTTAACTTTCGTGGCCGGTACTGTTATAACTTCTATAAAGCCTTTGCTCGACAATTCACCACGCTCTTTCTCTATCCAATACCCAAACGTATGCACATTGATGCCCGCTTTCGTGCAAAACGCCTGCTTGCTAAGGCCACTCGCGCGCCACTTCTTTACTAACGACGACATCTGTTCTGACTTCTTTTTTCCTTTTAACATCTCTTTTATTTTTCTATGCCGCAAAGGTAGGACGATATTGCGGGAGGCAAAAGGTGATTTTGCTCGAACGCATACGTTACAGTTGTCGTGGTAGAACAAGCGTAAGAGCCTTGAAGCACGAAAAAGGCAAGAACAGGTAATGGCTTCACGACGTCATGAAGTTGTGAAGTCGTAAAATTTTGAAAATACATTTTAGTATGTTCTGTATCATAGACAACGCCCTTATTAATCTATACACAAAACCCAAAGACAATCGAATGAAAAAACAGGGCAATTTTAGATATGGACTGCCTATCAAGTGAAATCAGGAATCAGGGCGATACAATGGCAGAAGTATCTGTGACTTCACCGACCCGCGTGCCCATTGCTTGATAAATGGCTTTATTTTCATCAAAAATACTGAGGGGTATCCCCGAAAGTACGGAAGAACCTAAAGCAATTGAAGCCGTTTGTTTCACAAATGAGCGACGACTAACGGGAGTTTTATCTTCTTTTTTCATTCTTTTTCTTATTTCTTATTTTGCAGTGCAAATGAATTAAAATATTTGAGAAGAAGTATTGTTTTTATTACCTTCTCAGCATGAACTGGTCCGAAAGCCTCCCACTTGATTGTCCACCTCTTGAAGCCTTTGTGCCAAAAGAGCCGTATTTTAGACTTGGCAGTGTCCCACCAAGTGATAGTTGTTTTTGGTCGCATCGCCAACGTTTTCCGCATAGGGTATTTTACGTAAGCGAATGTGTAGCGAGGTCACTTTCAGTTTTTAATGATAACGAAGGCGCAAAAAGGGTTAAAAACATAGTCCCCAACTTGCGAAACAAGCCTATTTTTCAAGTAGATTTGACGGAAGAAGACGGTTTAGTACCACAAACGGGCAATGATATACACCATCATTCATGGTGGCGCAGCATAACCTTTAATTTATCAAAAATTAAAATTTTAGAGCAATGAAAGTCCCTTTGACCGTTCAAGAAATACTCATTTGGCACGATACGCCACAATTATTTGTGGCAAAAGACCCTATTGGTGTTCAAGATGCTTTACATCGAGTAGCACAAAGGCTCCTTCAAGTACATTTTGTATGATTTTACCTGTTATTTGAAAACCCTATCACCAAAATCTGATTTTGTTTACTCCTTCATCTTTGAAATACCCCCCTCAGTATTTTACCTCTCAAAAACCCCTTCCAGCAATTCTTTTTCGTTAAAAAGTCCGCCATTTAAAGGCTTTTTACTTCTCAATTTTTTAATTTCATCTGCCGTAATACCTTTTTGTTCTTGGACAAAAGTTTTTTGAATATATCTAATGATATTGGCGATATCTTCATCGCTTAATGATTTGTTATCAATCAATCCGGGCATATCGTTGTTTAATTGATACAATTTCCCCTCGACATGAATAGGTCCACTCAAACCATGTAAAACAATGGCAGTCAGTCGGTGTATCGAGCCACTGACGTATTCAGAACCTTTGAGCGGCGGCGCTAAATCAGGGATGCCTTTACCGTCCGCGCCATGACAGGTAGCGCATATTGTCCTAAACAGCTGCAACCCTTTGGTTCTGTTATCTACCTTATTTGTTTCGGTTACATAAATCGAATTTAATTCTTTTTTTTCATGGTTTTTTATTGCCACCGCCAAATTGCTTTTTAGCAAATCGCTTGGATTCATGGTTTTGAGATACAGCCCTTCTTTACCTTCAAGGCTGCTGATAATGGCTTCTTGAAATATTTTTTCTTTCGCATATTTTTTATCTATTTCTGAAAGAATAGGCAAAAAAGTAGCCTCCGACAATTTGAGCCAAGCAGTCAACGACATCGACAAATAAAGGTCTATCGTTTCATTGTTTTGAGCCAATAATTGGGTACTTGTCGCTTTCATTTTAGCTACATTCGCATTGGGAGCAAAACGCTCTAAAAGACCCAAGACATGGGCAACTGTTTGCGGTTGTTTTGTTTGATTTAAAATATCCGTCAAAATATCGAATGACAGCGCATTTAAGCCATCCAACACATAAATCGCATGAATGGGCGTTGCAAATTCATTGTCTGTTTTTGCTAAACCCAATAAATCTTTAATAACCGTTTTATCTTTCTTTTGTATTAATAATTGTTGCGCTCGGTCTCTTAACCAACCATTCGGATGATTGAGCAAAGCGACCAATTCTTTGCTTGTGGCTTTAGGCAACTCGGGTATTGGGTTAGGTTTTATTGCTTTATTAACCACTTTCAAAATACGCCCAGCATTTTGTAAAGTATCCAATTTTTTACCCGCCAGTTGTTCGGTCAGGTATTGTGTAATATACGCCTTGTGTTGGATAATACCTCTGTGCATATCTACCACATACATCGCGCCGTCAGGGCCAGTGAACAAATTGACGGGACGGAAACCCTCATCTGTGGAAGCAATAAATTCTTTACCTTCAATCGCTTGACTGGCAGTGGTTTGGATATTTTTAAAATTCAATATATTCCTTTTAATCAGATTGGCTTCAGGCACACACACAAACGCATTTTGATTATAAGCATCGGGAAATATCCCTCCTCTATACACCAAAGGACCACAAGCCGCCGTCACTTCTTTCAAATAGCCTTTTTCGTCTAAAATACCGTTTTGATAACCCCGATTGACCGATGTTTCATGTATCGGGAATACCCGATTACTTGCTAATCTTTGATTTTCAGCTATAGTTGGCTTAAAATACTTGTTTTTAAGCACTCTGTTAGGCAAAACATAGTCGCCTTTTAAATTGGTGCCGTTGGTGTTGAAATAGAGCCTGCCAAAATTGTCTTTCGTAATGCCCCATTGACCACGATAAGAAGTGGGCTCTTTCAACCATTTTCCTTTTTTGCGCTGATACCTAAAATTATATTTGGCATTATATATCCAATTGTCAATATTCATCATCAATCCGTTGGATGAATGTTCGACATTGCCCCCCTCAGCATACACAGGGTCAACCAGCGTTTTTTTGCCAGGCTTATCGTTTTTTATTTCTACAAACCACAACTTGGGTCCATCAGAATATAAAAGCCCGCCGTACACATGCGCTAATGCGCGGGGCAGCACAAGTTTATCTAAAAATACTTTGGCATGGTCTGTCACGCCATCTTTATCTAAATCCTCTAAAATTGTAATCCTGCCATTGGGTTCATCTTCGCCGGTGCCTTCGAGATTGGGCATATAGCCAATCATTTCTACCACCCACATCCTGCCTTTATCGTCAAAATCCATACTGACGGGGGCTTTTAGAAACGGCTCTGATGCCACTATGCTTAAATCAAAACCTTCTTCTATTTGATAGTTTTCGAGTGAAATATTAGGTTCTTCAAAAGAGAGAACATTGAACCCAACAAGGAAAATAGACAGCACTAATAAAGAGAAAAATGCTGTTCTAAATGGTTTATTTTTAGCCATGTTTAATAAAAAATTGATTTTATAATCTATTTGATAATCAATAGTTTGTGAATTTTATACCCCCTCAGTATTTTATCTAATATTTGTATCCTATTGGTGATTTTTTCATGCCATAAAGATAGATAATCGAGGAGAAAGAGAAGCATAGAAATAAAGTGTGTAAATAGGAAAATTGATTTAGAAGAAAACTGATTTCCTTAGTTCGGCGAGGTTTGAACCTCGCCGAACTAAGGAAATGCAGAGGGGTATAAAAACCCGAAAAGCCAATGCAAAATATGTCGCATTGGCTTTTATACTGAGGGGGGTAAAATTTATAGCTTCGCTGTTCATGTGTCCGATTCACATAAAATATTTATTGCATAAAAAGCCTTATGGCAAGCGTGTAAAAAAAGATAATTGATTCCTCCTATTAGCAAAAGGAAAACATCCATTTAAAATTAGGGGGAGTCAAATCGCTGTGGGTTGCGAAGTGACTCCCCAAGTGTTGTGGGGATTGATTATACCAATTTCCAACCTTCACGATAAGGACGTGAAACGAATTGGTTGGCATCTTCAAAGTTTGTAATTTTCATATTTGTACCGTCCCAAAGTAGTTTTTTACGACCATCGTAGTTGAACCTATTGGGTCTATCGGTTGCTGTACGCAACATATAACTGCGGATAGCCAAGTTACCCATCAAAACAGTTTCGGTCAAAGGACCTGAATAGTCGAATGAAGAAGACAGGGCTTTGTGTTGTGCACTGTTGAAACCCGCTTTGCACGCCTCTGTCCAGGCGATTTGATGACCATGTTCAGGCAGCGATTTTACTGAGGGGTCTGCTTTTGGCATTTCTATTTTTTCACCATTTTTCATGTAAATTTTAGGTGTATTGCCGTAAGTACCGCAGGTCATCACGCCTTTTGTACCAATCATCATCACGCCATTGCTGCTGTCAGATTCTGCAAGTGGTTCGTTGGCAGGAATCCAATCGGGATGGAAAGGACGGAGACCGCCATCTGTCCAATACATGGTGACGGGTGTGTTATTGCGCTTAGTCGCAGGGAATTTCAATTGAACGCTTGATGAAGGTGGGCAGCCTTCGGGGATATATTCCGCATTCCAATCTTGTATAAACACTTGTCCGACACTACATTCTACTTCTGTTGGATAACCTAAACCTAAAACTCGGAACGCTGGGTCAATCAGATGGCAACCCATATCGCCCAATGCACCTGTGCCGAAATTCCACCAACCACGCCATTTGAACGGATGATATAAAGGATGATAATCCACCCATGAAGCCGTTCCGACCCACAAATCCCAATCTTTTGAGTCCATAGATTCAATCAATGCCGGTTTTTCAGTGGGTACTGGAATGCCTTGTGGCCAGACAGGGCGATTTGTCCAGATATAAACCGTACTCACTTTACCAATTTTGCCAGAATCCAACCAATCCATCATGACTTTTTGAGTGGGATTAGAAGATCCTTGGTTGCCCATTTGGGTGACGACTTTGTATTTTCTTGCGCTTTCAGTCAATGTCCGCGCCTCGTGAATGTCGTGTGTGAGCGGTTTTTGGACATAGACGTGTTTGCCCATTTGCATGGCTGCCATCGCTGCTACGGCATGCTGATGGTCAGGCGTTGAAATGGTGACTGCGTCAATATCACCTTTCATTTCTTCGAGCATGACACGAAAGTCTTTGTACCGTTTGGCGTTGGGGAACTTGTCAATGCTGCTTTTACAACGTGCCATGTCCACGTCACAAAGCGCGACCACGTTGTTCATGCCATTATTTGAAGCATGTAGAATGTCAGATGCGCCTTTTCCGCCTGCGCCGATAGCTGCAATATTGAGTTTGTCACTGGGTGCGACAAAACCTCTGCCGAGTACATGGCGTGGCACGATGAAAAAACTGCCCGCTACCACTGCGCTTGATTTGATGAATTTACGTCTGCTTGTTGTCATTATTTCTTTTTTCATTTTTAAAAAACGGTTACTACTTTAATCATTAAGAATGGTTCTTTTCCTTTTTCAAGAAAATCATCAGCAATATAATGATAGTGGCAATAACGGCATAGTTATTCCAATTTATTGACAAAAAAGAAGAGAAATGGAAGGAAATACTCGTCCAACAGCTTTATACTGAGGGGTATTCATTTGGAAAAACTCTTGGAGGGCTACAAACCCTCCAAGAGTTTTACGAATTAATAGCCAGGATTTTGGCTGATCGTTGGAAACGACAAATCAATTTCTGCTTGTGGAATGGGTCTCAAATTATGTTTGTCTGAAATAGCTTGCCCTACTGTCCAAGGGTTGTATTTTTTGACACGTTCGACAAATTTACCTGTTCTTTTCAAGTCAAACCATCTGTTGTACTCACCCAAAAACTCTCTGGCTCTTTCATCTAAAATCAAATCAATGGTGACGTTGCTCGCTGTTGCTCTGTAAGAAGCTGTTGCCAAAGATTTTTGGTCTTCAGGTGCGGCGGCACATTTCGGGTCTGACCCTTTTTTAGTACCCAAAGCTCTGTCCAAAACTTTGTTGTAGTAAACATCGGCAGTGCCTAATTTAGCACCTTTGCCACCTTTCACAATCGCTTCGGCTGCAATCAAATAGGCTTCGGCGGAACGGAAAATACATTCATTGAACGTACCATAAGCATCGCCATAGGGAATACCGGGCTGCCAAAACTTCCACATAAGTGGTGGTTGAACAGGCAAGCCTGAATTGTCAATCGGATAGCCACCACCATATTCATAGGTATTGACAACAGAATATTTCTTTGTGCCGCCTACATCAATACCTCTTTCAGCGAGGGTTGTGGTTGGGTTATTCCACGGTCTGCAAAGAATGACGGTATCTCCAGCGGCAATGTTAAATGTCAAAGTAGGGTTGCTCTGTGGCAATGGTTTGAAATTCGATACTGCGGATAAAGCATAGCCAACGTTGACAAAATCTTGGGCATAACGCATATCATTGTCTGGGTCAAAAAAGCGGTAAGCGGCAGGTGTTACTTGATGGACACCTTGACCACGGTTGTAGTCCGGCGTTCTTCCTTTGCTGCCGGGGAAACCTTCACCACTGGGACCAAATTTTGAATGTAAATCGTTGCCACCTGCAGGATCTACTCCAAAAGCCGCATCTGTTTTATTGGTCAAAACATCGGGATTCCATTGGACAGCGAAGATAATTTCTGCATTTTTATCATTTTGAGCACCTGTATATTGCGTCAAAGGATTGTTTGACCGCTTAGGGAATAAATCACTGTAATTTGTTGCCAACGGATAAACATCAATAATTTTATCAGCATAAGTAATGGCTGCATCAAAATCGGCAGCTGTGCCACCTAAAGCATTGTTGAAATTCCAACCGCGTGTCAAATAGACGCGAGCTAAAAGAAACTGCGCTGTGCCTTTTGTGATGCGTCCATAATTGGATGCCGTAACAGGTAATTTGGCTTCGCAATCCAACAAATCTGTAATCAATTGTTTGTAAATATCGGCAGACGGCACTCTTGGAAAGTCCTTGCCAGATGCGGTATTTTCAACTAACGGCATGGGTACATCTCCCCATTGTTGAACAGCATAAAACAAGCACAAAGCACGTAAAAATTTAGCCTCTGCAACCCGCACGTCTTTTGTTGCAGGAATTGTATAGGTGACGGCATCGGCACGTGAAATGGCGGTATTAGTCCGCCCTATTTCAGCATACAATAATTGCCAAAGGCTTTGAACTTCTCCTATCGTCGCATTGAAACGGGCATCATAGACATCGTTTTGGCTCGGTACATTTACTTTTCCATTCACCGCAGACGGATTCCAACCACCTTGACTTGCGAAAATATCCGTGCCATTTAAAACCAAAATCCTATTTTGGTGGATGTTTCGCAACAGGGGATAACAAGACCTAACCAAGTCTTCAAATCCTGCTTCGGTTTTATAATAGCTGTCTGTTGTCAATGACGAAACTGGACTTTCAACTAAAAAGCTGTCTTTGCAGCCCGATGAAACGACACTGATAAAGGCTATTGTTAGAAGAGCAATCTTTATATTTCTTATAGATTTCATTTTCTTTCTTTTTAAAATTAATGAGAACGAATTAATTTGTTTAAAACAGCTTTTATACTGAGGGGGGGTATAGATTCACTAAATTTTTAAAATTTAGTGAATCTAACCCGCTAATGATTAAAAACTAACATTAACCCCAAAAGTGTATAAAATTGAAGGCACGTCATCTTGATAAATAGCTGAATTAAATTCTGGGTCAAATCCTGTGTATTTCGTAAAAATAAATGGATTGGATGCTTGGGCATAAATACGGGCAGTGGACAATTTTAAACGGCTCATCACAGCACTCGGCAAAGTATAACCCAACGTAATATCAGAAATCCTCAAAAAACTGGCATCTTGAAAGTTACTTGCATTGCGATAAGGACCGGCTCCAGCAACGCCCCAATAAGTATTCGATGGATTATCGCTTCTCCAATAGTCTATTGAAGCCAATTTGTTGTAGCGCGTGCCGCTGATTTCGCCAAAAGTGCCAGACAAAGTACTGTTGCTGTATTGCGTGCCGTTGCGGTAATAGATAAAGAAAGAAAGGTCTATGTTTTTATAATTCAATCTGTTTGTAAAGCCCATCAAGAAGTTAGGCAATTGTGAACCCAATATTTGTCTGTCATCAATGCCTTCCACGGCGGATAATTTACCATCATTATTGGTATCTACAACTTTTACTTGACCAGGCTTTTGTCCGTATTTTGTTGCTAAATCCGCTTCTGATGTTTGCCAGATGCCATCAAACTTGTATTCAAAATTGGCGCGAATGGGGTAACCCACAAAGAGTCTATTGCCTTTATCAACAGTCTGACCTGCGCCGTATAATTGTAACAGTTTGTTATTGTTTTTAGTGAACGTAAAGGTGCTGTTCCAATTGAAATCCTTTCTAACAATATTAGCCGTGTTTAAAGTTAATTCAACACCTTTGTTTTCAATTTGACCAATATTGGCAACCACTTGCGTAAAACCAGAAGCCGTGGGAATCTTATTATTGAGTATCAAATCCACCGTTTTACGATTATACAATTCAAGCGATGCGTTGATACGGTTTCTAAAAAAACCGAAATCTATACCTATGTTTTGCTCACTACTTTTTTCCCATTTAAGGTCTTTATTAGCCAAATTTAAAGGTGCAAAACCATTCGCAGCGACACCATCAAAATCATAACCTGTTGCCAACAAACCTGCTTGAGTCGTGTAAGGATTGACACCTGCGTTACCGACTTGACCATAACTTAAGCGGAGTTTAAGGTTTGAAAAGATGTTCAAATCTTGAACAAATTTCTCCTCGCTCAAACGCCAAGCTGCCGCAACAGATGGGAAAAACGCCCATTTATTACCTTCTGAAAGTTGTGACGCTCCGTCAGAACGACCTGTCAGTGTCAATAAATATTTATCTCCAAAGCTGTAATTCACTCTGCCCATATAAGAAGACAGCGACCTTTCTACCAATGAACTACTATTGGCAGTAATTGTTCCTGTATTCAAAGCATACCAAATTGAATTATAAGGCAAGTCTTTAACAGCTACTGTGTAAGTCTCATTTCTTTGATAATAAGCACTTTGTAAAGCGGTTAAAGTGATTTTATGTTTACCAAAATGGGTATTGTAGTTGGCGATATTGTCCATAGTATAGCTCGCTAATGTTCTTTGGTCAAATTGTGTTCTTGGTTTTGCACCAATTTGAGATTTTGTCCATTGACCACGGTAGTCTCCTTGGCGTTCGTTGGTGCTGATGGCTGAAAGCGAAGACCTAAACGTTAAGCCTTTTACTGGCTCAAACTCAACATAAGCATTGCCCATTAAAGTGGCATTGGTTGTATTCAACTTAGATTGATCCGGATCAACGTCCATCAAAGGATTAGGTACTTGTGCATCATTAATGCCCATCCAAAAAGCATAACCATTGACATTGATGTCCTTAGTCTCTGACGGATTGGCAAGGTCGCTGTATAGAAGCGTTCCTGTTGGACGCGCCCGATACGAACCACGCAACGATTCTTGTGAGCCAAATTCTTGGTCACTATAAGAAACATAAGTCGTGAAACCGACTTTAAATCGCTCGCCTAATTTGCTGTCCAAACCCGCATTTAGGTTATATCTTTTATAGCCTGTCGCAAGCACATTGCCATCTTCATTCAAAAAACCACCTGAAAAGCGATAAGTTGTCTTGTCTGTGCCACCCGAAACGCTCAAGTTATGACCCATTTGCATAGCATTTTCTGTAATCAAACCTGTCCAATCAGTGGTTTTATTGGCATCAATATTCGCTCTTTCAGCAGTCGAAAAAGTAGCGCCTACTAAACCTTCTAATACTCTATCGGTATAAGTATTTTTATAAAACTCCGCCGTATTCATCAGTTTAGGCACGTGTCCTGGCACTTTTGAACCGATATAGGCATCATAGCTCACTCTTGGTTTGCCAGATACGCCTTTTTTTGTCGTGATGATGATGACACCATTTGCGCCCCTTGCACCATAAATAGCTGTTGAAGACGCATCTTTCAAGATGTCCATTGACTGAATATCATTGGGATTGAGGTTGTTGATATTACCACCCATCAAACCGTCAATAACGACCAAAGGCTCTGTGGAGTTATTAATGGTATTTTCACCACGAATCGTAATGTTATAACCCGCACCCGGTCTATTACTTGATTTTGTAACAGTCGCACCGGCTACTTGACCTTGAATCGCTTTCGAAGCTAAAACAGGATTCGCTCTTGTGATGTCCTTTGTTTGGAGAGAAGCCACCGCACCTGTCAAGTCTTTTTTGCGCTGCTCGCCGTAGCCGACAACGACCATTTCATCCAATTGCCTTAAATCGGGTTTTAGGCTGATATTAATGACTGAGCTATTTCCTACGAGGGCTTCTTGCGAATCATAACCCACAAAACTGAAAACCAAAATCGCTTTTCCATCAGGAACACTAAGCGAAAAAGTGCCGTCAATATCTGTAATCGCTCCTTTCTGAGTGCCTTTTACAACCACACTTACGCCTGGCAGTCCTTCGCCTGTTTTTTCATCAATGATTTTACCTGTTACGGTTTGTTCTATAATTTCGGGTTTAAGAGGCTCATTCAGTTCGAGTTTTTGCGTTTGTAGCGTAAGTTTTCCTTCGTTTTGACTGGGAAGCGAGGGAATACTGCTTTCGCTTTTACGACCATCTTGGCTTGGCTTGTCAAGAGATTTAGGTGTTGCCGTGACCATAATGATATAGGCATTGTCATTGACCTTTTTATACGTCAAGCTACATGGCTTGAGTATATCGTCCAATTTCGACTCTAAACGCCCTTTTTTTATTTTGTCCGGATTGACGACAAAACCTTGTACGGTGGCATCTTCAAACAAAATACTAACTTGATGCTGTTGGCTCAATTCATTGAGTACATCTTTCAGCCGTTTAGACTGTGGAGAAGTTCGAGTTTTACCTTCTCGAACATTGGGTGTATTTTGAGCCAATGACATATTTTGAGCTATCATCACTGGATGAAAAGCCAAAAGCGCCATTGCTAAAATACTGACGGATACTTTATTAGTGAAAAAGTTTTTCATACGCGTAAGATTTTATTGTTTAGAGAAAAAAGAATCAATATACCTGTGTATTATTTATTTGAAATTACGACCTTATCTTTTTGCTGTTGAATATCAATATTCAAGAGCAACGATAAAGCTTTGAACAAATCTTCTGATTTTTCAGCTTTGAAATAACCCGATAAACGACGATTGGCAAGGGTTGAATCTTTAAAAATGATTTGAAGCCCAAAGTGTTCTTTGATGGTAATTGCCGCTTCCGATAGCGGGGTATCGTCAAAATAAAATTGATGATATTTCCATGCACTGTATTTTTTTGGGTTATCAGTTTTTGACAATTCTAATATGTCAGAGGCTGAATCGAGCGTTACAACGTCGCCCGGTGTCATCATTTGTTGTTTGCCTGCTTGGTAATTGATTTGCACTTTTCCTTCATTTAAGACCACCTTTTTAGCATGTTCTCGGGCATAAAAAACGAACTGCGTACCGAAGACTTCTACTTCAAAATCACTATCGGTTTTGATGACAAATCTTTTGTTATCTTCGGTGTGTTTGACATTAAATTCGCCTTCACCATCCAACAGAACCACGCGTTTTGAGCCATAAAAACCCCAACGTGGAACGTACAATTTTGAATTGGCATTGAGCGTCACCAGCGTTTCATCGGACAACGTGATGCTCTGCATTTGAGCATACCCTGTTTCATAAGTGCGATACAAAATTTGCTTTTGGAAAAAAAACAAGCTTGAAGCGACCAATAAGACCAATGAAGCGGCTATAAACCAGATATTGCGCCAACTACTCAATGTTATTGGTGAATCATTATTTACTTGTGCTGCTGGAGTTACGTGCGTACTGAGTACAGACTCAAATTTCGTCCATGCTTTCGCCTCATTAGGCACATACTGCGGGTTTTGGCTTTCCCAAGCGTCTAAGTATTGATAAAAAAGAATCTCGTTATCAGTATTCTCTTTTAACCAATCTTCAATCAACCTTCGCTGCATAGACGTCGCCCTGCCCTCGAAGTAGTCGAATAGTATTTTTTGAATAACCGTTTTTTCCATATTGATTACTACAAAATGATAAAGTAATGGGTTTGAAAGTTCATTGGAAAGTAACCCCTCAGTATTTTTGAGTTTTGCTTAATCTAAACTCAAAATACTGAGGGGGGTAACTAAACTCAAGAATGTATAAAAATCTAACTAATTCTTAAAATCAGACAAAAACTAAAGGCTTTACCCCACACTGCCTTGAAAAAAAAATCAGAAAAGGCTTGAAGCCATGAATAAAATACTTAACAACCAATCCTCTTTAAGTTCAGTACGTAACTTCGCTAAAGCCCGGCTGATCAAGCGTTCAACAGCACTCACGGTGATACCCAATTCCTCTGCAACCTGTGCATACTTTTTACCTTCTAAACGATTGAGTTGGAAAGCCTTGCGGCATTGTGGCGGTAAGTCTTGAATTATTCTATCCAATTTATGACATAACTCATTGTAGTGCAATATGTCATCTGGTTGGAGAACAGGGATTTCTATATCCGTTTGGTTTGGATACAGCGTTTCCGTTTGGTTCAATTCGTATTTGATATAATTGTAGCTGCGGTACCGCACAGCCTTATAAAGATATGCCCGATAAGACGTATTAATCTTTTCAAAAACCCGATTCTGCCAAAAATTGACAAAGACCTCCGAAACAATGTCCTCTGCCACCTCTTCCGAATAAACAAATCGAGTGGCATGATTACACAAGTTGGTGTAATACCGTTTAAACAATGTTTCACAGCCTTGGCGGGCATCTTGAGCAAATATTTTTTGCAGAAATACCTCTTCACTTATAAGCTTCGGCTCTACACGAGCTTCCTCATGCTTCGCCAAAGGAGATACATATAGCTCCTTTTCTTCCACTTTTATTTTATGTAAATTGTCCATTGCAGAATTGAATTGGTTTTCCAACTCAATATAGACAAGATTTATCCGTTTTACCCCACATCATTAAAATAAAATTTGTAAAATAAAATTTGTGTCGCTTTGAAAAATTTAAAAAGGCTAAGTCATTTTTTGTCTCAGCGACATTCTTTTACTGCTTTATTTCATCTTGCCCTTCAAGCAGTTCTCCACTTTTTGTCTCCTTAAGGTGTAAAAAATTTTGAGACGAAGTCACTTTAAAACGTTTGTCTTCTTCTACATTTCGACGCGCTTTTCCAGCCAAACGCCCCCCTTGAACTGCTGCATCGCGGTTTTCTTCAAAACCCTGCGCATTTTCCTCAACGGCGATGTGCCGAGTGGCTTCTTCGCCCAGCATCGTAAATATAAGCTCAAGGTTCGTCATGTGATCCCGAAGATTCTGTTTCTCGAGACCTTTAAATTGTTTATGTTCCGAAGGCGTTAAGTCAAAAGTCGCTTTGGCGATTTCGGCAGTCAAAATGGCATATTCTGTGCCTTCTTTCACTTTTCGCGCCTTCCACTCATCCGTTAGTTGTTTGCGAATATCAATACTTCTGATACGTGTATCAATCCATTCTGACGGATAACCCTTGGCGATATACAATTCACGCATCCGTTCCACAGCGAGTTCAGGATCTTCGATTTCCTCCATCCGCTCCTCCCCTACTTGCGCGAGCCAAAGTTTGAACGGTTCTGCATTCGGTGAAGGCACAGACATAATGATACGCAAAATGCCTTTCCGATCGGAACAAGTCATTCGTTGAGTCCCCCCCTCAGTAGCGACAGGAAGGGTATCTACAAGTTGTGGATACCCTTTGGCGAGTTCCTTGTCGCGGCTACGCAACGCTGCCAAATATTTCTTCGGGTTTTTACTATTCGTCAGTAAGCCTATAATGTCCTCAACCACGAACCACCACGTTTCATTGTGCCAAACTCGACGGACTTGTTTTTCTTCAAAAAGTATGATTTGATTGCTACTATCCATTACCAAGGGAATGATGAATGTTTAAATTTAATGCTTTTATTCAATTAAATTTCAATTAAAAATACATGATTTAGACATTGATTTTCAATTAAACGATATTTATTGAAAACAAAACCTAATAAGTTAATTTGCTATATTTCGATTTGTCTAATTGTATGACTTTCTGCATAACACTTTCGTAGGCGTTTGAAAACTGCACATTTGCAAGTTCAAATCGTTCAGGAAAAGCCTTTATAAAAGTCGTAACAAAAACAACTAAGTACATTTTATTCCTAAAATCATCAACCGTTTTGTTGGCATAAATCGAAGATTGCCCCCTCAGTATAGCCGCCACATTTTCTTTTTCGGTGTCTGTCGCCGTCTTCTTGATAACCTCATTGACAGCCGCCCGATATTGCTCTCGTATGTTTTTGGCTTCAGTCAACCATTTATCCAACTGCTCTGTTTTGGTCACCGCCGCTTTTTTGTTTTTCTCTAACTCTTGTTTTTGGCGATTCGCTAACATTTTTTGCTCCAACAAGCCTTTTCCCATGCCTTTCGGCAAGCCCGCAATAAGATAACCTCTAAAACTCAAAATGGATTTTCCCAATTTTTGCAATCTCTCCTGCTCCGCTTCGGCGAACAAACAGGCTTCTAAAATAGCTTTTGTATCGCCTAATCCGCTCATATTTTTAATAAAATCCTTGATCTCAGCTTCGTCTGCCATCGGTTCAAAGATGTGAAAGATACGTATAATGTCGCCTTCGTAATCTTCTGAAGGCACATTTACGGCTGTATGGGGCTGCACAGGAAGAATATTTGCGAGCAATAGCTTTGGTGCTTTTTTCTCGCTGATAAAGAAACGAAGCCCTGTTACACGCGGTCTTTGACTCTCCAAACTGGTGCCAAGCAGGGTGTAACTGATAAACAGTTCCGTTTTGTCATTGATTTCATTTATTGCAGGATCAAGGACTTTATTTTTAATATTCGTGAAAAATTTATACCCCTCAGTATCATAACCAAATTTCTTCTTAAAACTCTCCACAGTCAACTCAACCATGCCTTTGTTTTTCCAACTCACAAAAAACGGAAACAGCTTGACGGCTTGCGCATTTTGCAGTCGAAACAAGTATTTTTTCAAAAAACTAAAGTTTTCGTCGTGTTTGACCTCCAAAATCTTCTTGACCAACTTCACATTCAAATCCAAAACCATATCCCCTTTTGACTTTCCATAAGTATAATCAGGAATGACCGAATAACTGCCCAAGGTCTCATCATCTTCGTATTTGATGTTAATCCGCTGCATTTCGTCAACGCAGTCAATGATGTGGTTATAATAGTTTTTCGAACTTTTAAGCCCCAATTCACGCAAAAAATCGCCTACATTAAAATTGATTTGTACGTACTTACCCACTGCATTTTCCAAATGTTGGGGTGTCAATCGAGAAACGATTTCAAAAAAAATCTTAGGTGTATATATTTCTGTAATCTGCCGCTCCTTACCTTTTTTACCCACTTGCCGCACGAATTTGGGCGTCGCCAAAGGATTATTCAGAATGATGTAATCTGGATTTATTTGTAAATCTTGTATAACTTCAGACTGCGTTTTTTTTGACATTTGCTCAATTTATTAAAACCTAAATAAACTAACTTTTTCCATCTACGGCACAAGATACAGCAATTTATCAAACTTAAAAACCAAAAGTTTGATAAAATCATAGCTAAGCCAAATTAACAGGTAAAGTGTTCATTTTAAATAACTTATGCAGATTAAAATTGGTTGAATTTCAAAAAATAAACCGATTATGAAGGCTTTAGTAAGGACCCATATTGAAACGTTTACCCCAATATGGTTTGATAAACCCCAATATGGTTTGATAAACCCCAATACGGTTTGATAAATACCCCAATATGGTTTGATAAAACCTTTGTAAGTTATTGAAAATCAATCAAATGTGAGCACTCTAAAAAACTTATTAAAAAAGACTTAAAAAAGACACACAAAAGGAATTGTGTGTCTTTTCAAAATGAAATTGTTTTTTCAATGTTTGTTTTGTAATCCCCCCTATTCCGAGCCGCCCCCCTTAGTGGTTGTTAGTTATTGGTTATTAGGGATTAGTTATTAGTAACCAATCCCTAATAACCAACAACCAAACTCATGACTCAAAATATTCCCAACCACGTTGCACGAAAAAAGCGCGCATACTGTACCCACGCAGTTTAGATTCTTTTTTTACTTTTTCATATAAAGGGCGTGGAATATCTATTGAGATGCGAACCACGTCTTTTTCGACCGCTATTGTAGGTTCTTCTTCAGCAACGATTGTTTTGTTTTGAAGCGCTTGAAGTGCGGCTTCTTGTTCGTCGGCACTTAGGTTTTTCCGACTTGTTAATTTCAAATTTTTAAGACTTTGCGCCATGTTAATTTATATTTGATTCAATTTTAATTGAAATTTTCACTTATTTTGCTTTGATTGGGGTGTTTATGACACGAATGTTGCAAGGTTCTAAATTTTAAGCCTTTTGAGTTTTTCTATGAAATGAGATCCACCCTATGATTTATGGGCTTCTAAGTCTCTTACTTTTTAAAAGAAAATCATTGATTTCCCCCCCCTCAGTAAACAGCTCGGAATAGGAGATTTGTCAAATCTAAAAACATAGCGACGAATGGGGTAATGCCGTTTCGAATCGTAAACAGGATATCAATACGAACCCCCATGGGGATTTCAATTTTTAATAAATGGCCTCTAAGGAAATGATGAATTATAAATGATGAATGATGAATTTGCAAAACGTTGATGTTCAACAGTTTTGTAAAATAAAGTTTGATACTTTATTCTTTTACCAATCCTAATGCATTTATAATTTAAAATTAATGCAAATCTAATTGAATATTTCAATTGAATATGCATTAATTTTAAATTATGTCGCTTTTTAGAATGCCAAAGTAGAAGTAGGGTAGTATTCTCTTTGTTCAGGGATGCTTAAAGAACGATTTAATGTTTGGATAATTTAAAACTAATGTAATTTTAATTGAATTTTTGAATTAAAATTACATTAAAAACCAATCACGCTCCCCCTCAGTATTAAGCCTCAAATATGATGGCGTCATAAATAAAACAACGAAAAAAGAAGGTAGTACCCTTTACGATATAGAGGGTTTAAGGGAAGATACAAAAAATAAACTACCCGCTTCACGCTCCTATTATCTCAATCCCGAAGGGATTTAACATGAATAACCCCGAATGAAATTCGGGGAAATAACCAGCAATATGCTGGAACGCCCAAGGCGTTGAACTTAATTATCGCTTCATCCGGTTAAACTCCTTCGGAGTTAGAGACAAACGACCCCGCTTTTTTCCCGAATTTCATTCGGGGTTATTCATGTTGAATCCCTTCGGGATTGAATGGGTATGTTATAATTTACACAGTCCCTAAAAGACAGGTTATACTTTTACGAGATTTTGCAAATCGGCACTTAATTGAATATTAATGTATTATTAATTGAAAATTGACATTAATATTCAATTAATCTCCTATTATTTTAAAAACGCTTAATAACAACCTCTAACTCATCGCAAAGTCTTTCGATTTCCTTTTTGGCTTTTTCATCGGTGTATTCAGTTACCCCAATTCCTCCTTTTGGTGTTTGTTTGTAAGCCTCACGGGGCGATATACTGGTTTCAAATTTGGCAATCTCATAGTCTCCAATGGCTTCTTTTAACTCGCGAGAAAGGATATTCCGGTCTTTGTATTCGTTGAATAAGACAAAGCCTAAAAGTTTTCCTTGGCTCATTTCTTTGAGCTTTTTGACTTGTTCGAAACGGTCGAAGAAGTTTTCAAAGCTGCGAAAATCATATAAACTCGGTTTGACAGGAATGACAACCACATCACTTGCCAACATGGTTCGATCTAACATCTCATCAATGTGTGGACGGCCATCCACCAAAATCAAATCATATTGGTCTTGTAATTGTGAAACATGCTTATTGAGCACCTTTGGTTCTGTACAACTACTGATGAAAATATCTCGCTTTTCGCGATTGTTGTACCACACAGTTGAGGCTTGTTGTTTGTCGGTATCGACCAAACAGACTTTATAGCCCCGTATAGACAAACAGGCTGCAACATTAGTAACGAGGGTTGTTTTACCAACACCGCCTTTTTCATTCACGAATGAAATAATCATTTTTTGAATTTGTAATGAGCAATGAATAATTAGGCGGGAAAGATAATACGGCATGAACGTATAAACCTAACAAATTGAAAAATAATTGAAAAATAACGCCCATATAATGTTGTTTTAATTGAAATTTAATTGAAAAAATGCAAAACACGATATTGTCTTCGGATCACTTTCTTTATTTTCAAGATAGCAGTCATCGCGGATTTCTATTAGATAAATGAGTACATGGAAGAGTGGCTCTATTGCGATGCGCGGCACCGATATAAGGAGTCTGTCTGACGAAGCCTTAAAATTAGAACTTAAAACTCATGCCGTTAACTTAAGATTTTGTCATCGTTAACAGGCGTTTAAGCTGACAACTAAGGCTCAAAACGAACCAGTTTCTGTCGTCGTGTATTAACAGTCAATTCAAAAACATCGGGCCTGGAATAATGACCAGACGGGTCAAAATTTTGTCGTTCTTTTCGGACTTCATTCAAATTAATGGTGGCGGTGACGACAATTTCCTTTCCTTCAATGGGTTCAATCACCCAACTGCCATCGGGTGCAGCGATACACGAGCCACCATTGCTTAGAAATTCTGGTGCATTTTGTCGTATCAAATCAGGATGTGGCATGTCGTTTTGAATATCCGTCTTACGCATTAAACCTGAAACAGAGAGGACATACATCCGATTTTCAAGGGCAATATGTCTTGTCAAATCAATGGTATTGCGCACATTTCCAGGCCAAACGGCTACGTGTAGGTTTTCGCCTTGGGCATATAAAGCGGTGCGTGCAAGCGGCATCCAGTTTTCCCAACAATTTAAGCCCCCCACAGTAAAAGATCCCAGTTCATGCACTTTTAAACCGTTGCCATCGCCAAAACTCCATGCCAATCTTTCCTCATAAGTCGGCATCAATTTCCTGTGTATGGATTGTATAATTCCTTGATTATCAATATAAACCAAACTACAATAAACGCTGTGTCCTGCGCGATCGGTCGCTCTTTCGGCGCAACCGATATAGACGGCTATGCGGTATTGTTTTGCCAATGCGCAAAGGCTGTTCAAGTCACCGGCTTGAATATTGACAGCTTCTTTCAAGTAATGCGCAAAAATTTCTTTTTGAACGGTTGAATTAAAGCGCGCACCGTCCGTTAGTTCCAACCAAAAAGGATAGCCGGGTAGGAGGGTTTCGCCAAAACAAACCAATTGGGCTTTTTGCGTCGCCGCTTCCTGTATGGTTTCTTCTATTTTTTTAAGCGTCGCCTTTTTATTGAGCCAAACAGGGGCTAATTGTGCAATGGCGATATTTAGGTTGTCGGTCATCGGGTATTTTTCTTTTGCTTGATTTCTTCTAATGTTGCCTTCAATTCTTTTACTTTTTCAGGATATTTAGCATAAACATCATGGTCTTCATGCTTGTCGATTGCCAGATTATAGAGCTGCCCTGTGGGTTCGCCTGCGGTAGGTTGGATCTCTCTTGGTACTGTAAAACCACCCGAGCCAAGCCCTTCAATCAGTTTCCAATCGCCTTTGCGAATCACATAAAAACCAAGAGATGAGCTGTGCACAACCGCTGTTTGATTGGGAACTTGTTTGGCTTTGCCCAAAAGAACAGGCAAAATGCTGTAACTGTCTTCGACTTTGTATTTAGCTTCTTTATTGCCTAAAATATCGGCACACGTTGCGAGTAAATTGGCTAAAGTGGTGGTCGCATTGCTCACCGTTCCCGCTTTTACTTTGCCTTTCCAACGAACAATAAAAGGAATTCGATGGCCACCTTCAAAGGCATCGCCTTTCATACCTCGAAAGTCACCTGCCGCTTTGTGATTAAACTTTTTTACAAAATCTTCTCGCCAATAAGGGCCATTGTCGCTTGCAAACATGACGATTGTATTGTCAGAAAGCCCCATGCTATCGAGTGTGTGCATGATTTGTCCAATCGCCGCATCAACTTGTTGCACAAAATCGCCGTATTCACCCGCCTTCGATTTGCCTGAATATTCTTTTTTAGGCACCCACGGCGTATGTGGTGCGGCTAAGGGCAAATAGAGGAAAAAAGGTTTGCTTTTTGACTGTTTTTTAAGAAAATTAGCCGCTTTCTCTATAAAAGTTGGCAATACTTCATAAAAATTAAAAGAAGGTGACATTTTGCCTGCTCGCCAAAAAGGACCTGTATAACCCGTTTCTAATTTATTGCCATCGGTGTAAGCCGTTGGTAATTCTGTCAATTTTTGATTTTCTAAATAACAATACGGCGGCATATCTAATGAAGCGGGTAGTATATAGGAATAGTCGAAACCAATGGTTTTAGGACCTTGTGTTGGGTTTTTAGTAAAATCTATATCATCTGGATTCATTTCTGCACTGATACCATACCCCTCAGTATTGAGCAAGTTTTCATGCCCTTTATTGACGACCCAATCCACACCCAAATGCCATTTACCTACCACAGCTGTCTGATAGCCATGACTTTTTAATAAAGAAGCCACTGTTGGACGGTCATTTTCTATAAGTGTTCGGCTGTATCCGCGCAAAACGCCTTTGGGCAAACGACTGCGCCAAGGATAACGACCTGTTAGCAGCGCATACCGCGTTGGCGTACACACCGAAGACGGTGAGTGGGCATCGGTAAAACGCATACCTTCAGCTGCCAATTTGTCAATATTAGGTGTCGCAATAGCCCCCTCAGTATTGTAAGCCGAAACATCGCCATAACCTAAGTCGTCAGCTAAAATGTAAACAATATTAGGCGTATTGTTTTTTTGTTCAGCGGGTTTAAGGGCTTGGCAAATTAAGGCAATAACAAGGCATGTTATCACCAGCAAAAATTTAGATGAATTTTTCATTTTTAAGTGTTAGAATGTAAGCAGATAAGTGGTTGGTAAATTACAATTGCAATAACTTTCCGAAGGTTCTGAAACCTTCGGAAAGTTGTAACGCTAAAATTATATTACTTCAAAAACACCGTTTTATGGCTTTTTGAAGACTTCACAGCGGCATCCAATATTTCCATGACGACCATATTTATTTTTAAAGAACCCAAATCCATTTTTGGGTCAATTTTTCCTCTGACAACGCTGGCGAAATAACTGAAAGCATCATTATTGGGCGATTTCAAAGGGGTTACGTCCCTTTTTTCTTCTGCACCGGCGTTTCTATCGCCTAAACGGACGCGCATTTGATTGGTTTTGTCAGCAATGACATAGCCTTTGGTGCCATAAATCTCTGCATCCTTTCTGTCGAAGGGCCAGTTCCAAGAGGCTTGAAAGATGCCTTGTGCTTTTGGATATTGTACCATAATTGTTGCCTCATCATCTACTTTTGGATAAATGTCAGGTTTATTGGTTTGTGCAACGGCTGTGACAGAAATCGGTTTTTCACCCTTCATCAGCCACGTCATAATATCTGCACCGTAGCAACCAAAATCCATAATGGCACCGCCGCCATTTTTGATAGGATCGGTGAGCCAACTCAAAAATGTTTGAGAACAACCAATTTCTTTAGGTCCGCGATGTCCGTCGTGAATCACTACTTTTCGGATGTCACCCAACGACCCCTCAGTATGAATCATCTCAAACGCTTGATGATGGCTGGCGTACCATGTTGTTTCATAATTCGTAATGAGTTGAATACCATATTGCTTTGCCAATTGTTCCATTTTTTTGGCATGTACTAAATTAACTGCCAATGGTTTTTCGACCATCACATGAATTTTTTTAGGCGCGCATTTTTCAACGGTTTCGAGATGCTCGAATGTGCTTCTGAAATCACAAACGGCTTCAGGTTTTGCTTTCTGAATCATCGCTTCGAGGCTCGGAAACCACAAACTATCGGGTAATTTGGCTTCTTTCAGATACCTCAAAGCCAATTCCTTGTTGGGTTCTGCAAAACCGACCAATATCATACCTTCGTGCTTGGGGTTATTCAAAATCCCTCTGACATGGTCGTGCGTCATGCCCACGATACCCATACGGACGGGTGCATTTTGTGTGTAGGCTATTGTTGTCATGAGTAAGCTCAAAACAAGAAAGAAGTACGTTTTCATAAATTTTATCATGATTTTAGGCTGATTTAATACATTAGAAAATCGTTTTTTAAACAAACCAGGTCAACGCCAAAACGCCCAACAAGCCCGTTATAGACACCAATGTATCCATAACTGACCATGTTTTTATGGTGTCTTTCATGGATAATTGAAAATATTCTCTGAATAGCCAAAAGCCGGTGTCGTTGACATGAGAAAACATCATGCTGCCTGCCCCGATACTCAAAACCATTAAATTGGCATTGACCGATATCGTTGCCATCAAAGGAGCGATAAAACCCGCCGTTGTAATGCCCGAAACGGTTGATGAACCCACACAAACACGGATAATGGCGGCAATACCCCAACCTAAAACATAAGGATTCAAATTGGAATGTTGCATATAATCGGCGATGGTTTGAGAAACACCGCCATCTGTAAGTATCTGTTTTAAAGCACCTGCGCCACCGAAAATTAGAAAAAGCGAAGCCACATCTTTAACGGCATCGGTATAATATTGGGTAATTTCTTTATTGCTTTTGCCTCTAAAAATGCCCAATGTCAATGATGCAAATAAAACAGCAATCAATAAACCGACATTGGCATCGCCAATGAATAGAAAAAAGTCTTTCGAAAAACTACCTTCTGGTAAATAAGGCGTAACAATAGCACTGATACCAATCAATAAAATGGGCAATAAAACGGTCAAAATACTGAGGGGGGCAGAAGGTAACTGTTCAGGCGGCATTTGTGGCGCAACGAACGACAAATTGGGTTGTGTATTATACCCTTTTACTGTAGAACCGTACAACGCACCTGATATTAAAATAGCGGGAATGGAGATGATTATGCCATAAAACAAAGTCAAACCCATATCCGCATTCAATTGTTTTACTAAAAATAAAGGAGCAGGATGCGGCGGCAAATACCCTTGCGTAACGGTCAAAGAAGCCAGCAATGGCAAAGAAACATAGACTGCTGACAGGTTGTAACGATGTGCCACCGTTATCGCCAAAGGAACAATGAGCATAAAACCGACAGAATAAAACAAGGGCAAACCAACAATAAAACCCGTAATCATAAAAGCCCATCGAATATGTTTTATCCCCACCAACTCTATCATTTTCAAGGAAATCTGCTGTGCTGCACCACTTACAGCGACCAATTTACCCAACATCGCACCCAAAGCAATGATGGTCGCTATTGAACCCAATGTGCTGCCGATACCATTTTGAATGGCTTTCATCAGGGCTTCGGGTTTCATGCCCAGAACCAATCCGATGCCAATAGACACCACTAAAAAGGCTAAAAATGTATGCAGCCTATAATAGGAAATCAGCAACACCAATAGTAATATGCCTATGACAGTAGAGAGGATTGCCATACAATCAATCTTTTTTTACTTGTTTAAATTCACATACGGATCGGCTTAAATTTTTATCCGCCATTCATTATTCATCGCTCTTCCGAGTAAGGCATTGGCTTCTTTATCTCTTCTAAACTTCTCTCTCTTTGGATTCCAAGTCAACGGACGGTTTAATTGATAGGCAATGTTGCCAATATTGCACACCGTTGCCGTTCTGTGACCAATTTCGACATCACAAATCGGTTTACTGCGTTTGCGCATGGCATCCAAGAAGTCTTTGTAATGGTTTTCGCTTTTATAAACGTGTTTTTCAGTCTCACCAATGATTTTTGTGGCGAGTGAAACGGGCGTTGTCTCTATTTTTTTGCGTTGCACTTTGATGTCGCCTTGTGTGCCGATGAAGTGGATGGCATTGTTCCATTCCCATTTCTCATGCGTCATGGTGATGCCGTTTGCATAACGATAGGTTAGGAAAAGATGTTCTTTGCCATCGGGTGGCGTAACAGAAATTGGTCCGCTGTTGTCCATATCCAAAGCCCATTGAACGATATCGAACATGTGTGCGCCCCAATCCGTCACCATGCCGCCGCCAAACTCTTTGTACAATCGCCAATTCGGGAATACATCTTTTGTAATCGGTGGTGCGAGTTCAGAATTGAATGGTGCGAAGGCATTGGGTCCCAACCACGCGTTCCAATCCAAGCCTTCTGGCATGGGTTCTGCTGCTAAATCATAAGGTTTTGGTGGTCCACCCACATTGACCTTTATCGTTTTAATGTCACCAATATAACCATTGCGAATGAGCTCTGCCGCCTGTCTGAATTCAGGCCATGACCTTTGCATACTGCCTGTTTGGAACACGCGGTTGTGTTTACGTGCCGCTTTTACCATCGCGCGCCCTTCTTTTACGGTCAATGACAACGGTTTTTCACAATAAATGTCTTTTCCTGCTTCTGCTGCGCGCACTGCCATGGCTGCATGCCAATGGTCGGGCGTTGCAATAACAACGGCATCCACATCTTTGCGCGCCAACAGCTCTCTGAAATCGTTGTAAACGGCGATATCGGAGTAAGTACCTAATGCCGTATTCTTTTCATAAATCGTTTTTATTCTTTCGAGTGTCAGTTGTGCTTTGGCTTTATACACTTCACTGATTGCCACGATGCGGGCTTCTCCTGTATTGAGAAATGAGTTTGTCAATCCTTTCCCTTGCTTGCCGGTGCCAATAAAACCCAATGAAATCATATCACTTGGCGGTATGTACATTGTGCCATCCCGTTTTTTGCCGCCGAGTACAAAACGGGGAACAATGATGAATCCTGCTACGGCTTTCGCCGTGTTTTCAATAAAACCTCTTCTTGTAATGCCTGTTGGTTGCTCTTTTTTCATTGTTTTGAATTTGAAAATGATGATTTACGCGTCATTGCAAGGTACGAAGCAATCTGATAAATGTCAACAAAAGACAAAAAGATTGCTTCGTTCGGCGCAATGACAAAGTGTTTGTTATACTGAGGGGGTACTTTTTTTCGTCATTTCGAAAAAGAATAAGGCGCAGACTCTTTCGCAACACCTCTTTTCACATTCGGTTGGTTGCCCATATTAAATTGAAGCGTACCGCCTTTCATAATATCGGCATGTTTTACATAATTTTTATTGTAAGTCCCGCCGTTTAATAAAGCGGATTGAATGTACACGTTTTTGCTATTGTTTCGAGGTGCATGGATGATAAATTTTTTGCCATTTTCTAAACTCAAAGTTATTTTTTTGAATAACGGAGAGCCAATCGCATATTCTTGCGTGCCTGGACAAACCGAGTAAAACCCCATTGCGCTGAACACATACCATGCACTTGTTTGTCCATTGTCTTCGTCGCCACAATAGCCGTCGGGCGTGGGTTTGTAGAGTTTATCCATAGCATCACGCACGTGCATTTGGGTTTTCCAAGGTGCGCCACAATAATCGTAAACGTATATCATGTGTTGAATCGGTTGGTTGCCGTGTGCGTATTGTCCCATATTCATCACCACCATTTCCGTCATTTCGTGAATCACCCGACCATAACTGCCTTCATCGAAAGTCGGTGCTTGATTAAAGACGCTGTCCAGCATCATTTCCAATTTTTTATCGCCGCCCATCAGTTTTGACAAGCCTTTGAAATCGTGTAAAACGCTCCAACTGTAATGCCAACTGTTGCCTTCCACAAATTCGCCGCCCCATCTGAAAGGATTGAATTTATCATCAAAACTGCCGTCTGCATGTTTCCCCCGCATCAAATTATGGTTGGGGTCAAAGAGGTTTTTATAGTTTTGACTGCGTTTTGCAAACTTTTCGATGTCGCTTTGTGGCTTTTTTAAGGCAATGGCTAATTGATTCAAACAAAAATCGGCGTGCGCGTATTCCAGTGTCTTTGCTGCGCTGCCACCGTAACCATCGAGCGACACATAACCCAAGGTATTGTACTGTTGCGCCCCATTTCTACCCACAGAATTGATGGGACCCTCCCCCTCTGTATTTTTGAGCAACGCTTCATATAAAAGCTCGATGTCGTAGCCTTTTATCCCTTTCAAATAGGCATCAGTGATGATAGATGCCGAATTGCTGCCCATCATGCTCTTGCGATGCCCTGGACTTGCCCATTCTGGTAGCCAACCGCTTTCTTTATATGTATTCGCCAAACCTTCCATGATGTGTGCGTCCATTTCGGGATACATAATGGTCAAAAAGGGGAACAATGAGCGAAAAGTATCCCAAAAACCCGTGTCTGTGAACATATATCCCTTCTCCACTTTGCCGTTGTATGGGCTGTAATGCACGATTTGATTTTGTGCATCAAATTCATAAAACTTCCTTGGAAACAGCAACATGCGGTACAGACACGAGTAAAAAGTCTTCAATTGCTCTTCCGTGCCGCCTTCTACTTTTACTTTTGACAATTCAGTGTGCCACGCTTTTTTGGCTTTGTCCATGATTTGAGCAAAGGCTTGTTTACCAATTTCACGACTCAAGTTCAATTCTGCTTGTTCAAAAGAGATAAAGGACGATGCGACTTTCAGATGCACTTTTTCGCCTTTTTTAGTCCTAAAACCAACGATGGCTTGTGCGTGTGTGCTGGTTATTTCCTTTTGTCCAGCTATAACAACGCTGTCGTCAACAGCAAAAATGCTGTCAAAAGCTTTGTCAAATGTGATGACGAAGTAATTTTTAAAGTTGGCAGGTACGCCGCCTCTGTTGCGGGTTGTGTAACCGATGATTTTGTTTTCTTCGGGTATTATTTTGATATAAGAACCTCTGTCAAACGCATCAATGAGGATGAACGCACTGTCTGTTTTTGGAAAGGTGAATTGAAACGCTGCACAGCGTTCCGTCGGCGTTATTTCGGTCAAAACATCATAATCTGCGAGATAAACATTGTAGTAATACGGTTTTGCGACTTCTGCTTTGTGCGAAAACCAACTGCCGCGCGTTTGTTCTTTCACATTCATTTTGCCCGTCATCGGCATGATGGAAAACTGCCCATAATCGCCAATCCACGGCGAAGGTTGATGTGTTTGTTTGAAGCCTTTTATTTTATCTGCACTGTATTGGTATTGCCAACCGTCGCCATTGGTATTGGTTTGCGGTGTCCAAAAATTCATGCCCCAAGGCGTGGCGACAGCAGGGTAGGTGTTGCCATTAGAAAAACTGTGCTTTGAATCCGTTCCCATCATCGTATTCACCATTTCTTCAGGTTGAAATGGGATTTGTGCGGCAACCGACCCGCAAAGGCTGAAACACACAAAAAAGGCGATTTTATGTAGCATACTGTTGTTTTAGTTGAAAATATTGTGCTGTATGTCGGAAATACTGATGGAACATCCCGATAAAATCGGGAGGGGTGCTTGTAAACTTAGACAAAAAATAAGGGTTTTACCCCACCTTCGATGGAAATGAGTTTGGGAAGAGATTTAAATATACCTTGGTGCAGTATATTTTTTAAGATGGGTTATAATAGATTCAATTTGTTCATTATGACACAGTTTTTTTACTATATTTGTGAATAAGGTGTTTTACTGAGGGGGGATAATGTGATTTTTGTTTGTTCTATCCATTTGCCGAATCTTTCCCCTATTTCTATGGCTGTAATTGAGTGATGTGTGAATGATGTAATTTATTTAAAAAATTGTGTAACGTTTCTTTTTACCAAGATACTCATCTTTACATGATTAATTAATCAATATGAAGAGATTTTTGAAAATAACGGGCTATTCCTTGTTAAGTCTTGCCCTTTTACTCCTCATTGTCGTTTTATCATTGCAAACACGTTGGGCGAAAAATTTGATACGCGATAAAGTACAGACTTATATACAACATAAAACAAACACCACTTTTGAAATCGGTCAGATTGATTTCAGCTTTCCAAAATGGATTGAAATAGATGGTTTGTTTATGTTGGATAAAGCCCAAGATACACTCCTATCGGGCAAGCATCTCAAGATTGATATTGATATGCTCGCTCTTATCCAATCCAAATACGTGGTCAATAAAGTCGTTATTGACCAATTTTATGTCAATATTTATAACAAAGATGCGGACAGCACTTACAATTATCAATTCATACTCGATGCTTTTGCATCAAAAAAAACAGTCGTAAAAGAACCCGATACGACCCAAGTTTTGAATTTTAAAATTAAAGACATAGACGTAACGAATACACAATTCAAGCAAAAAGATCATTATTTAGGCACTTTTATGTATGTCAACTTGCAAAAGTTTCATCTGAATGTGGACAGCATTAAACTCAAAGATTTGCATGTGGATATCAATGATTTGATGGTCGAGGGGTTGGATTTTAGGTATTTAATCACCAAAATGCAAAAACCATCGGATGGAGAATCGCCTAATCCGCTTTTTACGATTAACAAAACCGTTATCAAGAAAAGCCATATCTACTTTGAAAACAAACCTGATTATTTGTTGACCGATAATTATATTGATTATTTGGACATTGAGGATTTGAATAACACAACCCAATTAAATACATATTCCACAAGTTCGATTGTGCTTAATAACAGCTCCGTGCTTTTCCAACACAGAACAGAAAATGAAGTGGTAAAAGTGGTAGCCGATACCCTGACTGCTATTGCCAGCAATAATACTTCTCTGGGGATTATCATTAAAGACATTTCATTACAAAACAACTCGCTTGTTTATAACAATGTATCTCAACCCATAAAAAGCAGGGGTTTGGATTATTATCATTTAGACGTAAAAGGATTAAAACTACTCGCCGCCAATACCAAATTTAATAATGGAAATATCAATACAAATATAACATATTTTGGTTTTAAGGATAAAAGTGGCTTTGCGATTGATACGCTCAGCGGCATTATAGATATGGACAGCAGTATTGTAGATATTAAGGATTTTTATTTACAAACGCCGTATTCAAAAATGGCTGCAACGGCTCTGATTTATCCTGAATCATTTAAAGGTGGTAACAAACAAATATTTCCTTTGCCCGATAATGAAATAAAATTAACTCAAACAATTATCAGCCCAAAAGATTTTGAATTATTGGCGGACGCACTGTCAAAAACCTATAAAAAACAATTGGATGTACTGGGCAATCTATCTATTGATGCGCATATCAAAGGCAATGTCCATAAAATATACATCCCCTATTTGGTTGTTAATTCACTTAAAAACAAGGACTTACGGATTAATGTAACGGGTGATGTGGCGAATCCAACAGATACCAAAAAGATATTTTACAATTTGAATGTGAAAGATATTTCTGCTTCCAAAGAGTTGATATTGCCTTTTATTCCTGCGAGTGCACAGCCTATAAATTTGCCAAATCGGTTGAGTGTGAAAGGCTTAATTAATGGCAATATGCAAAACGTGAATACAAACATCACACTCAATTCTGCTTTCGGCAAGGCTGACGTAAAAGCCGCTTTGAAAGGTTTTCAAACGCCTGATAAAATGGTGTACGATGTGGTGTTAAATGCTAACAATTTAGAAACAGGTAAATGGATTGGACGTGATACGATGTTGGGCTTATTAAATGGTCAAATTGTGGTCAAAGGCAATAAGGGTTTTGATGTGAAGAGCAATAATATGTCTGTTTTAGCGGCGATTCAATCTTTTAGATTCAATCAAAACGTTATTAACAATATCAAAACTGACCTTGATTTGACCAGTGGTATTGTCAGCGGCACAGCTTCTATTGATGATGCCTTGATACAAATTACGTTCGACGGTAAAGCGGATATACAAACCGACTACCCCTCAGTAACTGCGGTTGTGAATATCCCTAAAGCGGATTTATTGGCATTAGGATTTACAACGGACAGTTTAATTGTCAGTGCTTTTACGCGGCTAAAAGTAGAAAATTCATCACCCAAAAATATAAATGCGCTTATTCAGATAGACAGCAGCGTTATTACACAGGGGGGGCAGAAAATCGAAATAGATAGCTCTCGCATTTTAGCTTTTGTTAGAAATGATACAACATTTATAGCCGTTGCTTCGCCTTTTGTAGATGCACAAGTGAATAGCACTGTTTATTATGACCAAATGGCGGCTTTTGTACAAAAAGTAATCAATCAATTTGTACCACCTGCCATGGCTAAGGATGTGCCTAATGATAATAAAAATCCTCAAAATCCTCAAAATAGGGAGGGGTCTATGAATGCCGATATTTTAATTAAACCCAATGACGCATACAGTGCTTTTGTTAAAGATTTAAAATTTGATAAACCTATTGAAATAAACGGAAACATCACGACAGCTAATGTTGACAGCATTATGAATGTCAAACTGAATGTGCCGTCATTGACGATGGGTTCGTTGCATGTATCACCCACAAATGGGACGGTTTTAGGCAGAAATGATTCTTTGCTTGTCAATATCGTGACTGATACACTTCAAGCGAGTAGTTTCTTATTGTATGATGCACGAATTGATGGCAGTTTTTCTAAAAATCATGTGAGTGCACATATTTTAACCCATGATATCAATAAAAAAGAGCAATATGCTTTGACGGTATTTGCTGTACCTAATAAGGATACAGGTTATAATATTTCATTGGGAAAAGATTTGTTGCTCAATAAAATAAATTGGCTTGTCAATGAAAAGAACCAAGTAAAAACGAATCCCGAAGGGTTTAATGTCCAAAATTTCGATATCCACAATGAGCAACAACAGATAAAAGTAAATAGTGAAACGGCATCGGTTAACAGTCCTTTATTGGTCAATGTGTCTAATTTTAAATTGAAAACAATTACAGCTTTATTAGACGAAAATACATTGTCAGTAAATGGTTTATTGAATGCAAATGTAAAAGTGAGCGATTTGAAAAATACGATTCCTACGATGGATGGGGATATAAAAATAGACTCTATCACTTTTCAAAATACGAGCATAGGCGATTTGGATATGCATGCGCAAAGTGAAAATGGGACTGTTAAGGTAGATGGTAAATTATTTGGGAATGGCAATGAAGTCCATTTAACAGGTGTGTATGCGGCTAATACACTTGATGCAAACATAAAATTGAATCCACTAACGATGACCACAGTGGAATCATTTTCTCAGAAAAGTTTAAAGAACAGCACGGGTACGTTAACAGGCGATATCAAAATAACAGGTGAACCGACAAAACCTATTTGGAATGGTGAGATTGTGTTTAATAACGCACAAACCACGGCGGCAGCTTATGGCACTTTTATTAAAATAGATAATCAAATAGTGCGCTTGAAATACCCCTCAGTAATTTTTGATAAATTTACAATTAAAGACGATGCAAATAATACGGTGTTTATTGACGGCACATTATCCCAAACAAAAACAAATGATTTCACAACAGATTTAGTGATTGAGTCCAAGGGTTTTCACGCTTTAAACAACACGGCTGCTGATAACAATATGGTGTATGGTACTGCCATTATTGATATGGAAGTGCAAGTTACCGGCAATGCTTTTGCGCCGAATTTAACAGGTAATTTAGCTGTTAAAAATGGTACAGATGTGACGTATGTACGTCAAGTTTCGCCGCCTTCTGCCAGAGTAAGAGACGGTGTTATTGAATTTATAGACAGAGATACCATTGGTAATTTATTGGCTGTCAAAACATTAGAAGAATATTTAGCCGCACAACAAGAGTTTAAAAAATCATCTAACTTTGATTTTAACTTAAATCTTGAAGTTGAAAAAGAAGCAAAATTTACGGTCATCGTTGACCCTGTAACGGGTGACGAATTGCAAGTGCAAGGCACAGCACGTATTAATGCAGGGGTTAATCCCAATGGCAGCATTGGCTTGTTCGGGACTTATGATTTAAGTAAAGGCAGTTATGAAATGAGCTACCAATTTGTTAAGCGCAAATTTACTTTGCTTGAAGGCAGTGTTATTACATTAAGCGGTGACCCCATGAAAGCAGATGTGGATATTACGGCAGCTTACGATGTTAAAACACCCGCTATTGATTTAATTAAAAACGAAATTGGTGGCGCAACAGCGGCAAGTAACGATATTTATAAGCGCAAAACACCCTTTCGGGTTTTATTAAAAGTTAAAGGTCAAATAGATAAACCTGAAATTGGGTTTGATATTATTTTACCCGACAAAGCGGAAGGCGTTACGACCGAAATGGCAACCACCATTAATAATAAATTGGATCAATTGCGGGCTGATGAATCTTCAATGAATAAACAAGTATTTGCTATTTTGATTTTAAATAAATTTATTGGTGAACAAAGTAGCGATTTTTTTGCGAGCAACGGCGGCGGCAATAGTTTATTGAGCAATGAAAGTGTCAGTAGTTTTTTAAATGGTGCCATCAATCAAATTGCAAATGATTTAATTAAAGGCGTGGATGTAGATATTAATTTGAAAAATGTGGACAATGACCCGAATGCACAACGTACAGATTTAGATGTGATGGTGGGTAAAAATTTCTTAGACGATAGATTGAATATCAGTGTAGGGAAAAGTTTTACGGTTGATGGCTCAAACCCCTCGTCAAACAATAACAGTGCCAATACGCAATTCATTCCCGATGTCAATACAACATATAAATTGTCGAAAGACGGCAAATTTATGCTAAGAGCATACAGAAAAAATCAATACGAAGCTTTGTTAGACGGTTATTTTATTGAAACAGGCGTTTCATTTAACTTTACGATTGACTACGATAAATTTCAAGAAATAATTAAAAACAAGGAGAGCCAATGAAAACACGACCAATCCTAAGTAAAATAGATGAAATAAAATCAACCATTTTGAATTTTAAGATATTGAAAATCAACTTCTTGAAAATTCATCATTCATCATTCATCATTCATCATTTATATTTAATCGGCTTTCTTTTTATCACGTCTTGCCAGATAAAAAAGCATTTGCCTGAGGGCACGTTGTTGTACAATGGTGCAAAAGTAAAAGTAGAAAAAGTAGAAGATTTTAAAGGAAAACCCAAACCGATCGCTAAGGCATTAGAGGGCATTGCCGCGCCGCGCAAAAATAAAATGATATTGGGTTTTCCATATAAAGTAGCTATGTGGTACGCGATTGGTGAGCCTCGAAAACAATCGGGTTTTAAATATTGGTTGCGCAATCGTTTGGGGGAAGCCCCAGTTTTGAGCACACGGGTGGATATAAAAGCCAATGAAACAAATATGCAAGCCTATTTAGAAAATAAAGGATATTTCAAATCAACAGTTTTAGGCAAAACAGATACACAAGGTTATAAATTAAAAGCTATTTACGCTGCTAAAGTTACACAACCTTATATGTTTGATACGATTAAATGGGTTTTAGACACGAGTGAATTATCGAGCCATATTTTAAAAATAAGGAGTCGAACTTCCTATGTAAAACAAGGCGACCAATTTGATATAGAAAGCATAAAAGCAGAGCGCAATCGGATTGATTTGGCGTTGAAAAGACGCGGTTTTTATTTTTTTAGCCCTGATTATATATTAGCTTATATTGACACAACCAATATTAAACATACAATCAATGTCTTTTATATTGTTAAAAAGGAAACGCCTGAAAATGCGCGCTATCCACAAGTGATTCATGAGGTCACAATTTTTCCTAATTATACTTTGTTATTGCCGCCGCCCGATACGTCGAAACTGAATTTAACAGATTACGAAGGTTATTTTATTAGAGATACGGTCAAAGCTTATAAACCTAAAACATTGGTGCGTCCATTGACTTATGAAGTAGGTTCAGTGTATAATTTGAATGAACACAATAATACCTTGAATAGATATATTAACATGGGGCAGTTCAAATTTGTTAAAAGCAGATATGAATCTACGACTGATTCTTTAGCCTCTAAAAGAATGAATGTTTATTACTATTTGACACCTTTAAAAAAGAAAAATTTTAATGCAGAAGTAGCGGGTTTTACAAAATCCAATTCCTTTAAAGGTGGACAAATCAATACCAATTGGAAAAACCGCAATTTACTGAGGGGGGCTGAACAACTGAATGTAAAAATGTATGGCGCGATAGAAACCTCATCAGTTGACACCTTACGCGACAATAATAATTTCAGAGTGGGTACAGAATTGACGCTCACTGTGCCGCGTTTTGTGACCCCTTTCAGATTGAAAGAAAGCAGCTATTTTTTGCCGGTAACTAAATTTCTCATTGGGTATGAATGGATTAGGCGGCAACAACTATATACAAAAAACTTCATCAGAGGGGAATATAATTTGAATTGGAAAGAAAGTGCTAAAAAGGAACATTCTTTGACGCCCCTCAGTATCACTTACAATAATGCCACGCGTTTTTCGGCGCAATATTTAGAGCAAGTAAATAAATTCCCTGTTTTGTCTTATGCTATATTGCCTGAAGTCATTGCGGGAACAACCTATAATTATAGCTTTAACAACAATAATGCCCGCGAAAAAAACATTTTTTTCTTTAATGGTCATGTTGACTTTGCAGGTAACCTCCTAGGCTTAGTCAAGCAACCCAAACAGGCATTTAGTGAAAAAATAGCCGATGCTTATTTTGCTCAGTATTTTAAATCGGACGTAGAAGTGCGCTACTCAAGGAAATTAAGCACCGATGTTTATTGGTCTAATCGCATCAATATCGGTATCGGTCTTCCCTACGGCAATTCTTCTTATTTGCCATTTACGCATCAGTTTGTCATTGGTGGGAGCAATAGTTTGCGGGGTTTTGTACCCCGTCAGTTAGGTCCAGGTCGTGTTTTGACGACAGCGGAACAACAAATTGCCTATCCACAAATAGGTGGAGACTATAAATTAGAAGTCCAAACAGAATTGCGTTTCCCGCTTGTCAGCAAATTACACGGCGCATTGTTTATGGATGCTGGCAATATTTGGTCAAAAAACAGCTTGATATTTGGAGAAGATGCCCGACTCACCCGTCAGTTTATGAAAGACATAGCTGTTGACGGCGGTATCGGTATTCGATTAGATATCAATATCTTGATTATTCGCTTAGATGTGGGCATTCCTTTCCGTAAGCCTTGGTTGGAACGCGGCTCAGAATGGGTATTGGATCAAATAAGTTTTGGCAACCGCAGTTGGCGCAAAGACAATATGGTATGGAATATTGGCATTGGCTATCCATTTTAGCATCATTCCAAAGGTTTATAAAAGGCAACCCATAAAAAAAAGCCGTCTCGATAAACACATCGAAACGGCTTTGTCTTTCAGCCCCAAAATAGATTAAGCATCACACCTTTTCCACTTCTGGATGAACCCAAGGCGTGCGATATTTTCGGCGTAACAAGGCAGTTGCCTCTTTATCGCCTACGATGATGCGCTTTTTTGAATCATAAACCAAAGGGCGGCCACCCAATTTCATAGACATATTCGCCAAAATGCAGCTCGCAGTTGAAATATGTCCTTCTTCGATATCGGCGACAGGTTTTGTTTTATTTTCTATGGCTTTTAGAAAATCGAGCATGTGCAACCTTGTGGCGGGTGCGGCATTGAGTTCAATATCGGCTTCTGTGAGGTCTTCTGGGTATTTTTCTTTTTCAAAGACAACGTCTTTATGTATTTTTTCTCCGTTTTCTTTCCCTTGTGGTATAAAATCGTACTGCATTGTGCTGGCAATCAGCGTTCCTTTGTCACCATACAATGTAAATGACCAAGGGTATTCTGGATTCGCAGCCGTTCCCCATGAGCGGTGTTGCCACACGCAATTAAGGTCTTTGTATTCAAAAATAGCAGTTTGGGTATCTGAAATATTCGATTTGCCTTCTTTTTGTACATAAATGCCACCTGTAGAAACAATGCGTTGGGGCCAACCTAAATGCAGCATCCAACGAACAGTGTCGAACATGTGGACGCACATATCGCCTGTGATGCCGTTGCCATACTCCATAAATGCGCGCCACCATCTCTTGTGCGGTATGCCATCGTATGGACGAAGGGGCGCGGGCCCTGTCCACATATCGTAATCGAAAAAGTCTGGAACGGGAATTACGGGTGGATTGCCGTTGTTGCGCATGTGGTAATAACAACACATTTCAACGTGTGAGATTTTCCCTAATAATCCCGCATCTACGATGTTTTTCTTGGCATCAATGAGGTGTGGCGTGCTTTTGCGCTGCGTACCGACTTGCACCACTTTGTTGTATTTACGCGCTGCGGCAACCATTGCTTCGCCTTCAATAACATCAACACTGATAGGCTTCTGCACATACACGTGTGCACCTGCTTTGATGGCATCAATAGCTTGCAGAGCGTGCCAATGGTCAGGAGAACCGATTAAAACAATGTCTAACTTGTTCTCCTTCAACATTTTACGGTAATCACCATACAGTTTTGGTACGGTCTTGGATTTTTGGCGTTTACTGACCAAACCACCTGCTGTGGTGAGCATATTTTTATCCACATCGCAGAGCGCAACGACCTCCACATCGGCAACTTGGATGAGTCGGAACAAATCACTTTTGCCATACCAGCCCGTACCGATCAAGCCGACTCGGTATGTTTTTGCTGGGTTTAATACATGCGCGGCTTTTGCGCCTATTGCAGATAATGCCAAGGTTGCGGTCGCCCCTTTGATGAAAGTCCGCCGATTGATGTGCAATTTTTTCATTTTTTAAAGATTTTGGTCATTCTTATTGTTTTTTTGCGCTAAAACCTCCTTTATACTGAGGGGGTCGTTTTTTTCACAAACTTAAAGTTTTTAATTAGTTTTTGTAGCAGCAGCAGCAGACAATTTTTCCAAATCCGCAATCGTCCAAGCCTTCTTTACTTTAGCGTGTTGGTCTCTCAATGTTTTGACATCAGTTGGCTGTACGACTGCAGATTGTCTGCCTTTTCCCACGCGCATTGATGTTCCCACAAATTCATAGCGGACATAACTCAATACCGAAGCAATCCACTCATCACTATTGTCTTTCATCGAAACCATTTCGCTTGGATAGGTTTTGCCTTCAATCGGTCCTTTTAAACCATGTAATAAAATTCTGATGGCGATGGCTTTATCATTATTCACATGCTTTGCACCTCTTAACGCAGGTGCGGCATTTGTCGGCAAACCTTTGCCATCGCCACCATGACAAGGCGAACACATGGATTGATAAATTTCAGCACCATCCAATATCAATTTTCTATCAGCAGGGGAAAAGCCCGCGAGTTTAGCCCCATATATTTTAGCATCTTCATTTTTGTCAATACTGGCTTTTGTGCTTTTCAGCATTCGATTATTGGGGTTTTGGTTTAAAAGATTTTGAACAATCTGCTTTGCCAACTCATTTTTGCTGGCGCCCAATGATAAAAGGATTTGTGTTTTGACATCATAATCATTCTCATTCATCAGTTTACCCACTTGGGCAATCATATCATTGTCGTTTTGATTGATATAGCGTTCACTTATCCAAATAGCCGCCCGTCGGATTTGTGGGTCGGTATCTTTCATTGCAACGTAAATAATGTCTTTATCAATGGCATCCAAGCCTTCCAATGTCCACAGCGCATGTAATCTGCCTAATGCAGACACATTTTTTTGCCCTGTTGTCATCAATTTTAAGGTTGGCACAACCGATTTGTCGCCTAAAATAACAATTTGCTTTTGGGCATTGTCACGCCACCAACCGTTTGGATGGTCTAAATAAGCGACCAAAGACGAGGCCGGTACATCAAGCATTTTTGGTTTTGGACCGGGCTTAAATCCATCGTGCACCAACCGCCAAATACGTCCACGTTGATTGATTTTAGCTATATCGTAATAATCAATTTTACCGCGCAAAAAACTGCCTTTGCGTGTCCAATTGGACTCTTGAATGATGCCACGATTCATATCGACTATGTACAAAAGCCCATCAGGACCCGTATAAGTATTGACTGGTCTGAAAAAAAAGTCGGTGCTGGCGATGAATTCCTTGCGTTCGTAAACATTTTCAAGGTGTGTTTTACCTTCTTTGTTGACGACTTTGGCGCGTCTGATAATCCTTGCAACAGGTTCATTAATCAAATAATCGCCCACTAAATCGGCAGGCAAACGGTCGCCTCTGAATATGGATTGACCATTGGCAGCCGTAAAATGGTTCAATGTGCTGTCTTTTCGCAGTCTCGGAAATCCACCTTGCACATCGGGATTTGAAATCAAAGACCAAACAGGACTGAATCTTTTTTCGTCGTAGGCATCTGAAAATTCTAAGGCACCATACTTGGGATTTATTTGAAAACCCGATCCTGCATTTTCGCCACCGCCTCTGCTGAAAAATAAACGACCGTAATTGTCGTGCGTCAAGCCCCATTGTCCATTTGAACCACTGGGCATTGAATCAGCTTGAAGCACACCATTTGCATAGCGAAAACGGACTGGATCAACGGTTTGATAAATGTAATTGTCCAAATTCCAATCCAATCCACTGCGTTGATGCTCTAAATTGCCAGGCGCGACCTTTCCGACACTATATACTATTTTCTTTTCATCGGACACGCCATCGCCGTTTGTGTCTTTGTAACTGTAAATATCGTAGGTATCCGTTTCATTCACCAAAAGCTCATGGTTGACGCACAGAATCATGCGTGGCAGCACCATATCTTTGATAAAAACGGTGCTTTTGTCCATTTTACCATCGTTGTTGGTATCTTCCAAAAGCATCACGCGGCTTTTTTTCTCCTTTGTACCTGTGCCATCTGCGTCTTGCGTGTACGTTTCCATTTGTGCCACATACATTTTGGCATTGCCGTCCCAAGCAATTGCCACAGGCTCAGTAATCATCGGCTCGCTTGCGACCAATTCTAAGTGATAACCTTCTGGTACATGAAAGGCGGCGAGGCTTTGTTCAGGTGTCAATGGTGTTAGTGAAAACGGTGCAATCGGCGGTAAATCAATACTATCTTCCTTGTTTTCTTCAGTTGCAGCCATTGTTGGCGTATTTGTAACGGGTGTTGTCGTCGCCATTTTTACTCCGCAAGCATATATCAATGCAATGGATGCAAATAGGCAATAGATTAAGTTGATCCTTTTCATTTTGTTGGATAAAAGTCTTTTAGCTTGTTATTTAATTGATTTTAATATCACACATCAATAGGATTCAAAATATCCCCCCTCAGTATTTTATTTTTGAAATAATGAATTTTTAAGACATTGACTAACAATGTTTTATAATTCATAAAAGTACATTTATTTTAATCATTTACCTTTAAATTGTAATTATTAAAAAGTCGCAATAGTTTGAAAATAAAAGCACTGCGACCTAAATTCATTGCAAAAGGCTATGTTTGTGTTTGAAAAATAATACAAACGTTCACAATGAAATAAGAAACAATGCTAAAAAAACTTTCGTCAAGTTGTATGTCCAAGAGTAAAAAAATATTTTAGAGGCTGTTATCAAGACAGTCTAAATATATTTGAAGTTGTAAAAAACGAGCTAGAAGAAGTTTCATTCACTGAACAAGAAGGACAAGAATTAAAGAAATTATTGAACATCTTTTTCTTGGACAGGTTGTTGGTCACGGGAATTAGTAACAGCATTACTTGATGATAGTATTTTTAAACAATGGCATAACAATCAAGACTGGTCAAAAGACTTTGAAGATTGTTTGGGTAAATTTTTTAGTGGACAATTTAGGGCATCGGTGTATGGATTTAAAGTAGTCACTTTCGCTTTAAGTATTGATGGCGTTGTTTATTCATTATATTTTGATTATGCAAAAAAGGCAAAATCAAAAGAAGAAAAGGCAACACAGGAGCACAAAAATTAGTTGAAAAATGGGGGTCATTTGTTAAAAAAGCTAAAAATAAAGGCATTTTGATACCCAAATTGCATTTTAGTTGTGATAACGGATATAGCGATGTGGCTCTTTCAGATACCTGCTCGGTAAATGAATTGATGTATAGTAAGTGTGCCTAAGAAATCACATCTTTTTGATATCCATAACAAAAATGGCAGCGTGACACACACAAATTTAGAAGACTGGATAAAAAATGTATTTCTTATAGCCGAAAAAAAACATGAAATCGAGCAAACCGATTTACCCAAAAAAGAAAAAAACACCTTTTATTCATCGTTTTAAAGCCACTTATTGCGCCCAAAATAGAGAAGTCACACTTTTGGCTTTTAGGCTTAATGGCTCAAAAAAAGTAAGTATTATTTACTCAACAGAGAAATCAGTATTTGCTAAAACGCTTAGAAGACATTGGTTTCAAAGAACTTATATAGAGCAATTTTTCAAATTACTCAAACATGTATTAAAAATTCAAGAAGCCCGTGTAAAAACAAAAAACGAGTTTCATATTAAATTATTGAGATTTGCTTTCGTCGCTTTCCATGCTCAAAAATTAGTCAAATTTATTAGAAAGACGTTTAAGCAATTTGATAAATTCGGATTTATTACGATTCAAAGAACCCTTATTAGGGACGAGGACTTCTTTTACATTTTGCAATCTTTTTTGGTACTATAAAATTGATTATCAATAACTTAGGAACAATTTAATAATTACAAGTTAATAGGCACTTATATTTACACATGCACCAACCGTGTCGCATAAGATTTAGGCTGTACAGGTGTTTGAATCGTGTTTTTAGAGGGTAAAAACTGCCACGGCGTAACTTGATGTGTCCAATCAAAGGCATTTTTCTCGGTGTGGCGACGGCGAAACGCAACGGGTGTGGCGTTGCGGTATTTTTTAAAAAGCCTATTGAAGTTTGATAAATTATTGAAGCCAGATGCATAACAAACTTGTCCGATCGTTTCGTCTGTATCTATCAACAACTTGCACGCATGACCAATCCGAACATCTACTAAGAATTGGGTGAAACTTCGGAAAGCATATTTTTGGAAAAAATGGCTGAATGCTGAATCCGTCATATTAACCAAAGTCGCTACATCGCCTATTTTCAGGTCGGTTCGAGCATAATTTTTCAAAATATAACTATATGCCATCTGAATTCGGTTACTGTGCGCACTCAATACTTTAGATGAAAACCCTTCGCTCGACAAAAAACTGGCTTCGGGCGACTCTGAAAGCAAGTTGAGGAGTTGTAAAAATTCAATGACATTCAAAAAACCCCTGTCTTCAGTCAACTGCACCATCAAAAGCATAGCTTCGTCAAAGGTTTTTCCATAAAACCGAATCCCTTTACTCGAGTCCTCCATGAGTTTTCGGATTTTATAGAGTTGTTCTTTCTGAAAAAAGGGACCGCTCAACAAACCCATAGCAAACTGTATCGTAATGACGCGGTAAGGTTGCCCAGTGTTTTGTAGTTCCATGTCACCGTCCCATTTGTGGTAGAGATAAGGTCCGAGCAATACCAAATCGCAATCAGTATAGCGTTCGGTAGAGTCACCAACAATACGTGTACCAGACATACCGATTATAAGGTTCAACTCATATTCAGGGTGATTGTGAATAGGATAGTCAAATCCATTATTAGATGAATCTAATATGACAAAAACATCGGGTACTTTAAGCGGTGTAATCTCTTGATAAATGTCCATTTTAAAGAATTTTATATGTTTTACCTTGGTTAATTCCATAACACATTCGGGAAAAAGAATAGTTTTCATAAAAGTACTATATTATCGCTTAATAGTATCAAGAAGCGACTTTTAAAGTATAGACTTTTGTATGACTAATCAAAATGATGTTGAATATGGGTCTAAATTCACTACAAAGCTCTTTTTTACCGACTAATTTTTGTCGCTCTACCTTCAAGTCGTGGCTTGTTCTGTCCTTTTTTATGGTCTTTGCACCGGGCATGTATGCTCAAAAACATCCCGTATCAGGCGTTGTCATTTCTTCTGAAGACCAACAACCGATTATTGGCGCAACGGTCTTAGAAAAAGGCACGCAGAACGGAACGCTCACAAATACTGAGGGGGTGTTTAGATTAGACGTTTCTTCGCCGACGGCAATATTGGTATTCTCCTACATTGGTTTAGATAATTTAGAAATACCTGTCGAAAACAAAACGACATTCAGCATAGCGATGTCGCCCAGCGACGCACTTTTGAAAGATGTGGTCGTAACGGGTTATCGCAAAGAGATTCGCTCCGATGTGTCTGCCGCAATCGCTTCTATTAAGTCGAAAGACATCGAAAAACTCGTCGTTTTGGGCGTTGACCAAGCCTTACAAGGGCAAGCACCAGGCGTTATGGTGACGCAAGTGACGGGTGCGCCAGGCGATGATATAGCAGTGCGGATTCGGGGCGCAGGCACTTTGGGCAATAACAATCCACTTTTTATTGTGGACGGTGTACCAACGACGGGCAATATTAATATGTTCTCTGTTTCAGATGTTGAGTCTATTGAAGTCTTGAAAGATGGGGCAGCGGCTGCCATTTATGGCTCTCGTGCTGCCAATGGTGTCGTCGTTATCACCACAAAAAGGGGTAAAACAGGCAAACCACGCTTCACTTTCGATGCTTATACAGGTATTCAGAAAGCAGTCAACCTACCAAAACTGCTGAATGCTAAAGACTACTTGACCATTCGCAACGAAGCAATTACAAACGCCAATGCTTTGCGCACGCCTTCACGGCAAATCAAAGCATACGATCCAAAAATCTTAGATACTTTGCCTGATAACGATTGGTTGAGTAAAGTTTTTCGCACGGCACCGATTCAACATTACTCTTTTGCGGGTATGGGCGGCAGTGAAAACGGTAATTTCTACTTGTCGGGTGAATATCAGACACAAGACGGCATCTTTACAGGGCAAAGTTTTGACAAATACCAACTCCGTTTCAATGGCGAAGTCGGTGGCAAGCGGTTTAAGATTGGCAACAACTTTTCTTTCTCGCATACCAACCGCAAAGTCATCGGTTCTTCGGGCGATGGTTTTGGCGGCGGCAATCAACCGAGTGGTATTCGGTATGCTTTGATAACTGCGCCGATTGTGCCTGTTTATCATAAAGATGGCAGTTACGTCAATGTAACTTCTGAACTCGGAGACCCGACATTGTTTGGCGATGGCAATGCTAATCCGCTTGTTTTTATTAAAAATACAGATTGGACAATCAAAAGATACCGTGTTTTTGGCAATATATATGCCGAAATCAGCCCATTTGACGGCTTAAAATTGCGAACAAGTCTTGGCGGCGACTTCTTATTTGAGAATGAAAAGCTGTTTAAAGAGCGTTTGTCGGCAGCCATTTACAGCCCAACGTCACTCAACGAAGGACGTGTTTTCAATCAAACCCTTATCTGGAACAATACGGCGGACTTTACCCGCAATTTCGGCAAAAACCATGTTTCTGCGCTGATTGGTACGGAAGCGATTCAAAACCGCACCGATTATTTGGGCGCATCTGCTAATAATTTCCGCCGTACCGACGCACTTTTCCGCTATATCAACGGCAGTTTGCCCGCCGAATTGGGTAATGTCAATGCGTCGGGCATAGCCACCGAATGGTCTTTGCTGTCTTATTTCGCACAAGCAGGTTATTCTTATGACACTCGTTATGTATTGAGCGCATCTGTCCGCCGCGACGGGTCTTCCCGCTTCGGACCGAACAATCGTTGGGGCACCTTCCCCTCAGTATCAGCGGCTTGGAACATTGGCAACGAGGCTTTTTTCAAAAATTCGCCTGTTTTGTCGAGTCTTAAACTCAGAGCGAGTTGGGGGCAGTTGGGCAATCAAGATATTGGCATTTATCCGTTCAGTTCTTTGGTTCAAACGGGGCAACAGGTCTATTCTTTCGGCGGTCAATTGGCGACAGGCGCGACGATTGTCGAAACAGGCAACAGCAATGTTCGTTGGGAAACAACGACACAGACCAATCTCGGCGTGGATATGAGTCTTTGGAAAGACCGTTTGTCGCTCGTCGCCGATATTTTCAATAAAACCTCAAAAGACATACTCGTGCGCGTCCCTGTACCGCAAGCGGGTGGCTCGGAATTGCCGCCTTACGTCAATGCGGGTTCTGTTGAAAACAAAGGCGTGGAATTGGGTTTGATTTATAAAAACAAATTCAAAGACTTCACCTATAATATAGGTGCAAACATCTCTGCCTTGCAGAATAAAGTCCTCTCTATCGCAGGTGGCGAACCCATTTTGGGCGGTTTTGGCTTGTCTGACGGTCCTTTGACACGTACAGAAGTCGGCTATCCGATTGGTTCTTTCTATTTATGGCAAAAATTGGGCATCTTTCAAACCCAAGCAGAGATTGACAAAAGCCCTTTCCAAACCCTTGACACCCGACCTGGCGACATCCAATTTGCCGACTTGAATGGCGATAATAAAATTGACGACAAAGACCGCCAACACTCGGGCAGCCCGTTTCCGAAGTTCACTTATGGCGTGAATGCCAGTTTCACTTGGCGCAATTTCGACTTTTCGATGCTCGCCCAAGGCATTCAAGGCAACGATGTCTATTTCCTTTTTGGCAATTTCGCTTATGAAACCCAATCGCGCGGTTTCAATTCCTACGAAAAGATACTCGACCGTTGGACACCGAGCAACACAAATACCGACATTCCGAAAGTCAGTCTCGATGACCGCAATGGCAACCGCCGTTCCTCTACCCGTTGGTTGGAAGACGGCTCTTATATCCGCATTCGGAACGTCACGTTGGGTTATAACCTCAAAAATGTGATTAAATGGAAAGGTATTGAAGGATTAAGGGTCTATGTCACGGCTCAAAACGCCTTCACATGGACACGCTACCCAGGTTTAGACCCCGAAATTCAAGCGAATACAAACGATACACGTGGTTTAGGGCTGTCCTCTGATTTGGCTGTGGGGATTGATTGGGGAACAGTCCCTGCACCGCGCACATTTATAGCGGGATTGAAGCTGGATTTTTGATTTAACACATATTCAAAATTGTCATTGTCTATTCATAGGGCGATACCCTATTCTAACGCATACCGCCCTTTCAGGGCTTGAGATTTTTTACATTTAAAAGCCCTGAAAGGGCGATATCTAATAGAATAGGGTGTAACCCTATTATAATTATAGATGAAATGATAAGCAAAGTAACCACATACATGCTCTTAGCAGCTATCCTCCTCCTCACAGGGTGCAAAGGTTTTCTGGACAAAGAACCTATCGCCACCTTAGACGCGGGTTCTTTTTTCCAAACACAGGATGATGCGATTCAAGCCGTCAATGCCGCGTACAAACCGTTGACATTTAGCAATGGCAACAACAATTTCTATTGGGCTTTCGGCACTTTGGCGAGCGATGAAGCGATTACGGGCGGCGATGGTTCACGGGCAGGGCTTGTGGAACTCGATGCCTTAACGCACACCCCACGTACCGACGAAATTAACAGCTTTTGGAAGCTACAATTCAGTGGTATCATCCAATGCAACCTCGTTTTGGACAGAATTCAGAACATTACTTTTGATAAAACGACGCAAAACCGCGTCACGGGCGAGGCTTTGTTTTTGCGGTCTTACTATTATTTCAACTTGACGCAAGTGTTTGGCGATGTGCCGTTGTTCATCACCATCATTGCACCCGATAAATTGAAAGCACCGCGCACGCCCAAAGCTGATATTTACAAACAATTGCTCATTGACTTAGACAAAGCGGCTGATTTGCTACCCCCTCAGTATGCAGCCGCTGATGTCGGTCGTGCAACAAAAGGCGCAGCCTTAGCTTTGGCAGCAAAAGTATCATTGTATCAAAAGAACTGGGAGAAATCCGTTGAATATGTCGGAAAAGTCAAAGCCTTAAACATCTATGGCTTGATGCCCGACTACTCGGACAACTTCAAAAAGAACACACAGAACAACAAAGAGTCTGTTTGGGAAATACAACACACCAACCTCGAACTCGGTGTCGGCAATTCCTTAAATCAATGGTGGACTTCCAAGAAAATTGTTGGGGGATATGGCTTTTGCGAAGCCACTGATACGTTTGTCAAAGCCTTTGAAGCGGATGATGCGCGCCGCAAGTTCACCGTAGCGAGTAATAACGAGGATTATTTTGGCGCAGTCTATAAAAACTCTTTCTCTTCGACTCGTTACAGTCCACGAAAATACCTACAAGCCGACAGCACTGCCACACAAAAGGCAGACGGCGACATCAATTATACCGCCATCCGTTACGCCGAAGTTTTATTGTGGGAAGCCGAAGCTTTGACCGAATTGGGTCGAGTTACTGAGGGGGGCATTCCGTTGGAAGTTGTTCGTGCGCGCGCCCGTTTGCAAGCAGCAAACCCTGCAACCGCTTTGCCACGCATCATAACAACCAATAAAACAACGATGATGGAAGCGATTCGCCATGAAAGAGAGGTAGAATTGGGTTTTGAGATGCACCGCTTCTTTGATTTGGTGCGTTGGGGCATTGCTGCCCAAAAGATGCCTGAATTTAAGGTCGGGAAACATGAGGTTTTCCCTTTACCACAGATAGAAATGGACTTGAATCCGAGCTTGGTGCAGAATCCGAATTATTGAAAATAATTAATTGAAACACATATATACATAGGGCACATAGTTTTTAATAAATAATTGTAAAACTATAACCTATGTGTTAAAAAAAAATAGTATGTCATTAATCGTCCGTCCTTTCATCTTCATCTTCATCTTCATCTTCCTAAATTGTTCGACACAGAACAATTTGCGCGGGCAATCAGGTCAAGTCACCGTCCCGCGTATCGAAAGAATGCCGAACCTACCGACCCCTTATAACCTCCGAAATTGGAAACAAGTTGCCCGTCAATACGACTCTTTCGTCTATGATGTAACCAAGACGGGACAATATTTACCGACAATAAGCATCGGCGCATCGGGCGTTAATTATCCGCAAAATAAAACGATTAAATTGCATACTTACGTTGGCACAAACAGCCCGTCGGGCAGCGAAGCCATAAATGTTCTGCCGTCTTTGGTCGGTGCAACCTTGGTGGGGAATGATAAAAGCAATCAATATGGGCAAAATTGGCTCTTGATGTCGCAAGACTTCTTCAATAAAGCCAATGGAGAGAATATTTATTTGAACAATGCTGGCGCAAGTAGTGGTGGCGATTGGTGGTATGACTTAATGCCGAATGTGTTCTTTTATCAACTGTATGACCTTTATCCAAATGCAGGCATCGAGGCAAATAGTCAGTTTACAACCATCGCCAATCGCTTCTTAGAATCCGTCCGAGCGATGGGGGCAAGCGATACGGCTTGGACTGTGCCGAATATGGACTACCGTGCATGGAAATTTAAGACCATGCAACCCTTAACAACGGGCGTAAAAGAACCCGAAGCGTCGGGAGCGTATGCATGGCTCTTGTATAATGCCTATAAAAAGACAGGAAATAAAGACTTTTTGAAGGGCGCAGAGTGGGCAATTGAGTTTTTGAACAATTATCCGACCAATCCTTCTTACGAATTGCAATTGCCTTATGGCACATACACGGCGGCGAAGATGAATGCCGAATTGGGTACGACTTACAACGTCGAAAAGATGGTCAATTGGTCGTTCGACAAAGGCAATTTGCGCGGTTGGGGCACAATCGTCGGCACTTGGGGTGGCTTTGATGTCTCTGGTTTGGTCGGCGAAGCCAATGATAATGGCAATGACTATGCTTTTCAACTCAATGGTGTGCAACAAGCGGCGGCACTCGTCCCGATGGTGCGTTATGACAAACGTTTTGCCCGTGGCATCGGCAAATGGTTGGTCAATTTGGCAAATGCGACCCGTTTATATTACCCCAATTTTCTACCGAGCAGCCGACAAGATGCTGCAACATGGTCAAATATATATGACCCAAATCAAGTTGTGGCTTATGAAGCCCTTCGGGAAAAATGGCAAGGCTTGTCGCCGTTCTCAACGGGCGATGCTTTGGGCGGTGGTTGGGCTGCGACGAATTTAGCCTTGTATGGCACGTCGTCCATCGGCTATTTGGGTTGTTTGATTGAAGAAACGAATGTCGAAAAAGTCCTGAAATTGGATTTGTTGAAGACAGACTTCTTCCATGACAAAGCCTATCCGACTTATTTGTTGTTTAACCCCCTCAGTACCGTGGCTTCTGTTGCCTTCAATGTCGGCACAACGTCTGTTGATGTTTATGATGCGATGACAGAGACCTTTATCTTAAGAAATGTATTGGGTTCAACGACTTTAAACATCCCATCAAACCAAGCAGTTTTGGTGACTTTAACGCCTGTCGGTGGAACCGTCACATATAACCGCAATAAAATGCTGGTCAATAACACGGTTGTGGATTATCGTCAAACAACAAACGCATATACACGTCCTGTGCGCATAAAAGCTTTGGCGGCTGCCAAAAATCTCTTACAAGTGAATGACTCAACTTCGGTATTTGCGACAGCAACTGACCCTGATGGCGGCACAATCACCTATAAATGGACTGCAACCAAAGGAACAATTACAGGAAATGGCAAAACAGTATCTTTAAAAGCACCAAATACTGAGGGGCTCTCAACGATTCAAGTCATTGCCACAGATACCAAAGGGAACAGCGATACCGCTTCGATTGACATCACCGTTGTGACTCGAATTAATGCTGCACCCAGTATTTCAAGCATTCAAAAAAGTGCGACATACAGTGCAACAAACGGCAGTATACAACTCACTTGCTTGGCAACCGACCCAAACAACGACCCTTTGACCTACACTTGGACAGCAAATGGCGGTACTTTCTCGAATACCACAACCCGCGCAACGACTTGGACAGCGCCGAATACGGAGGGGGTCTATACCATCAATGTCAAGGCAACAGACAACGGGAATTTGTCTGCAACCGCAACGACAACACTGCTTGTTAAGAACTTTAATACCACAATTGGCAGCATCATCGCTTATTATCCTTTTACAAACCATACAAATGACATCAGTGGCAATCAATTGAATGGCGTTGCGTCAGGTATTGCCTTTGTGCCCGATAGAAATGGTGTACCAAACAGCGCAGGTTTTTTCAATGGCGGCACACAAAACGTCAATGTTGCCAATAGTCCGCTTCTGAATGTAACCAATGCTTTGACGGTCAGTTGTTGGTTCAAAGCATCGAGTCTTGGGAGCAAAGAGGTGTTTCTATTATCGCATGGCAGTTGGCAAAACAGGTGGAAACTCTCTATCACACCCGATAAAAACTTGCGTTGGACGGTCAATACACTCACAACTATTGCGGATTTAGATGCGCCTACGCCTTTTGTCGTTGACAGTTTTTATTATATCTCTGCTGCTTACGACGGTTCGTTTATGACAATTTATGTCAATGGCAACCTTGTTTCATACAAACCTTTGTCGGGCAATATCCGCACAACAACTTTGGCTTTTCTCATCGGTCAAATGCTGCCTGACAACGCCGACTACAACTTCAAAGGGGTGATTGACGAAGTTAAACTCTTCAATTATGCACTCTCTCCAACTGCTGCTGCGAGTTTGTATCAACAAAGTGTCGTGGCGTTAAAAGATGTTTTTAATTCAGATTATCAAGAGATAAAAGTGTCACCAAACCCTGCATCTGATAGGCTGACAATCACGCTGCCTGTTGCTGTTGGCACTAAAAGGAACGTGCAAATTTTAAATATTAATGGACAAATCGTCCTCGAAAAGGGCATTTATACTGAGGGGGGGCAATGTGAGATAAATATTGCTTCGCTTGTGTCGGGTATATACATCATCACAGTTCAAACGGGCGAGCAAAAGAGCTGGTCGCGTTTCGTAAAGCTATAAACAGTTACAAAACAATCCCGAAGGGATTCAACACGAATAGAATAGCCCCCGATGCAATCGGGGGAAAAAGAGGCGAGGTATTTATAAAACTCCGAAGGAGTTGAACAATATATCGCACACTTGTTTGTGTTCAACTCCTTCGGAGTTATATGACGACCCCTATATCTTTTTCCCCGATTGCATCGGGGGCTATTCGTGTTGAATCCCTTCGGGATTGTGCGACTTTAACAATAATGTTTCGATAATAATCAATCATAAATAACCAATAATCAATCCTTATTTCAGTCATTTCTTTAATCATTAATAATGAAAAGGTATCTACAATCATTACTCTGGCTGCCTTGTGTTTGTTTGACCTTCATCGGTTTACAAGTGCAAGCGCAAACGCCTGTGGCTCTGTATTCATTTACGGGAACAGCCAACGACTTATCGGTAAATGGCAATAATGCCACTATCAATGGTGCAGTATTCACCCAAGACCGCTTCGGTTATGCCAACAGCGCAGTCTTATTCGACGGTGTTCAAGGCAATTTGGTCGCTGCAAACTCTGCTGCCACGAATACGGCGAATGAATCCATCAGTTTTTGGATAAAAGTCACCGCTTTACCTGCTTCGGGCGAGGCTTACGTTCTATCGCACGGCGGTTGGCAAGAGCGTTGGAAAGTCTCTTTGCCGTCTCATGGCAAGTTGGTGTATTCAACAAAGAATGCAGCGGGTCAGAATGTGGACATGGACACCGATTCTGTGTCATTAGCCCCAGGTGTGTGGAAACACGTCGTCATGACGCACGATGGAACGAGTAACAGCATCTATATTAATGGTGTGTTGAAAAGAAGTGTAGCGGCTACGGGGGCACTCGGCACGACAACCAAGCCTTTAGGTATGGGTTTTGACCCGATTGATGTGACCAATTACTTCAAAGGGGCGTTGGATGAAGTCACTTTGTACGGTGTGGCGTTAACGGCGGCACAAGTGACGGCACTTTATACAACGCAAAGCACTGTGCCGACAATTGCGAATGCGCGGGTGGCTTCTTACTCCTTCATTGGCTCGGGATACGACTCTTCTGCGTATGCCAACCATGCCACTTTGACAAATGTCAAAGCCACAACAGACCGTTTTGGTTTTGGTTCAAAGGCTTATGAGTTCAATGGCAAGACTTCGGCGATAAAAGCGGCGAATTCTGCGCCACTTAATTCGGCATCAACAACGATTAGTTTTTGGGTAAAAGTCAATGCCTTACCTGTGACAGGTGAATCGTTTCTTTTGTCAAATGGTGGTTGGCAAGAGCGTTGGAAAATCTCTTTACCTGGACATGGTAAAGTTGTTTTCAGCACAAACAATGTCGGTACAGGTAATTCAGACATGGACGCAGGCGATGGCAATGACCTCACCGCCGGTGTTTGGAAACACATCGTCATGACGCACGATGGCACAAACGATAAAATCTTTATTGATGGTGTCAAAAAGAACACAAAAGCGGTGACGGGTGCTTTGAAAAACACCGTTCATCCGTTGGGTATTGGTTATGACCCGATTGATGGTGGTAGTTTCTTCAATGGTTCATTGGACGAAGTGCAAGTTTATAATTATTCATTGACCGAAGCAGAAGTAACTGCACTCTACACAGTTCAATCCACATCGCCCGCCGTTGCTTCGGACGTTGTTGCCGATTTTAAATTGAATGGCAATGGTACTGATGATTCGCAATTCGGCAATCATGCAACTGGCAAGGCAACAGGCGTTGCAAACCGCTTTAATTTCGGCGGCAATGCCATGAGTTTTAATGGTACAAAGACCGATTCGTTGATTGCATCCAACTCTGTGGCGTATCAATCGGACTTTGCAACGATTAGTTTTTGGATAAAAGTTACGGAGGCACCTGTATCGGGCGAGGCATACATCCTTTCGCAAGGCGGCTGGCAAGACCGTTTGAAAATATCGCTGCCAAATCATAGGAAGATTGTCTTTTCAACAAAAAATGCCGCAGGACAGAACGTGGATATGGATTCAGATTCCGTGCCATTGCCTATTGGTGCATGGCGACACGTCGTTATGGTGCATGATGGCACGAATAATAAGTTGTTTATCAATGGTGGTTTAAAGAAAAGCGTGGCATCGGCAGGCGCATTGGGCAAAACGACGAGACCGCTTGGCATTGGCTACGATGCGATTGATGGTGGCTCAAATTTCAATGGTTCTTTGGACGATATTAAGCTCTATAACCGTGCTTTGACCGATGTTGAAGTCGCTGCGCTTTATACAACGCAAAGCGGAACGCCTGTTATTGCAGGCACATTGGTTGCTCATTATCCTTTCAACAATGATGGAGCAGACATTACGGCTTATGCCAATGCGGCAACCTTAACAAATGCAACGCCAACGACTGACCGTTTTGGCAAAGCCAATAAAGCTTTGGCAGTCAATAACAGTCAAGTAAAAGCGCCTAATTCTCCGCAACAAAATAGTGCAAACACGACGATTAGCTTCTGGGTAAAAGCAACGGATTTTCCAGCAAGCGGTGAAGTATTCCTTTTGTCGAATGGTGGTTGGCAAGAACGTTGGAAAATCTCTTTGCCTTCGCATGGCAAGCCTGTTTTTTCAACTAAAAACGCAGCAGGACAGAACGTAGATATGGATTCAGACTCTGTTCCGTTGCCTAAGGGCGCATGGCGGCACGTCGCTATGACGCATGACGGTGTCAACAACAAGATATTCATTAATGGTTTGTTGAAAAAAAGCGTGACTTCGGTCGGTGCTTTGGGTACAACGACAAAACCTTTGGGCATTGGCTACGACCCGATTGATTCAAGCGGCTTTTTCAATGGTTCTTTAGACGAAGTGCAGATATATAACGTGGCTATGACGGATGTTGAAGTGCTGGCTTTGTTCAATGCACAAAATACAGCACCGGCTGCAACGGATATTATCGCACCAAGCACCCCCCTCAGTATAACGGCGGTAGTTGCCTTCACAAATGTCACTTTGGCATGGTTGCCTTCGACAGACAACGTTGGTGTAACGGCTTATAATGTGTATAAAAACAATGTACTCCTATTGAGTACGCCTTCAACGACGACTTTGTTGAAAGGGCTAACCGCTACAACGAAGTTTACATTTGGTGTTACGGCAATTGATGCGGCAGGGAATGAATCTGCAATGGCAACTTTGCAAGTGACAACAGGACAAGAAGAAGGACGCGACAGTATTGCGCCAACAATTCCAACAAATTTGACCGCACAAGTCGGTTCAAACTCTGTTCAGTTGGCTTGGACGGCTTCAACAGACGCACGCGGCGTTGTGGGCTACATCATTTTCCAAGATGGTGTGGCGATTGATACCGCCGTGCTTTCGCCAACAGTGACGAAGTTCGTCAGTGGTTTGACTTCGCTAACAGCTTATACTTTTGAAGTTCAGGCTTATGATGCGGCTAAAAACAAGTCTGCGAAAGCGGAGCGGACTGTCACGACCTTAGCTCCTGTCAACACAGGCGAACCTGGCTTGGTTGCCAATTATCCTTTCGATGACAATGCGAATGATGCGACACCTTATAATAATCATGGTACGATTGGCGGCAATCCGACATTCATCACACGCGCAGGTCAAGCAGGGAAAGCCATTCGATTCGATGGCAACAGAGATTCGGTCTTAGTTAGGAACGCCGTTCAGTTGATTTCTGATTATACAACGGTTGGTTTCTGGATTCGTGTGGACAGTGTAAACCTTGCAGATGCAGAAGCGTATGTGATTAACTTCGGTCACTGGAATCAACGTTGGAAAGTCTCATTGCCTTCGCATCGCAGAATCGTTTGGACAACCAATATCAAAACTACTTTGACCAATAACCTTCCTGTTGACATGGACAGTGGAGATGGCAATGATTTGACACTTGGTACTTGGTGGCACGTCACGATGGTAGCCGATGGCACAAACAATATTATCTATGTCAACGGTGTTGAAACCAAACGCGTGCCAGCATTAGGCAAACTCAACAGCACGGCTCGTCCGCTTTACTTCGGTTGCAACGGTGTTGAAGGCGGTCAATACTTCTTTGGCGCATTGGACAACGTGAAGATTTACAATAAAGCCTTAACCGCTGCTGAAGTCAAAAAACTGCATACGACAGGTTCAACCCCTGTGGACGAACAAGCGAGTGCTGCTTTAAAGGCTGCTGTCAAAAGCCTTTCACCCAATCCAACGGCTGATGTTTTGACAATAAAACATTCATTTACAGGCAATGAAGCGATTTTGGTTCGTGTATTTGACATCGCAGGTCGTCAGATTGATGTGGTTAGCTTTGCTAAAAATCAAATACCCGCTAATCAATTCTCTATCAATGTGAGTGGATATCCACAAGGTGCTTACTTCCTCAATTTTGTCCAAGATGGTAAAAGCTTGGGCGCATTGAAGTTCGTAAAAAACTAAATTATAATGGATAGTTGATAGTTGATAATGGAAAATGTTGGGTAAAACACATTATCTATTGTCAACTATCAGCTACACATTATCCATTATCAACTATACATTATCCATTAAAAATCAATGGCAAACAGGTTTATTCAAAATCCAATACTCACAACAAAGGATATAAAGCCGAGTCAAGAGGGATTTGTTGTGGAGTGCGTGCTGAATCCTGGCGTATTTACTTTTGAAGGAAAAACTTGGCTATTATTACGCGTCGCAGAACGCCCAATACAAGCAGAAGGGGTTATTTCACTGCCCATACTGAGGGGGGATGGCACGATGGAAATTTTATCGTTCCGCACTGACGACCCAGACCTCGACCTCTCTGATGCCCGCATGGTAACTTATAAAGGCAAAACATATCTCTCAACCTTGTCGCATTTGCGACTTGTGTGCAGCGAAGATGGTATTCATTTTTATGAACCCGATGCGATGCCCACTAAGTTGTTTGGTACAGGTGCCTTAGAGACTTTTGGCATCGAGGATTGTCGTGTCAGTCTTATCGAGGGTGTTTACAATCTGACCTACACACAGGTTTCTGAAAGTGGCGTAGGTGTCGGGCTTATGCAAACCCGTGATTGGCAAAACTTTGACCGAATCGGGATGATACTGCCCCCACACAACAAGGACTGCGCCTTATTCGAGGAAAAAATAGGGAACGAATACTTTTGCTTTCACCGTCCTTCGGGTATTGCATTGGGCGGCAATTTTATCTGGATAGCTTCTTCCAAAGACCTCATTCATTGGGGCAATCATCATTGTATCCTCCAAACCCGCGAAGGTATGTGGGACTCTGCCCGTGTCGGTGCGGGTGCTGCGCCTATCAAAACCGCCAAAGGTTGGTTGGAAATCTATCATGGGGCAGACGAGCACAACCGCTACGCATTGGGTGCGGCGTTACTCGACCTCAAAAACCCTTCAAAAGTCATCGCCCGTTCTTATGAGCCTTTGTTGCAACCGACTGCCCCTTATGAACTCACGGGTTTCTTTGGCAATGTCGTCTTTACCAATGGGCATATCGTCGAAGGCGATGCCATTACGATGTATTACGGTGCTTCTGATGAAGTTATTTGTGGCGCAACGTTGTCCATCAAAAAGATTTTATCGGGATTATTAGATACCGTTGTTTTGGAACACATAGACTCATAGAGCACATAGCTTTTCTTTTTATAGAAAAACAAAAAGCTATGTGCTCTATGAGTCTATGTGTTTTAATAAAAACTGATGAGTTCAATTCAATCATTCAATTAAAAGCGAACCAATATGTTCAGTGCATTAACAAAAGAATTAAATTTCTTCAAAGGGCACCCCCTCAGTATGCGCGTGCTTTTGCTGACCAATCTTATCTATGGCATGGTCACGCCCATCATTGAATTGTTCATCGGTGCCTATATCATGCGCAATTCCGAGGACATCAGCCTTGTCGTCATCTTTCAATTGGCAGTTTACACAGGGATCCCTTTGACATTTATGATTAACGGTTTTTTGTTGAACAAACTGCCCATATCAAGGCTCTACTCCTTGGGTATGATACTGAGTGGTGTCTCCATGACCGCCATGATGACCCTTGATAAACTCAGCACCGTCGGCGTTTTTGTCGCAGGACTCATCATGGGTTTGTCTTACGGTTTCTTTTGGGCAAACCGTGACTTTTTGGCACTCAATACCACTAAGGACGCAAACCGCAACTATTATTACGGCATCGAAACCTTTTTCTACACTTTCACAGGCATCGGTATTCCCTTAGCCGCAGGTGCTTTTATTGCTATGACTGACCAAAACGGTTGGTTCGGAGGCAATGTCAATATGGCGTATTATATCATTACGGCTTTCGTCTTTGCGCTTTCGGCTTTCGCCTCCGTCCTCGTGCATCGTGGACAGTTCCAGAACCCGATTAAAGCTCCTTTTATATTCTTTCAATTTGATAAACTATGGAATAAGATGCTTCGTTTGGCAGCATTGAAAGGTATCGCACAAGGTTATATCGTCACTGCTCCGACGATGTTGGTGATGACGCACGTCGGCAAAGAAGGCTCTTTAGGCTTAATACAAGGCATTGCTGCCGCATTATCCGCTATTTTGCTTTATGTACTCGGCAGAGTTACCACACCGAAGCATCGGGTTTTGATATATGGCATTGGTTGCACACTCTTTGTGTTGGGTGCTTTGTTCAATGCTGTGATGTACTCCGCCTTTGGTGTCATTTTGTTTGTTTTATGCCTACTTTTTGCACGACCACTATTGGATATTGCTTACTTTCCCATTCAATTAAAAGTCATAGACATTGTCGCCGAAAAAGAGAAACGCAACACGTTTACCTATATTTTCAATCACGAATTGGGTCTGTATGTCGGACGTTTATTCGGTTGTGGTTTGTTCATCGTCTTGGCGCGTTATGTCAGCGTGGATATTGCTTTGCGTTATGCCTTGTTGGTTATCGCTGTCCTTCACTTCATGGGCTACTTTATGGCACAAAGTATTGTCAAGGATTTAGATACAGATGAGATAACAACGGATGAATTAGCCCCCGTCAGTATATTGCATGATTGAGCGGGTACAATAGATTAAGCGCGAACGCATCAAAAAGAATTGCAGAAATATAAAAAACTCAACGTAGCTACTTAGCTCAATCCCGAAGGGATTTAACATGAATAACCCTGAATACAATTCGGGGAAAACGGGACAACTTGGTCATAAACTCCAAAGGAGTTGAACTAAGTTAATCACGTTGTACAGTTCAACTCCTTCGGAGTTTGGGCAAAAATGACCAGCCACAATCCCCGAATTTCATTCGGGGTTATTCATGTTAAATCCCTTCGGGATTAAGTAAGCAATTACATTTAAACACCTATTTCTATGAAAAAAATACTCATCATCTCTACCATTGCGCTCTGCTTTATCGGTTGCGTAGCACCCAAACAAATAGTATTCGATGAAACGGCGGTCACGCAACGACCCATCCCGCGCGTGGACAAGATGCCCAATCATCCAAAACCTTATGTTTATCAAGATTGGAAACAAAAAGCAAAAGACTTCGATAGCTATATTTTTGATTTCAATCAGACAGGTGAAAACCTGCCCTTTATCTGGCTCGATGGCATGAAGCGGAATTTTCCCGATACCACCTTCGGCATTTATACCGCCTTAGGCGATATACGCATGGGTGCCGCCGTCAACAATGGCGAAAACCATGAAGCATTGGGGGCGATGGGTGCAGTCTTAGGCGCAACCCTTGTTGGCATTGACAAAAGCCATCAAGACGGGCGGAATTATGTGAAAATGTTGCGCAACTACTACAACAAAGACAATGGTTGGAATGTCATTATGAACTTCACCAACAAAGGCGCGCACATTGGCGGCGGCTACGGCAACGACTTTTGGTATGAGGTGCACAACAATCTGCTCTTTTACAGCGTCGCCAATTTTTATCCAAACGAGCATGATTTCGACGATATACTGAGGGGTATCGCCGAACAGTTTTACAAGTCCGATTCAGTCATGGGCAACAGTTACAGCTACTCTTATTTTGATTTTAAAAACATGACACCCCATAAAAACCATATCCCTACGCAAGAAGATGTGGCGGGCGGTTATGCGTTTATACTCTATTCAGCATACATCAAATTTGGCGATGAGAAATACCTAAAGGCAGCCAAAAATGCCATGAATGTCTTGTACAATCAAAAAGAAAACCGTTTTTATGAAGCCATGTTACCCTTTGCCGCTTATATCGGCGCACGTATGAACGCCGAAGTGGGTACAAACTACGACATACAACGCTTCCTCGATTGGACTTTCGATGGCACTGCTGTTGGACGTGAAGGTTGGGGCATTCTTGCAGACAAGTGGGGGGATTACGATGTCAGCGGTTTGCTGGGTAGCACGGTACACAATGGCGGTTATGGTTTTCTCATGAATACTTTTGATATTATGATGCCGTTCTCGTCCATGGTTCGGTACGACCAACGTTATGCGCGTGCCGTCGGCAAATGGGCATTGAACGCTTCGAATGCAGCGCGTTTTTGTTATCCGTATGATATGCCCGATTCACTTCAAGCCATCCCTCAGTATAAAGCTGTTACAAAGAATGTGATTGCTTATGAAGGTATAATTAAAGAATCCAGTTACCCAGAGTTCAAAGGTATCACGCCGTTCGTGCAAGGAGATGGACCGCAATGGGAGAAAGGGATGCCGCAGCAAACCATGTTTTCGGTCTATGGCAGCAGCCACGTCGGTTTCTTCGGTGGCACTATCCAAAAAACCAATGTTCCTGAAATTCTGCAAATAGACTGTCGCCTAACCGATTTGTACAAAAAGCAAGCGGCATACCCGACTTACTTATTCTTCAATCCTTATCAAGAGATAAAAATAGTAGAAACCAATGTCGGTACAGAGAAAACCGATGTTTATGACACCGTCAGCCGCCGTTTCCTTTTAAAAGGTGTGAGTGGAGATGTTGTATTTTCTGTTCCTGCCGATGCCGCGCGCGTCTTGGTGTTTGTCCCTTCGGGAAAAAAGTTAACCATAGAAAAAGGGGTATTGAAAGCGGGCGGTCTGCCTATTGATTTCAGTTATCCAAAACTATAATTGTTTTATCAAATTAAAAAACAAAAGATTATGACTGCTACATTCACTTATACACTCATACTCGCTGCTATATTCATTGGCAAAAAACTTATGCTGCAATTCGCCCATCAGCCGCTTTACTTTTTAGGCAAAAAAGTAAGAAATGAGCGACTCAGATAAGGTCAAAAAGCTCTGTTTTACTGTATTTATGGTTTATTAATTTTACAATAATCGGTTTGGCTATCTGTTCCGTTTGGTGAAAAAGGTTTGTGTTTATTCCTTCAGTCGCTTCATCCAACGCATTGATATAAATAGCCTCTATATGAGAAACAAGCCTATTTCCCGATCTTAATCGGTTTCATGCCTTGTTTAAACCGTTTTCCAAATCCTGAATTATTAGGATTGTATGGGTCAACAAAATCGGCATTTACGCCCGATTTAGGAATTTTATTTTCATATCCCAATGCCCAATAAATGCCATTGAGTGCCAATTTACGCATTGAAACGTCTTTGAAATCATAAGGATGACCCAAAGTTGTGAAAAATACACGAGCAGATTTACCGCTTTGCGTGGTATATGTTTTTGTCCAAGCCACAGGATTTGTCAGAGGGTATTCGTCTAATTTTCCAGCTTTTTCATGATTGGATATTAACGCTTTTCCTTCTAAAAACGGCTTGCAATCGCCATTGAGTTTCCATTTGCCGCCGTCCACATGATAGAGCCATGAATAGGCTTGAAAAGGTTGAATGCCATTCAAAATAGGGGTATCGGTGTCATCTTTTAGATAGACAGAAGTGAGTGGTTTATTGCCATCTTCAAAATGTCCGTGATGTGTAATCCATTGTTGCCCATAGACTTTGGTGGGCCATTCGTCATTGAGGTAAAACATTGAGATATCTTTGTTGTACTTAAATGTATGCGTTGCCGTTCGGAAACCGACGATGGGTTTTCCTGTTTCGGCATAGTCTGTTATCATTTTGGCTTGGTGCTTGGGTAGTTCACGCCATCTTGTGAAAACGACCATCAAATCGGCTGTTTTCAAGGCTTCCAAACCGACGATATTGTTGGTGATATTGGGGTTGATATTGCCTGCACTGTCCAACGGATAGCATAAACTGATTTTTGCACCCAATTCTCGATGCAATATTTGACCCAACATCGGCATACTTTCTTCGGAACGGTATTCTTCATCACCTATGACAAAAACGATGTGCGGTTTTTTCTTGGTTTGCTCTCTTGTTGCGGAAAAACAAGAGGCTGTAAAAACGAGTAAAAAGCTTAGTTTGATTAGATTTTTCATTGAGAATTAATTTTTTTAAAAAAATACTGAGGGGGTCATTTACTACTCATGTGGATGCAATTTCAACAATTCCTGAGGCGTATAAAAGCCTTTTTGCTTTTTAGTTTCTTCCCGAACAGCTTTTACTTTTTCAGTTGTAATGATGAAATTAGACGAATTTCCAAAGGAATTTCTAACAAAATTCGACACCGCCGCCACTTCTTCATCACTCAACATAGTACTGTAAGGCGTCATTGGGACATTGCCTGGGTATTTTTTGCCGTTGACTTCAATCGGTCCATACAGTCCGTGTAAAATCACTTTTATCAATCTATCAGGGCTACCTGAAACCCATTTGCTTTTTTCAAGCGGGGGGAAACCAGAGTCTTCAAGACCTTTGCCATCGGCTTGATGACAGGTGACGCAATAACCTTCCCGATTATAAATTTCTAAACCTTTGACATACAAACTGCTTTTTTTATCAAGTGGTTGTGCTTGATTTGAGTCTTTTATGTCTTGCGGCGGTTGTTTCAGATAATTGTAAATGATGCGCAAATGGTCGTCCATTGGCAGTTTTTCGATGTTTTTAAGCACTTTTTGAAGGACAGATTTGTCTAACCATGTACTCCCCACTAAAGATTCCATACGCACACGACCACTTTTATCATTGGCGGCTTGGACAATCATATCTGTTGCGTCTTTAATTTTATCTGTATTAAAACGCACGACTTCAATCGCTGCGGCACGCACTCTTTCATCTTTAGATTTGAGTAATGTATGCAACAAATTTTCATCAATTTTATTGATACCCCAACTGACCCAAAGCCCTTCCAATTGGTGATGCTCGTACTTCAAATCTTTTTTATCAAGCTTTTTTAACCACATTTGGAGTTTATTAAAGACTTCATTTTTATCACGTCCACGCAATTCCCTCCTTGTTCGATAGCGGCTGCGGTATTCAGGTAGTTTCAAATTATCCAATAATTCTTCAATACTTGCACCATCTATTTTTGCGGGTTTTACCAACGGACGAGTAGGGTAGGAGATGCGGTAAATGCGCCCATGCACGTGGTCACGAAGCGGGTCGCGCGCATTGTGCTGCATGTGACCCACCAAGGTATTGTGCCAATCGGCAAGGTAGAGTGAGCCATCGGGGGCAATTTCCATATCGACAGGGCGGAAATTTGGGTCGGTACTTTGCACCAAATCCATGCGGTGTTTGGTCTTAAAACCTGTGCCGTCGTTGATGACTTGGTGCATTTTCATCCCTAAAAAACCAATGGTGTTATTGAGCATCAAATCGCCTTGCACTTCGTCGGGAAAGTGGCGGCTGTACATCATTTCCAAGCCAGAAGTCGGGCGTACACGTTGTTTTTCCTCAATAATGGATTTCCCTGTGGGCGAAGAGTAGCCATAAACAGGTTTGACAGTGCCGGGTGTCATCCAATAAGCATCGGGACCCGAAGTCGCTAAGAAAAAGGGCTGACCCCATTCGTCGAAGGCAGTACCCCACGGATTAGGAATGGGCAATTGAGCGATTTTATCCAATTTTTTTTGATTGGGATTGTAACGCATGAAACCGCCGTTTGTGCCACGCACCGTTCTATAAGGTGTTTCGACGCTGGTATGCAGAAAAACACCTTCGCCCATGTAGAAGGCACCCGACGGATCGGCACAAAAAGCACTGATAACATGGTGGGTATCGTGGTCGTCAAAACCGCTTAAAATGATCTCTACTTTGTCCGCTTTGTCGTCGCCATCGGTGTCGGTATAAAGTTTCAGATTCGTGCCTTGCGATATATAAACGCCTTCGGGCGCAAATTCAAAACCTGCAGGAATGTGCAAATGATCGGCAAAAACGGTTAATTTATCGGCTTTAAAATCATTGTCGGTATCTTCCAAAATGATGAGTTTGTCGTTGGGTTTAGCATCGCCTGGACGATAATGCGGATAGGTAGGCATAACAGCGACCCACAATCTGCCTTTGTTATCAAAAGCCATTTGACTTGGATTGGCTAATTCTGGAAATTCTTTTTCAGAAGCGAACAAGTCAATTTTGAAGCCTGGTGCCATGGTAAATTTTTTCAAAGCATCTTCACCATATAAATAAGGTGAGTTTTCACCAATGAGTTTTGCATTGGTCTCAACAGGCTTTAAAACGTGCGTTTTGGCATCGGCAGCCGCTAAATCGTAGGGTAAATTATTGGAAACACGCCACACAAGGGTATCTCGGATAGCCGTCATTTGGCGATTTTTAATTATTTCATCGGGATAATTATCGGGTCCAAAAGGTTTGTAACGACGACCATAAACGTGGACACCGTTGGGAACTTTATAGTCATTGTGCCAAAACCAATCTTTTTCTAAAACGGCTTCTTTAATGGCTTTTCTATTGTTTTCGTTTTGAATTCCGTTGTTTTCAAAAAGCTCCTCGACCAATAAAGTGGCAAATTTTTGATACCCCTCAGTATTGAGTTGGCAACCATCAATGGTCAATTGTTCGCCTGCTTCAAACCATTTTTTAGTCGGGTGGAAAACGTCTAAAAAAATCACATCGTATTGATTAGCAACGGCTTGTATCGCTTTTGTATAAAGTTCGAGATTTTTATTTTCATTAATGCCATTGGGCAAATCGTATTTATCCGACAAATTTTGAAAAGCAATCGGTGACACCAACGCTAACTGAGGGGGTGCAACGCCATTGTATTTTTGCGCCAAAGTATGCTGCACAAAAGCACTCAATTCAGCTTTGAAATTGTCTAAACCCGCTTCTCCTGCAAAGGATTCAGAGTAACCGAAAAATGCCAAAAGGACATCGGTTTTCAGATTGGAAAGCCACTCATCGGGCTTAGGAAAAGAGCCTCGGCTATCGGAGTTTTTAGCATATTCTGTTTGAAATTTTTCAGCACCCGGAAACGCCCACGGGTCATTTCGGGCAGAATGAGGTCTAAACCCTGGCGTGTCACCGCCATCGCACATATTGCGAATCGTTACGTTGTGTTCTGGAAAACGCAGTTGTATTTCGGTATCAAAAACACCATAATTCAACATACGTGAGCCTAAATTGCCCCCTATCAAAGAGATATGCGCCCCTTTTGATAATTGAATTTTCTTAGAAGATGAAGGCAAAAATGCCATAATTATCACCAGCATTAAACCTATAATCAGTCCGTTCTTTTTGGTCATCATTTTGTTATTTTTTAAAATGCAATTTTATAGCTTATTTGGTCAATTAAAGAAAAGAACAGTATAAAATACGGAGGGGAGTAAAATGTTGGTCGAAAAATTCCGTAAAGATTAAAATTTAAATCATTTTTATCGGATTATGTCGCCTATGACTCAATAATCAATAATTTCGCAACTGTTTAGGACTGACACGAATTTCACAAATTACACGAATGGGTTTTTCTAATTTCATTCGTGTAATTTGTGAAATTCGTGTCAGCCCTAAACAGTTGTTTTTTTATAATTATCCAATACGCATAATGAAAATACACCTCATCTTATTGTTTGCTTGTCTTGTTACTTTCACAGGTTTTTATTCAAAAAAAGCAAATCCCAAACAGCCCAATATTGTTTGGATTGTGTGCGAAGACATGTCGCCACATTTAGGTTGTTACGACGAAAAAGTAGCTAAAACACCGAACATAGACCGCCTTGCAAGTGAGGGCGTTCGATACACCAATGCATTTACGACAGCAGGTGTTTGCGCGCCATGTCGTAATGCCATTATTACGGGTTGTTATCAAACGTCGAATGGCGGGCAAAATATGAGAACATCGGGTATGTCTCCAGCTGCCAAAGATGCTTATCCAGCTGGATTTAAGTCTTATTCTGCGGTTTTGCCACCCGATGTTAAGTGTTTTTCAGAATATTTGAGAAAAACGGGTTACTACTGCACAAATAATTCAAAGGAGGATTATCAATTTGAAGCACCCGTTACCGCTTGGGACGAAAGCGGCAAAAAAGCCCACTGGCGTAATAGAAAAGATAAAAACCAGCCCTTTTTCGCTATTTTTAACATAATGACGACACATGAATCGCAAGTATGGGCAAGAGATAAAGAACCGTTGTTGGTCAATCCAAAAGATGTAGAAGTGCCGCCCTATTATCCTGATGACAGCATCAGTCGCCATGTTATCGCCCGTTTTTTGACCAATGTGATGATTATGGACAAAGAAGTGGGTGACATTATTGCACAACTCAAAGCTGATGGACTCTACGACAATACCATTCTCTTTTTTTACAGCGACCATGGCGACGGTATGCCTTATGTCAAAAGAGAATTGCACGACCGAGGTTTGCGCGTGCCGTTAATCATCAAAGCCCCTTTTTTGAAACAAGGAACCACCGATGGTCAACTCATCAGTTTCATAGATTTAGCCCCCTCAGTATTATCGCTTGCAGGCATACCGATTCCAAAATCCATTCAAGGACAAGCCTTTTTAGGGGAACAAAAAGCGAAAAAAGCACGTCCGTACATCTATGGTGCCCGCGACCGTATGGATTCAGAAGTTGACCGTGTTAGGTCAGTGAGTGATGGGCGTTTTAACTATTTGCGTTATTATATGCCACAGCTGCCTTTTTACCAAAATATCCGTTATCGGCTTCAAAATCCCTTGATGCCTCATTTGTTAAAACTGCGCGATGAAGGTAAACTCAATGCCGCTCAAATGGGTTGGTTCAGACCGACAAAGCCCGACGAAGAACTGTTTGACCTACAAGCCGACCCTTTTGAACTGAATAATTTAGCCAAAAATCCGCAATACGCCGATAAGCTTAAAGAGTTGAAAACGGCTCATGAAAGATGGTTGAATGACTATAAAGATTGGGGTGCCATACCTGAAATGGACATGGTAAAACAATGGTGGAACGGCAAAGATACACCGCCAAAAACGGCTGAACCTATCATCAGTTTCAAAGAAAATAAAGTCAAAATCACTTCAAATACTGAGGGGGCATCTATTGGCTATCGAAAGTCATGGAAGGACACTTGGACGGTGTATCAAAAGCCTTTTAGTTGGCAAAAAGGCGATTCATTGTACGTTGTGGCGCATAGAATTGGGTATGAAAAATCAGAAAAAAGGTTGATACAATAAAGTGATTTCCCACTCTTGCAGTTATCAGCTATCCATTATCAACTATCAATTAAATTAAAAATATCTATGGAAATTTCAATTCACAATTGGATGCGGGCAGAAACCCTTGAAAAAACAGTGAAACGCATTGCCAAATTGGGCTACGATAAAATCGAAATTCAAGGCGCACCCGATCAATATGACACTGCCAAAGTCGGAAAATTACTCAAAGAGTACAATATTGGCTGTTGGGGGTCTGTGACTTTAATGTTGGGCGAGCGCAATCTATTGGCAAAAGACAAAACGCAACGAGCGAATTCAGTGCAATATGTCAAAGATATTGTCCGCATGGTCAAAGAATTAGATGGGCAAATGGTGTCAGTTGTACCTGCTACGGTGGGCAAAATAATCCCCGATGGTCGCCCCGATGAAGAATGGGAATGGGCTGTAGAAAGCCTGAAAGAAATATATGATTATGCCGAAAGTATGGGCATATTAATCGGTATTGAACCCATAAACCGCTTTGAAACCTATTTTATCAATCGAGGAGACCAAGCCTTAGCCTTAGCGGAAGCCGTTGGACCCAATTGCGGCGTGTGTTTGGATACGTTTCACATGAATATTGAAGAAGACGATATGTATGCCGCGATTCGTCGTGCCAAAGGTCGCCTTGTCGGTTTTCACGTAGCGGACAACAACCGCATGGCACCGGGCATGGGTACAATTAATTGGCGAAAAGTCATCAAAACGCTGCGAGAAATTGGCTACGATAAGGTGTTGTCAGTGGAGTTTTGTTCACCCTTAGACCGCACGCCTGCCAATCCATATCCTAATTCCATAGAAGCAACGCCCAAAGGTTTGAGCGCAGAACAAAAGAAATTTTTGGAAGATCACGGCAGTTCAGCCGTTACAGAAACGTTTTATACGATGTTGTCTAAGAAATCTATAAGGAAATTGCGTCCGTTGATTTGAGTTTATTTGTGGAATACCTAATAAGCCATGATTAAGGTATTGGTAGGAATGCCTAATTTTTCATGGAGTTGTCGAATCATATTAAGGCTTAGCTTTCGTTTCCCGCTTAAAATTTCCGATTTTCGACTCCGTGAGCCAAAAATGGTATTCAATTCCGATTCATTCAAGCCTTTTTGATCTAAATAAAATTTAATGGCTTCGATAGGATGTAAAGGTGGCACAGGATAATGCCGCTCTTCGTAATCTTCAATGAGCAAAATCATCAATTCATAAGCATCACCTTGTGGCGTACCTTTAACAGGACGAGACTTCATCGTTTGATAAGTCCATTCAAGAGCCTGTTCGTATTCCGCTTCGGTTTTAATCAGGCTTTTTATAGTCAATGGTTCTAACATTAATTTTGTCATATTCTTTATGTGTGCCAACCCAAATAATAAAAACAAGTTGAAAGGCGTAATCAAAATCAACAATCAGTCGATATTTATTACCATGAATATTGAAAACCACTCTTTGGTCATCAATAATTGAAGCATTTTTAAATTGCTCCTTCAATTGATTATGATTTTGAAATGTTGCTTCTTTTAGGTTTTTAAGCCATGCAACAAGCGACGGTTGTGCTAAGGACTCTTTTTCCCAATATATTTTAAGCGTTTTTTCAGCGATAATCCGCATATAAAACTTGTTTTAGATGATTTCTTTAAAATTGGGTATTCACTTTTTTAGTTTTATGTCTAATAATTATCGTTCATGCAAATATAGTCTGTTCCCCAAAAGGGAACAACCGTTTACTCTTTTTTTTTCAAAAGAAATAATAGATTTACAACTTTAAACTCAACTTTTGCATTATAAAATAGTACATGTAAAGTGCCCGAAAAAGGCTTAAAAAGGTTTCGTAATCGAAAAAAAATAGTTAGTTCATTGAC
>JAYVFS010000161.1:0-37108 GCA_043772905.1 Saprospiraceae bacterium | reverse complement strand
AGCTTATTGACAATCATGCTTTGACTAAAGAAGATATTCAACACGCGATTAACAATTTTGCTTTTTATTGACAAGGACTTCTCCGAAGTTACCAGTATGTTAATATTCTCTCCAAAATCGGAATAGAAAGGTGGAATGATAAAAAAAGTATCGTCAACTTTTTTGCCGATTAGTTCGCTAAAAATAGTATTGATTTCTTGCAAATCATCTGTAATAATACTGTTCAGCTTCGCTGTTGTTCGAATGGCTTTTTGAATAATCTTAAATAATGCAGGATATTTTGGGTCATCAAGACGAATTGTGTCGCCTGATTTGTCTCTTGTTAAAATATCTGTTGCCTTATTTTCCATACCTTTTACAATGCTTTTTTGATACCAAGTATTGAACTTATTTTGTATGCACAAAGGTACTACAGTCATTACCTGAACAGCTAATGATTATCAAACGAATCATTAAGAATTTCAAATCTATAGCATCCGTAATGATTTTGGATTAGTGCCAGTAATTTTTTTAAAAAAGTTGTTGAAGTAGGTAGGATATTCAAAACCAAGTGCGTATGCAATATCAGAAATGTTCCAATCTGTGTGCTGCAACAATGCTTTTGCTTCGCTAATGATGCGTCCAGAAATATGAGCAGTAGTAGGTTTGCCCGTAACTTCTTTTACTGCACGGTTTAGGTAATTAGCATGAACATTCATATTTTTTGCATAATCCTGTGCAGTCTTTAATTGAAGCGGTCTTTCGGTGTCTTCAATAGGAAATTGTCTCTCCAAAAGTTCCAAAAAAACAGAAGTAATTCGGGAAGAAGCGTTTCTATGTTGGTCGAAATTTTCAGAAGGCTGTAGTTTCAATGCTTCGTGAATAATCAGATTAATGTAGTTACGGATTAGGTCGTCTTTATACACATAATTGGTCTTCTGTTCTTCCATCATTTTTTGAAACAGCGTACCTAAAAAATCCCTTTGTTGCTCTGTTATTTTCAAAATAGGTGTGCCGCCAATCTTAAACAATGGTGAATGTTGTAAACTTTCTGAACGGTCTGACTTTAAAAATTCTTCTGAAAACAAGCAGGTGTAACCCACATAGCTTGTTGAGATTGTCTCCCAAGAATAAGGGATGTGTGGGTTGCCAAAAAACAAAACAGTTCCTTCCGCATCAAAACTTTTGTCGGCATAATGAATGATGCTCTTACCTGTTGTCAGGCAAATTTTATAAAAGTCCTTTCTGCTATAAATGCGTGTCGCATTTCCATCGCTTTCTATTTGAAAAACATTAAAGCCTTTTAGCTTAAGTTCATTATTAAAGTCTGAAACGGAACGTACATTCTTGTTTTGCATAGCGCAAAGTTAAGTAATTCAATCTTTAAAATCAAGTTAACGGAATGTCCCGATTGGACTTATTTTGCCGACAGGTTATTATTGATGTAGTTGTCGCACTTGCACGTCTGGAGACGTGCGAATAGTGTGTTTCAGTATAGTCTGGAGAGGGGAACGAGCGGTGCGGTGTGCGTGTTTGTGGGAGTTAAGGAAGACTTAACGCAGCGGGGGGCTTTTGTTTTTATTTCGCGGGTCTGAAGACCCCATTTAATAGTAGGCTTCGGTTAAGAAACCGAAGCCAGCACCGCCGTTCGTTGGTTTAACTGGGAGATGTATTGAAAAGAATATTTTTTACCAGCTGGAAGACTGCAGTTGTGCATACCGAACTACAAACCCAAAGCTACTTTAAAAGGCACTTGACCCATAATATTGCAATTGCCAACCATCAATTCTGGTGCAACAAGTGTACGAGGCAGTATAAATTCGAATTGTATTTCATTGCTTTCGTTGTTTTTCGATAGGATTTCTGATTTTGTAAAGCTGCGCAGGCTGCCCCCTTTATCGCTGACGATACGGATACAGTTATCATAAAAATCACATTCAATACATTTCGAAATCCGTACAGTAAGTTGAAAAAAATTGTCGTCATAAGGCGCCGCTTTGACGGATAATAATTGAAAACCGCCGCCAAAGTTTTTGCTTATTTTCAAATCTTTTTCGTCTGTCAAATTAATCACTTTGGGTTTGTCTCCAATCTGGGCACCTATTTTTTTTAAGTCGATAGGCAGTGTTGTCTTACCATCTAATTTGATTTGCAAGGCGACAGATTGCGCCGTTGAAGGCACATCATAGCTCAATTTGAAAAAATAATGGGCGTTGGCTCTTGCACTGCTAATAGTACCCGTAGGATTTTCGCCATTGAAATCTGCGTTTTTTGTTTCCAAGGTTTGTCCATCGATCAACAAACTGAAATACTCGTCAAATATATTACAGCCGCCAGAATTGGCAAAACCGCAATAAAATTTGCCATAAAACACTAAGCGGCTAACTCCGTCTGTTGGGTATAAACGTGTCTCATATATCTCTACATTTTGAGATTTTGCTTTAAAATCTATGAATTTTGGCTCAATTTCGGGCAAGTTTGAAGCTATATTAGCCCCCTCAGTATTTTGGACGGTGGCAGTTGACGGGCTTGATTCTGAACCACTGTTTTGAGTTATGAGCGCATCTGGATTTAGCATGGTCAGATTTGATAACCAATTATATGTCCGCCAAATTGCAAAAAGCAAAATAATAGCTGCCGCAATCGCTATCCATTTTTTGAAGTTGATATTTGAAGCGGTGATTACTGAGGGGGGGCTTTTTGCTTTAGCTGGCTCTTGAGGCAAAGTATTCAACCTTTTTTGCGTTCCTGTATCTATAATGTCACTGCCAAATTCTCTTTTTAGTTCTGAACACAATTGAATCAAAGCATTATTCACACGATTCATACCGCGTGTATCGTCATCCAAACCCAGTATTTTGTTCCGTTTGAGGTCATTGAATTGCCCTGCCAACAAAATCACTTGTTGATATAAAGTTTCGTTTTTGTCTTGCAATAAAACAAGAAGTGCAGAACAGGCATTTTCAGTGTTGCTTTCGGCAAGTTGTTTTTCAATGGTTCGCGCGAAATCAGTGTATGTCATTGTGTTTCCTTCAATTTGGCTATCAGATGAATGTTGATATTTTTTTAGATTTAACTGATTTGTTTTAATGGTTCATTGTTTTAAATGAAAAACATTTGAAACTTATGTACATAGGACACATTTCAAGTGTTGAAATAGTCTTGCAAAACCATCACAAAGCTAAAATAAAAAGCTATTTAAAACATCGTTTTAAATAGCTTTTTTGTTTTATTACTGGGGTGAGCCCGAAGCAGATGTGTTGCAAGTGCAAGTACCTGTAAAAATATTGAGCAATAGCAATGAAAAGTTTTCGATTAGCCTCCAGAAAGATACAAGTGCACAGCATATGATGTCTCTGACTTGGGACAATGTGGAAGTGAACGTTCCGATAAAAAAATAGAAAAAACGTGTTCTCATACTGAGGGGGTGCATTAGGAAAGGAAAACCCCTTGCCAGCTGGTTATATCACTTTCCCAAAATTACATTAAGTTTTGGAAAAGCTTTGTCTATTGTTGTCGTATTCATTTTGCTATACTTGCTGTTGTCGCAATATTCAAGTCCTACGTCAATTAAGCCTTTTAGATTATTTTTTTTGTCCAAAGATAGTTTATTTACCATTATTATAAAATCATCTTCGCCAATTTTGTAAATTATTTGAGTAATAACACCTCCTAAATCATAACAACCTGCTGCACCGCCACACCAATAGTCTATAAGTTGAACAAGGCTTGTATCATCCTTATTTATGGTTAGTTTTATCAATTCTGCCAATTTTTTATTTTTTGTATATCCTTGTGTATCATATAGATTATGCCCAATTTCAATGCCTTCAACTTCAGTCGTTAAACAACTATTGAAAAGTAAAATTCCTATTATAGGCAATATGATTTTTATTAATTGGCGCATATTATTTTAAATTAACTGACTGATTATCAATTGTTTATATTTCATTTTTTGAATTTTACTTCCTTTCGTTTAATCGAAGAACGGCTTTTTTTTGGTTTCACGGAACGGTTGCACTCCTGCATACCCGCCGCGTTGGGCTTTTGTGCGTTGGCTTTTGCGGCGGGTTGGCAGGAGTGCGGTGATGGGCGCATTTTTTTGATTTTTTTGGCTTTTTAGTTTAGCCTTTTTTAATTTTTATTCATCTCAATTACCTGCTTATTGCTATACTTTTCACGCTCTTTTTTAAGTGAAAGAAGCCAATCCACATACATTTGTTCGGGCATAGTTCGATAACCTAATTTATGAACCTTTGTGTAAAGGCTATTCATATCGTCCCAAAGCATTTTACCGTCTTTTTGAAGCCGTAATACTGTGGGGGTACTTATGTTTCGTTCTTTCATCAATTTTTCAAATTGTTTTTTTCTTGTTTCAGCTTTTAAAAGCATTGCATTGATATATTTTGGAAAATGCTCTAACGCCAAATCACAACATTTGATAATGAAAGTACCGTCATTGTTTGGATATTTACGGTCATAACCTTTTGCAAGGTCAAGAACGCAAAGGGCAATACATTGTTTATCATTCAAAGCGTCCATATAAACACCGTTTTGTATGGATTCAAGCGTGATATATCCCGAAGCCATAAGCCACGCATCAATTGGAAATGAGGCAGATGTTAATTCAGTATTGTACATTCCCGCCTTTTCTGAACGATGTTTGATATAAATATGATTCGGCGCAAGAGCCAAATAACATGGAACACCTAACTCCTCACAAAGAATTTTGTATAAATATGGCATAGAATGACAATTACCTTTACCTCTTTCCAATAATTTACTGACAAACATATTCTCCCACTTCTTTTCACCGAAGATGTCATCAAAATCGTAAACAAAAGGCAAAACTTTGTAACCGTTTTTCTCATTTGGCAAAATAACCTCAGTAGTATCAGTTAGAACCTTAAAAATAGCGGCATATGTTCTAATCTTCTGAACATCAGATTTTGAATAAATTAAACTATCAGATTTAATTCTCATTTTAGCCATATCTGCCCAAAAATCAATTTCTTTTTGGATTTTGTTAGAAGATAAATTATTATCAAACGTTGTTTCTGTTAAAAATACAGCCTCTTTAAAATTAAGGGTATTACCCCTAAGATTATTTGATAATTTGTAAAATGCTTCTTCATATTGAATTTGACTAAACCCATAAACAAAAAATACAAAGTTAAAAATACCAATGAATACTAATTTCATAAGTCAATGTTTAAGAGTGAACGTAATAGTGGATTTAGTAGATATTGAGTTTATTAAGTAAATCAATATGTTGTTTGCAAATTTTTACCAAATAAATAGATTTTACCTGTTCTTGATTGTAGAAATGAGTAATAGATATTTCTTGATAAAGTGGTAATTCAAAGACTTCATCTGAACATTTATCAAGAAATACTAATTGATTTGTGATTTCGCTTGATAAATCAGATGAAGATTTTTTTTGTTTAATCAACTCCCATTCCCCTTTTTTTAAAATGTATTGACAAAGGAATTCGTCATTCACTAAGTAAGCGTACTCATCGTGAATATTGGCAACGTAAATTATTGTAGTCTCTTTGTTGAAAATTTTTGCCCCTAACTTTTCAATTAGGTATTTCCTAAGATAACCTTCATCTTTATCTTTGTTGATTAAGCCAATTTTTTCAGATAACATTTTCAAATAAAAAGTGTCTGAAATTTGTTTAGTTTGCCATTCAAGATTTTCAACTAAGGCGGTGTTCCAATTTCTCATTACATTTTTTGTTGTTGATTGAGAACAACTGGAGTAAGGAACACTCAAAATGAGAATAAATAACAAATATCTATACAGCATATTTATATTTTTTTTAAAATGTGTAACTAAATGCCTTTTTTATGACTAATTGATTTTAACTGGAATAGCTCGAGGTCTGATACCGTGTTCTTGTCTCATTATATTTTCCCTTGTTCTAACATCTATTTCATTTTGGCGCATAGGACGAGATTTACCGTTCATATCGGCATCTTTATAATTTGATATAGTTCCATTAGCTCTACCGTTTGTAATATCATCTGCGTGCATTAGCTCATGTCCTAATCCCGAAACAACGGCATTGGTATTTTTTCCCGTAGTGCCTTCCTTATATGCCATTCCCGACATATCTTCATTTCTCTGATAATGTACCGTTGCATTCGCTCCAACTCCATTTGCAGCATTGGCAACGTCTTTTTTGCCGTTTGTTAAAGTGGTATGGTTACGGTCTTGTCCTCCATCAGATGCTTTACCATCAGTAACACTTGTTGTACGTTTATCATCTCCAACAAGATTGCTTATGAGTTTAGTGCCTTCGGTCAAAGATTGCCCTGCATTTGCAGTACCCGATTCTGCTATCACAACTTTATAATCACCGTTAGACTGCTCATGCAGTTCAACTTTATCATTTGTTAATGATTGTAAGTGATTAATAAAATCACTTCTGAATTGCGTTTGGTCGGCTTTATCTTTACCACCTGCACTTCCTTTAACAATAATGTCTTCAACTGCCCTACCATCGGGGTCGATAAATATAATAGGATTGCCCAAGACAAAATTATATGGCGACCATTGCATATACTTTTCTGCTAACGGGTCTGGCGATAACCACCGACTAACCAATTCTGGTTCAAGGTTGTACTCCGCATACATCGTGTCCCTTGTCAAAAAAGCGACAACTTCACCCGTAACCGTGTTATACATGACTGAACCAATAGGCACAAGCGTATCATTCGGGAAAAACTCTTGGAATTTTCCATTGCTCAACGTAAGCATTTTTCCTTTTGGCATTTCCTTACCAATGCTTTGATAAGGATTTTGTCCAAAAGATACCCCCCTCAGTACGAGGGTCAAAAAAGCGATAAAAATTACTGTTTTTTTCATTTTGACTAAAATTTTGATGTTTAGAAAAATTAGGATTAAGGTTTTATAATTAAAATCGGTTGCTTACCTTTCTGTTCGTCGAACGATTTGAGCCATAATTTATAGCGTTCCTCGGGCATATCTTCATAACCTATTTGGTCAATATAGCCGTAAATTTCGTACATTTCCTGTAAAATCTGATTGGCTTTAGGATATAAATGAATTTGATTTTTAGGCGGATAATTCAATTGATGTAAGACGTATTTTAATCGCATTGTTGCCCAATCTGATTTCATTTGTAAAGCAAATACATTACTTTTATGGTATTTTAAGGTCGTTTCAGCACTTTCTAAAACAAATTTATCATAACCAAATTTTTGAGCGTAACCTTTACTCAATTCATTCAAAGTGCCTGCAATTAACTCTTTTTTGCTCAAAGTGTCCATGTACAGTTCATTTTTCAAGGCTTCTGATTTAATAAAACCCGAACTTAAAACCCATGAATCGGCTGAATAATGCCCATTTGTCAATTCCAAATTGTACCAAGTTTTTTTATCGTCTTGCAAGCGTATGTATGAATGTGAGGGCGAATATGATAGCCAAGCTTTTACACCTAATTCTTCTGCTAAAATTAAATACAACAACGGCATTGAGCGACATTGACCTTTTCGGGTTCGCATGAGTTTTGTAACAAACATTTTTGACCAATCTGCTTTACCGTGTATATCTTCAAAATCATATTCGTAAGGCAAATGCGTAAAAGTGACATTTCCTTTATCGTCTTTCAATCTCAACGTATCGGACATAAAACGGTGCAGCATCCATTTTTTTGCTAAATCATTATCCATTGAATGACCTTCTTGTTTCAAAGCTGTTTTCATAATATCAACCATAACAGCAATGTCATTACAAAAATACTCGTATTTCATTGTACCACCATACCACGCATTTTCCGATTCAAAAACTGCTTTTTTCAAACTCAAATCCTCTTTGTTTTCAAGCATTGAATTTATTTCATCGTAGGCTTTTACAAAAAGTTGTGTTTCGGGCAAACGGCTTTTATCGGGTAATTCATATTGAATTTCACGCTGCAACATCTCTCTTTCCGCTTCGGCTATCAAATTTTGATTTTGTTGATTTTGATTGTATCGCTGCAAATCTTGTTGAATCATCATTTGATTCTGCATTTGCACATTGTTTTGCCCAAAATACTGTGGGTTGGGTTGGGTGGGTCTTTGTGCGTTCATGCCAATTTGAACATTCGGCTGCATACTTGCCGCCTGTGGTACTTGTGGCATTTGAACGATTTGTGATTTTCCTGTTACAGAAATCAACAAAATTAAGGCTATTGACAATGTGTTTAGTTTCATGCAACGTTTTTTTTAAATTTGATATTCTGTTTTTTTTATTTTTTTATTTTTTTATTTTTTTTGATTGCGCCCATCTTGCGGATGTACGCAACCCATTGCGTACATATCCAATCTATCCACAAATATACATTTTTGAAATAAATAAAAAAACATTGTTGTAAAAAAGTGATTATTAATTTTTTAGCATTTCGTATAAAATACATTGCCATACCAAAACCTATTTTTACTGAGGGGGTGCGAGTTGCGGAATATATCCTTCGTATAAAATACATTTCAATATGTATCGAAAAAAAAGAGTCTCGCATAAAATGTGTTCATATATTCAAATCATCTAACGGGCTTTTAATTTTGGTTAAATCTGTTTTAACAATATGCAAGTAAATCATTGTAAAGGAATGAGAGAGGTGGAACAATTCCAGAAAAAAAGTTGCTGTTTCAATATTTAGGATTTATTTTTACAAAAAATAAAAACACATGGTCGAAATTCTTGAAGCAAAAGCAGCAATGACTGCCGAAGAATATCTCGAAAGAGAACGCAATACACTTCGTGAGGACGGAGGTAAACATCAATATTTCAAAAACAAACGCATACTTATGGCAGGGGGAACTAAAAAACATGATAGAATCGTGAGCAATATTCACGGTACACTTTTTATCGCTATCTCTGATGATGAAAATTACGGACTTTTCACTTCTGAAATGAGGTTGTTAAGTGTATCAAAATTCAAGGAATATTTCTATTCTGATGGTGCTGTAGTTCAAGGCAAACCGCAATTTGCAGACCATTATCTGGATATTTTGACAAATCCAGCACTCATTGTTGAAGTCTTATCCAAAAGCACAGAGCTGTTTGATAGAACAGATAAATTTGAATCTTATCGTGAATTGGACAGTTTAAATGAATATATTTTGGTTTCTCAAAACCAACCTTATGTCGAGCAATTTTATAAAAATAGTGCAGGAGAATGGGTTGTTGGTCATAAATTAAACAGCCTTGATGCCATATTGACGCTTAAAAACCTACCATTTCAATTGCCATTGAATAAAATCTATCAACGTGTGAATTTTGAAGAAAAAGAAGAAGAGGTTAGTAAATGAGTGATTTTATAGTCACTCATTCACCTTATCTTTTTTTTTACTCTCTCTCATTTTCGTTTTCAAACTCTTTTTCGCTATCCGTATCCGTTTTAACCCTAAAACTCTCCACAAACGCCACATAATCCTTTACAGCCAATTTTGCTTCATCAATACGTGCCAAATACTGAGGGGTCATCAGTTGTTTTTTGTTTAAAAAATCTGTCAATGTTTCATCAAAAAATAGATACGTTTGTATTTGTTGTTCAACGGCAGCATCAGCAAGTGGGCGGTCGGCTTTTGACAATTGATTTTTAGCAGCATCATAAAACGCAGGGACTTGGTCGAGTTTATCAAAAAGGGTTTGCAAGCGCAAAACATCTGCGGCATAATTCGATTCTAAAATACGCTTAAAGCCTGGTAATACATTGAAAAATAGGGGATTATGCTCATGTTCTGACAGATAATCACCTACGTTTTTTAATATATTTTCGACTTTTTGAACATCACGACTGTATGGAAAATCAAGGCTTTTCGTATTAAACCGTTTTAATTCAGAAGAAAAACGTTGATGAAATAGTTTCACCGAATCGAAATAAGTAGCCGTTGGCAATGCTAAATAAGCCAGTTTTTCATTGTTTTTACTGAGGGGTGTCTCATCTGGAAAAAGTTCTGCATACGCTTTCACAAAGTTGGTAGCAAAGGTTTGAAAATCTTTTTCAGACTTTTCTTGGCATGAAATGATTGTAAAACAAAGGATTACAAATAAAAATTTCTTTAACATAAATTTCTTGTTTTAAAGTACGTGTTGCGTCTATTACTTTTGCGGCTCAATATAATAATGGTGAATGATGAATGGTGAATGGTGAATGATAATTTTTCACAAAAGTTCACCTTACCGCATTCGCCATCCACCATTCACCATTTACCATTAAAAAAATATGAACGCTCTCGCGCAAACGAATTTTCAGTTGCCCAATCAAACGGCTTTTTATCAGGGCAAAGTCCGCGATGTCTATACCGTCGGCAATAAACTCATCATGGTTGCCAGCGACCGTATTTCGGCTTTTGACCATGTGTTAGCGAAGCCGATTCCCTATAAAGGGCAAGTATTGAACCAAATTGCAGCGCATTTTCTACACGCCACGGAGAATATTTGCCCCAACTGGTTGACAGCAACTCCTGACCCAAATGTAGCGATTGGCTATGCGTGTACACCTTTTAAAGTTGAAATGGTTATACGCGGTTATCTCGCTGGTCATGCGGCAAGGGTTTATGCGAAAGGCGGTCGCGTTTTGTGTGGTGTGGCATTGCCAGATGGTTTTAAAGAAAATGACCGTTTGCCTACGCCCATCATTACGCCTACAACAAAAGAATCAGTTGGTCATGATGAAGACATCAGTCGTGAAGATATTCTCGCCAAAGGTATCGTTAGTGAAGCCGATTACATTGAGTTAGAACGCTTAACACATGCGCTTTTTCAACGAGGTACAGAAATGGCAGCCGCACAAGGCTTGATTTTGGTAGATACCAAATACGAATTTGGCAAAACGGAAGATGGTCGCATTGTCGTCATTGATGAAATTCACACACCCGATTCGTCGCGCTACTTCTATACTGAGGGGTATGCTGAACGTCAAAACAACGGCGAAAAACAACGCCAATTGTCAAAGGAATTTGTCAGAGAATGGTTGATTGCGCACGGTTTTCAAGGCTTGGAAGGTCAATTTATGCCCATGATGCCCGATAGTTTTGTGGAAGAAATTTCAGAACGTTATATTGAATTGTATGAAAATATAACGGGTAAGAAGTTTGAAAAAGCAGATTCAGAAGATATTTTAGGGCGTATTGAGCGCAATATTTTAGCTGCTATTTGAACATTTTATGTAAGCTACTCGTTGGTTATCAATTAGTTGTATTAGATACAGCAGAGATGGTTCATTATTACTGATGTGAATTTATTTTATACAGATTCTTTCACTGCGTTCAGAATGACAAAATAAAAGCAAAAAATAAAGAAAATGTCTTTAAAAATCAAGGTTTGCGGTATGCGTGAAGCGGCAAATATTACCGAAGTCGGCGCATTGCCTATACATTTTATGGGTTTTATTTTTTATGATAAATCACCCCGTTTTGTGACCGATGCGATTGAAGTTTTGCGCTCGTGTCCAGATGATTTGACACGTGTGGGAGTTTTTGTCAATGCCGATATTGATTATGTTTTAGATAAAATCCTTGAATATGAACTGAATGCCGTACAATTACATGGTTCTGAAACGCCTTTGTATGTCCATGATTTAGCCGTTTTTATGTGGAAAAAGCATAAAATTCAGCCTAATGTTGAAGTAGAAATCATCAAAGCCTTTTCTGTTGATGCTGATTTTGATTTTAATAAAACAAAGGATTACAAAGGTTTGGTTGACTATTTTTTGTTCGATACAAAGACCCCAAATTATGGCGGCGCAGGCATCAAATTTGATTGGTCAGTACTGAAAAAATACGCAGAAGAAACACCGTTTTTATTGGCTGGCGGTATTACAGAACACGATGTTGAAGCAGTTTTGACAATTAAAGCAGAAATGCCGCAATTGTATGGTTTGGATTTAAATTCTAAATTTGAAGTTGAACCAGCTTTGAAAGAGGTGGAGAAATTGCGTGAGTTCATAGAAAAAGTGCATAGTTTTTCCTTTTAGCAAAATGACAATTCCGTTTGGAAAAGTGACAATTCCGTTTGGAAAAGGGGCAATTCTTTTTGGAAAAATGACTTTAACGTATTGAAAAATAAAATTGTACTGAGGAGGGGCTTGCCTCTTAAAACATTTGAACATGAAAAACTGGATGTTTGCTTTTGGGTTTTTGATTGGTTTTGTTTCTTGTAAAGAGAAACCGAATCAATTAAAAAACGGTGAAAATAGATTAGTTGAAAATTTTTTTGATTGGAATTTTTATACGGATAAATTCAAATTCAAAAATCTTAAATCTTTTGACTTGAAAGGAGATTCACTTGAAAAGGATTTAGTGAAAATTGACGCTGATATTTTTTTCAAAGTTACACAAGACTCATTTTCTTTTGATAATTGCTATTTTTATTCCTTACAAGGACAAGACACAAATTTTACTAAGTTGACAATATTACATCAGTCTGAAGCATGGTCAACTGATTTGATTTGGTATTTGATTTATGACAAAAATGGTAAATTATTAAGTAAAACTGCCGTTGCAGAGGATGGTGCGGATGAAGATTGGGGGTTAATTGTTAAAAGCAAATTCATTAATGATTCTACTTTGATTATTGACTCGAATGAAAATAGTTTTGGGGAAACAGATGATTCTAAAATGAAAAATATCAAGTTTCAAAAAGAAATCATTTTTCAGGATAATGGAAGAACAAAAGAAAGGCTCATATCTAAAACAGAAAAAATAATTAAGATAGGAAATTGACAATCAATTAATTACAAAATATATAAAATGACAGACGTACTCGAAGCACCCGTTGCACACATAAAAAAAAGCCAAGCCCAACCTGACGAAAACGGTTATTACGGCGAATTTGGCGGCGCATACATTCCCGAAATGTTGTACCATAACGTAGAGAATTTGCGGAAAAACTATTTGAAAATCACAAAATCAAAGAGTTTTAAAAAGGAATACAATGCCTTGTTGCGCGATTTCGTAGGCAGACCAACGCCTTTGTATTTTGCAGAAAGGTTGTCGCAGCACTTTGGCGCGCAGATATATTTGAAGCGCGAAGACTTGTGTCACACGGGCGCACACAAGGTCAATAACACCGTCGGACAGATTTTGCTGGCACAACGTTTGGGCAAAAAACGTATTATTGCGGAGACGGGTGCAGGGCAACACGGTGTCGCAACGGCAACCGTTTGCGCTTTGAAAGGCATCGAGTGCATCGTTTATATGGGTGCAGTGGACATCAAACGGCAAGCACCGAATGTGGCGCGGATGAAAATGCTCGGCGCAGAGGTGCGTCCTGCAACTTCGGGGAGTCAAACGCTGAAAGATGCGACCAATGAAGCGATTCGCGATTGGATTAACAACCCCGAAGATACGCATTATATCATCGGTTCGGCGATTGGACCACATCCATATCCTGATATGGTGACGCGATTTCAATCCGTCATTTCCGAAGAAATTATGAAGCAATTGAAGGAAAAAACGGGTTCGCCAAATCCTGATTACGTGGTTGCGTGTGTCGGCGGTGGCTCAAATGCGGCAGGTGCGTTTTATCATTTCATAGACAACCCCTCAGTAAAAATAGTCGCAGTGGAAGCGGCAGGCGAAGGCGTTCATTCTGGCAAATCGGCGGCGACTTCGGTATTGGGAACTCGTGGCGTTATCCACGGTTGCCGTACCATTTTGATGCAAACCGATGATGGTCAAATCGTTGAACCACACTCCATTTCTGCAGGTTTGGACTATCCTGGCATCGGACCCATGCACGCCCATTTGATTATGACAGGTCGGGCGGAAGCCATCAGCATTACAGATGCAGAAGCCTTAGAATTTGCCACTTTTGTGGCGCGTACTGAGGGGATTATTCCTGCCTTAGAATCGGCTCATGCGTTTGCCGCTTTGAAGTATATGGATTTGAAGAAGGACGATGTGGTGGTTGTGAATTTGTCGGGACGTGGGGATAAGGACTTGGATACTTATATGAAGGCTTTGAATATTTAAAGTGTTGAAATACTGAGGGGTAGGGATTTCGAATAAACTCTTAAAATATGGAGAAAAGTTATGCTTTTGCAACCAAACAAGTCGCTTTATGGGCAGGTTTTCTTTGTTTTATCATTTTTTTAGTAATGATTTATCCAATCCTCCAACCACCACAAATTGATGAACCTCAATTTTTTTGTGGCAACGTTGGAAAGGAAATGTCATTAAGTTCTGATGCGAAATATGGCAAAACACTTTTTATTGCCAATTGTGCACAATGCCATGCAAAGAACATGAAAGACGCTTTGACTGGTCCGCCTCTAAGTGAATGGCGTAGGTATTTTAGTGATGAAAAAGAGTTTTACTTGTACGTGTATAACCCTAAAAATTATGGGAAAGTAACGAAAAACAAACATTTGAAAGCATTGATTAAAAAATATGAACCTGTTCGATGTATTGCTTATCCAACATTAACACAAGAAGAAGTGACTGAAATTATCAGTTATATTGATGTCAAATATTATTAAACATAGGATTTATGGCTTACGCTATTTCCCTTGAACAAGTCGAAGAACTTGTTCAAAAATTTGAAAAAGGTACTTTAACCAAATCTGAATGGACGCACGAAGCTCACCTCATCGTCGGTCTGAAAATGGTCTTAACTTATAAGGAACAAGCGTTTCCAGAAATGAAAAAACGCATCATTCGGTTCAATGAATCTGTTGGTACAATCAATTCAGAATCAAGTGGTTATCACGAGACCTTGACCGTTTTTTGGTTGTGGGCAATCAAGCAATTTTGTGAAGAAAAAGGCATCACACAATTCGATGTAGATGCCATTGATGAATTGTTGTTTTATGAGCCTTTGTCTCGGCGGAATTTGGTAGAAGACTATTATTCAGAAGCGATTTTGTTGTTGCCCGAAGCCCGTCGTCGTTATATTCGACCTGATGAGAAACCGATGAAAGGTGTAGATTATTTCTTAAAATACTGAGGGGGTAAAAAACAAAAAGCGTTGTAAGTCAATTACTTACAACGCTTTTTGTTTTTACAGCAATATTCACCATTATTTAAACGGGTCTTGAAACGCTGGATTCTGGGTAAAACTCGTATCAGTCAATGTTTTTAGAAACAAAATGATTTGTTTTTTCTGCTTATCTGACAATTGAATTTGAGCAATTTGAGGAATAAACGGGTCAATATTGTCTGAATAATGACCGCCTGAAGCGTAGTGTTCCACCACTTCTTCAAGCGTTTTGAAACGACCATCGTGCATATAAGGGGCTGATAATTCAATATTTCTGAGGGTTGGCACTCGGAATTTACCATTGTCCAATTCTTTTTTAGTGAATTGACCACGACCTAAATCCTTGAAATTCATTAAGTTAGACACACTGTCTAAGCCATTGTTGAAATAATCATTGGAATTATAAAATGGCGTTGTGTGGCAATGTCCACATTGTGCATCGGGCGCACCTGCCGCATTGAAAAACAGCAAATAACCTGAATATTCATCGTTTGTAAATTCGGCTTCACGTCTGAAAATTTTATCTACTTTGGCGTTACCACTAATGAGCGTACGTTCAAATTGCGCCATAGCTTTAGCAGCCAATTCTTTTGTTATTTGAGAAGGGTCTGTAATGCCAAAGGCTTTGCGGAATCGGGTAGGGTAGTCGGCATGAACTTTTAGTTTTTCGACCACTTGCGTCCATTTATTGTGCAATTCTATAGGGTCTTCAACAGGTAAAAGGGCTTGCTCCTCCAAAGTTTTCACACGTCCGTCCCAAAACAAACCTTTGTTGACAAAACCAACATTTTCCAAAGACATCGAACTTCTGCGCCCATCCAAATTGTCAATCCCTTTACTAACTGTCTTTCCATCTGTAAAATTCATTGCCGACAAATGACAACTTGCGCAAGACATTGTACTGTTGGCAGAAAGCAATTTATCATAAAACAAAAAACGCCCCAATTCGACCCCCTCAGTAGTCATTGGATTATCGACAGGAATATCCATTTGTGGAAATTGCGAAGGGATTTTCAAGTCATAAGTCGTCGGATTATAAGGAATATCACCTAAGCCGCCAATCTTGTCAGGACGACAAGAAGTGATGAAAAACGAGAAAATTGATAAATAAAGGAATGTTCGATACAAACTTGCGTCAAGTTTAAAACTTGACGCAAGTTGTTGAAAACCAATCTTTTTTAATAATTCATAATTCATAATTCATAATTATTTCAAACTAATCCCGTCTTTCAAATTATCCATAATTTTCAGCATCGTCGGTTTGTCACCTGTTTGATGCGTTGAGTTGAGGGTTGACAAATCTATACCCCTCAGTAAAGTATTGATATTGAGGTCAAAATTGAGGGTCGTTGTACCTTTTGTATCAACTGTAAACGTCTGTGGAAACCACGTTTGCCTGAAACTGTCATCGCCACCTGTGTGTAGCGTAATGCCCGTTTCAAAAGTGCCATTACGGTCTTTATCCATCAAACCTTCGATTTTTGTAAATATATAGCTTTTCCAATCGTCCCAATAAAAGCCACCATCTGAAAGCGGATTTGAACTCACATAATCCTTTGGTTTTAAAGCATTTAAGCTTTTAGCTACGCCCAAACTCATTTGTAAACCTTTCTTATTGCCTTCTGTCAAATTAGACATTATTTGCGTAAAACCTTTCGCCGATTTTGTTGAATCATCGAGTGTTGTGAGGTCAATCAAATAAGCATTTGTGCCACATGAACCTTCTGACGAACTGGCCTTTGGACAAGTTTCTGTCATTAAAAAACTCAATCTTGTGAACCTTACATTCTTACCATCAATATTGTATATCTGATTGATAACAAATGGTTTAGCGTTATAGTTAGGTTTGAAATTGATAGACATGACGCCTTGTTGAACGGGCGGAGTGTCTTGTTTACATTTTGATGATAGAAATAATATAGGTGATAAAAACAACAGCAATTTTTTCATATTAAAAAAAGGCTTTGGAAGTTATTGAATCGAAATAGCACTACTTGTGTTATCAACGATTTTTTGCATGATAATGTTTACATCATCTGAAAAATTAACGCCTTTAAAAAACTGTAAATAATTGATTGTCAAAGGAATACTTGCATTGAACCCAAGTGGAAATGACAAGGCTTTGACAAATTCCAAATCTTTTGGTGTCGTAATATTAAGGCGTAGAGTATCTTTAAAATTTACACCTTTGGCTATTACGAATTTGTTGAAAATATACTGACTTGCGCTTGAAATATACATCGAATCGGCTTTTGTACTGAGGGGGTGTGTTGTCGGCATTTTCGATGGAATTGTCTTCAAAGCCACATCGTCTAAACCAACTCTAAATTTGATTTTTGTAAAATTATCAGCACTATTGAAAGTCCCAATTGTAAAATCAAAACCAACAGACTTACCCACTAAGGCATAGTTGTTCAATGCCTTAATTGTATCCGTTACACGCGTTAAAGACACACTGTCCGTTGTTCTAATTGTTACATTTTTATCGTTAACCAATTGAAAGTCAGAGAGATACATTTGAGCAGAAACTATGCGGAATGAATCGCCTTGATCATTTATGTAAGTCGTATTGTAATTAAAATTGCTTGTGCCACTCACATAGTTTGTTGAAATAATCAATGATGGGTAGGTGCAAGTGCAGATTTTATCGCAAGCTTTACCAGCTGTCACATCAAAATTTGTTGCCTTGACATCGAGACAACCTTCAGTGGGTTGTAGGCAATTTTGAAAAAATACTATTAAACAAAGAAACAATACAGATTTAGTGAATTTTGAAAATTTACTAAATCTATGTACTTGAAAATTTAGTGTTTTATTTGCTTTTTCTTTCATTTTCATACTCTTTGACCAGTTTTTTAACCACTTGTTTGACTTGTGCGGAAAACTCTTTTTCTAAAATCCAATGATAATATTGCTTGTCTTTTGTCAAAACTTCACCAACAGGTTGCCCTTGATATTTTCCAAAATTGAAAACGACGACATTATTATGATCGTATTTCATTTTTTGGGTTACATCTACTAATTTTAAATCATTTGTAAATTCATGCAGCACTTGCATATCGTTTTTTATAGGCTCTTCTATGAGGTTATCGTTTTCATCATAAAGGTTTTTGCCTTCATAATACGCCAATTGTCCTTTAAAAACGTCAATTGTTGCACGTACATCTGCCATTGCATCATGTGCATCTTCGAGGTCTTTTTTGCAATAAAATTTTAAAGCTGCCTTTAAAGTACGCGGCTCCATTTTGTAAAAAATGCGTTGCACGTCAATAATGCGCCGCTTATCCATGTCAAATTCAATACCCACACGTGCAAATTCCTCCATCAACATAGGTATATCAAAACGGGCAGCATTGTAGCCCGATAAATCAGCGTCGCCAATAAAATCAAAAAGTTGTTTTGCCACCAGTGGAAACGTCGGTTTATTAGCCAAATCCTTAGGTGTGATGCCATGAACCGCCATCGCATCGGGCGCAATCGGCATAGCTGGGTTGATGAGCATTTGCAATTCCTTTGGCTCACCGCCATTTTTAGGATATTTTATGAGGGCGATTTGTAGAATTTTATCGCGTAAAACGTTGAGTCCCGTTGTTTCAACATCAAAAAATATCAGGTCGCGGGTTAGATTGAAAGTCATATTAATAGTTTTGTTCGTTATGTAGTAGAACGGGTTTCAACCCGTTGTGTAAATTTGGAGGTTGTTATAATTGACTATTTCACGGGTTGAAACCCGTGTTACATTATGCAAAGTTAGAGAAAAAAATGACCCCTCAGTATGCAACGGTCTGTATTTCGATTTTGGTTGATTAAATATGGGTACAATATTACTCCTCCAAAATTTTCTTTCTAACATATCAATAAAAAAATAAGGTCATTCGGAATGTTGTCCAAAATGACCTCACTTTGTTATAATATAATTTTATATTGTTATTGTACAACAACCTTCTGAATCATCGCATGACCATTAACATTAAGGCGAGCAATATAAATACCACTGTTCAATCCCAAATAGGGTAAAGTCGTATTTTGAACCCCCTCAGTACGAGACAGTTTTTTAGTGAAAATTGTTTTGCCATGAAGGTCAAATAATTGAAAATCAGCTTGTTGTATATTTTTTCCTAAATCATAAACAACTTGAATTTGACCGTCTGTTGCTGGATTTGGATTGATTGCCAATGCCGCTACACCATCATTCGGGTCTTTGACAGATGTGCCAATGATGTATTGACTTGTGAATACAAAATTGCCATTTGCTGCACCACCAAAGTCTTTGAAAATGAGTTTATAAACCTTTCCAGATGGTGTTTTAACAAAATAACGAGTCGTATCTGAAAGGACGAATCTGAAATTGGCGTAATCATAATATTTCCAAGCATCACCAATAACACCATTCGATGTTTTGAATTGAGCAGTGCTGAAATTATTACTCGCTGTATCCACACCATTGACTTTTGCGACAAACGAACCGCTGTATCCCGGAACGCCACGTGTAATTGAAAGCAATGTATTGCTCAAAACGCCTGACACAACAAAAGGCTCTGCCTTACCTGTTGCGGGATTAATAGCCGTCGAATGATAACGCATAAAAGCCAAATGCCAATCGCTTGACTTAGGTTCAAGGTCGAGGATAGCGTTTGTTGAGAGATTGAGATAAACGAAGTTCTTACCGAGATAATTTTTCTTATTGACCTCAACTGTTTGTGGGTTTGTATCGTCCAAATTGGCATATTTGATGAAATAAGACGTATCAAAAGCTAATTTTTCGATGTATAGTTTTTTCCATGTGCCGTTTGACAACTTAATTAAATAAGCCGAATCGCCGACGACATTGTTAGTCACTTGATTATATGCCCCCCAACCGTAGTCAAAAACGCCTGCTGTTGTGGCATTGATTGAACCCAATGTCCACGTTGTATCACTGTTAAATAGTTGGCGTGAAGCCGTTTTAGGTAATGTGTCTGTCGCAGAAACGGTCGCAAAATTGGCTATTGAGTTGACCGCACGAAAAAGCGTATCAAAAGGATTTGTGAAAATAGCCGCTTCAAAACCACGGACTGAAATCGCCAAATCCCAGCCTGTTGCAGTGCCCTTTGTTTCAACACCTGTTTCAACATTGTACCAAACATTTTGAGCATAGCCAGGTCCCATTGAAACCGTTTTTCTAACAGATTGTGCTTGTGTAAGGTTTAGAAATAAAATCGAAAAAAGAAAAGTAAATGTAATGTTTTTCATAAAAAACGTTAAATTTTTGATTGTTAAATTAAATTAGTCGAGTGATGGTATTTATAATTTTTGAAATTCAAATTTTGGATAACCCCGTCGTCCAGCCGCATCGAAAAAGCCGATAAAGCGGAGTTTATAGTAAACATTTTTCGAGTCCTTAATAATATAGGTGTAGTTGCTGTTGAGATTATACGCTTGTGTGTTGAGGCTGAAACCTTTCCAAGTGTAACCAATAACATCAGGTTGATTTGTCAATTTCATGTTTTGGGCAAAAACACGGTCAATTTTGTCAAAACCTGTTGTAGAATCAACGGCGGCGGTGGTTTCATAAGAGTTTAACAAAACACCTGTGACGATATAAGGCGTGTAGGGGTCAAAAAACGTAAACATGTATTGCGTAAATTCTATATCCCAAGACGTTTTGACAGGCTCAACATTTATTTTTTTATTGGTTGTCAATGAAAAATGGACTTCATTTACTGAGGGGTCTTTTTGGATTTCATAGACTTCGGTTGCGTTCAAATTGCCGATTCGTGAAATTTTAAAACGGTATTTTTGATTGTCAACAGACTCGAATTGGATTTTGACAAAAGGCATTTGGTCGCCATTTTCATCATATCCTCTGTCAATCCAATAGACTTTATTATTATTTTTGACTGAACCAAACGTAACAGTGTCCAAGGTATTGATGGCTTCCCAACGGCGTTTTTTGAAAAAACCTTGCGTATCACGCACAGAAGCGAAGTCTTCCGTAGGCATTTGCGATGAAAACATAAATTTTGCGGCGTTGAGATGCACAACCGACCCATCGGCTGAGGCATCAAAAGACAAGTCCCAATCCCATTTTAGATTGCGGCTGATGAGGCTGTCTTGTTCCAGATTATAGAAAACTTGATAGCGATATTGAGGGGTCATCTCGATAGTTCGAGTGATGACATTCCCTGATTTGATGGGCGTTATGGGTTCTTCATCTTTGAGACACCCGACGCATGTAGTAGTGATGAAGGTCAAAAAAAAAGCGGCAACGGTAGAAAATTCTACCAATTGCCGCCCAACCTTCAAAACACTAATACTTAAATTATGAAACGACATTCTTTATTCGCATTTAAGTATGAGTGAGGGAAGGCATCGGAAAAAATGAACTGCGGCAAATATAAGCCTCCCAACAAAATTTTACAATTTTTTTATAGTTTAATTTCAATTTTTGTGAAAAAATTTCTACCTGTTGCCAAAGCTGTTACATTTTCACCCGAAGAATGTGCGCCACCTGCTAATTGAGCAGCTACATTGCGGACATTAAATAGGTTGCGACAGCCCAGCGCAAGGTTGATTTTATTTTTCCAAAAACGACGACTCAAACCTGCATCGGCAAGACTGTAATCACCTATAAAGGTAGGCGTTACAGAACCATTTTCATTTTTCACAAAACCTGGTTGTTTGCCTGAATATTTATACCAAACGTTAAAATCAATATGTGAATGAGCGATATTTGTGTATGTACCGATGACACGCCCTTCCCAAGTATTTGCGCTTAAAGTCTGATTATCAAATTTATTTTCACGTCTTGTCAAAGCACCACCCAAAGCCAAATAAAATTTATTTAAGGTCATTTCTCCTAAAAATTGACCACCTTTTGTCTTGAATTTATCAATATTGATGTAAGTAAAAGCATTTTCGCCCCCCCTCTGTATAGCCAACGAAATGAGGCTGCGAATGTCGTTGTAGAAGCCACTGACCTCAAATTTGAAGACTTTTTTATTGTCTTTTTTACCACATTGTGTGAAATTGAAAACGGCATTGAAGTTATCGCTGCTTTCCGCTTTTAGGTTCTGATTGCCTTGAATATTGTGGTTGATATCTACAAAATAGAAATACAATTCTTTTAAACTTGGTGCGCGGAAACCACGTCCCCAAGAGGCGCGCGCTGTCCAATTATTCGGCATTTTCCAACGGACATGAAGGCTCGGAATCAATGGCGCATTGTAACTTGTGTTGTAACTTGCTCTCAAACCTGGGCGCAAAGTGACCTCCTCAGTAATTTTCCATTCTGCCGATGCAAAAGCGGCATAATCACCGATTTGTTGGTCTTTTCCTTGAATTCGTAAGCCATTGCCTGTTTCAACATTGATATCAAAACCCGTTTCGTAGGAAAGTTTTCCGTCATTTGACTTAGCAATAGTGCCACGTGCGGCTATGAGGGCAAACCGTGTTGTGTCTTGGTCGCTGTCATTTTCCGTCATCATTTGGGTCAAATTAACGAGGTCTCGATAATAAGTATTTTTGATGCGTTGATAACGATTATAAGACACTAAAGCATTGATAATCAATTGATTTTTAGTCGTGTAGTTTGCCTTTAGGCTGTTTGATAAACGTCTTGTTTTGTAATTGTCGTCAAAAGCGGTTTCATTATAAGGTGCAATCGGTACGCCACGATTGAGGATAAATTCATCGAAAAAATTGCCTGAATAACCCATTTTTACATCACCCAATTTAAAACCATATTGTACATCGGCAAAATATTGGATTTTAGGTTTCCATGATTGAAAACGAGACGTTTCGCCATTTTTATCATCAGACCAACCGCCAAAAAAATTGCGTCCAGCCGTTGCCATCAAACTTTGATTGTAACCGCGCCAGCCGAATGAACCACCAATATTAAGGTGTCCAACTGTTTCGTAATAATTATTAAAAGCGACTTCAATACCTTGTGAAGGGCCTTTTTTAGTGATAATATTAATCGTACCTGCCAACGCATTTGTGCCGTATTGCACAGAAAGTGGCCCTTCAACGATTTCGATGCGCTCAACATTGAGCAAATTGAGTTGTGAAAGGTCAATGCCGCCATTTTGACGACCAATAACAGGCACACCATCAATCAAAACCTTAATATTCTCGCCGCCAACGCCTTGTAGTGAAAGACTTGCACCCAAAATGGGGTCTTGCAACATACGGAAATTGGCTTGTAATTTCATTACATCACCGACATTCTGAACGCCCAATGTGGCTAATTTTTCAATAATAATATTACGAGTCGGTATCACACATTTATCTAAACCAATAGGTTTAATATTCCCAGTAATAATTAAGTCGGGCAGTACGTATGTCGTATCTCTGCGCAAAAGGTTTGGGTGAGTATCGCTGTCAATGGGAGGAGCTTGGGCATTTAAGACCAAACTAACAAGAGTTAACAAATGAGTTTGTATGATTTTTGACAACATTTTCAGATTCTATTAAGGTTTAATGTGCAAGCACTTTTCGCTTGGTGCTACAAAGGTAAAAGCGCAGAGTTGCAAAAAGAAACCTTAAATCTATAATGACTTAAATTTGACAGATGGTGTATTTTTTACCCAATCCACTTTGTTGAGCTTGAATATTTAATGATTTCACTCATTTTGGGTATTGATTTTTGTCATTAAAAAGTTTAGCTTTGCAATGCAAAAAACATTTAAAATTTGGTTTAGAGACCCCCTCAGTATTTATTGCTTTTTACCTTTTGAATACAGACATTAAAACAAACAAATTCTATGAATAAATTACTTTTCCTTGCGCTTATTCTCCCGCTTTTAGCCGCTCGTTGCGGCAATGTAACTTGGGGTTACGACACTTCTCGCGGTATGAAACCTATTTATTTACCGACTGAAAATTATGACCTTATCAGTTTTCAGCCCATGCGTCCATTGACAGAATCTGCAAAAATTTATGTCAAAGACAAATTGATTTTTGCCATTGAGCAAGGCGAAGGTGTCCACATTATAGATAATTCTAACCCAACGCAACCGCAAAAAATCCGTTTCCTCCGCATTTTTGGATGTAATGACATTGCTATAAAAGGTTCGACGATGTATGCTGATAACCTTACAGACTTGGTTGCCATTGATTTTTCAAAATTGGACAGCCCAAAAGTCGTTAATCGGGTTAAAAACTTGTATCCAAATACCAATGGCGATGCCGATTATCCTAAAAATTACAATGGTTATTTTGAATGTGTTGATGCAAAAAAAGGCAAAGTCATTGGTTGGAAAGAATCCATTTTAGACAATCCGCAATGTCGTCGGTAATCCTTTTTTGTCATTGTGAGGACTTCTATAATCTTAGGAAGATTGAAAATCTTCCTAAGATTAATCGCTACAAAAAGTACGTTTAATATTATTTGTCTTTAATCATACTTAAATTCATTTTTGTATTAAATTAAAATCATTTTTATCCTAATTTAATATGAATTAATATTGTTTTATATTTAATTAAGCCTATTTTTAATTTTATTAAAATAAATTAATCCAATTTTAAAATATTTTTAAAATTATTTAAAAACAAAACAAACCATGAAAAACATCTTACTTATTGTTATACTCTTCTTGTTTTTTAGTTGCCAAAAAGATACACAAATAGGCGATGGTTCAACCACAGGAACAGGCGGTTCGCTCGCTCGTTTTACAATTGTTAACGATATGATGTATGTGGTGACTGCGGATAGTCTAAAAACTTTCAGTGTTACAAATGACCTTGACCCACGTTTAGTGAATGGACAGCGCATCGGTTGGAATGAAGGCGGTGACATTGAAACGATTTTTGCTTTCAACAATCGCTTGTTTATCGGTTCTCGGACGGGTATGTTTTTATACAGCTTTAAATCCGGCGGTGTGCCAAAATTTGAGGGGCAGTTTCATCACAGTTGGGGTTGTGATCCTGTTGTGGCAAATGATTCGCTTGCATTTGTGACGCTGCGCAATGGACGAACTTGTGGTTCAGGTTTAATTGAAGCCAATGAATTGCATGTATTAGATGTTAGAGATGTCAATTATCCTAAATTGTTAAAAACTTACCCAATGACTTACCCTGCGGGTATGGGTTTAGACGGTAAAACCTTGTTCGTTTGTGACGATGGCTTGCGTATTTTCGATATTTCAGACCCGCTCAGTATGAAACAGCTTAATTACCTACCAAAACTTGATGCACTCGATGTCATTACGGCAAAGGGAACCCTAATGATTATTGGCGAAAAAAAACTAACGCAATTGGATTATCGAGACCTCAAAAACATCAAAACAATTTCGGAGTTTGATTTGAGGTAATAAAGCCCAACTTTGCTAATTTTGCGCCATGGAGAACAAAAAAGCCTTTTCGATTATATTCCTTACCGTCTTTATTGACTTGGTCGGTTTCGGACTCATCATACCCATCTTACCCAATTATGCGAAAGAATTAGGCGCATCCGATGCCGAGTTTGGTTTAATTGTTAGCGTATATTCGTTGTTGAACTTCGTTTTTACGCCTTTCCTCGGGGCTTATAGTGACCGTATTGGTAGAAGACCGATTATTTTAATCAGTGTTTTTATGAATATGATTGGCTATATCATATTTGCGCACGCCATTGCACTGCCTTTATTTATCTTTTCACGCGTACTCAACGGCATCGGTTCGTCGAATATTTCGGCAGCACAAGCCTATATTGCGGACATTTCAAAACCTGAAAATCGGACAAAAATGATGGGCATGATTGGCGCAGCCTTTGGTCTCGGTTTCATTTTTGGTCCGCCCATTGGTGGTTTGCTCAAGAGTATGTATGGCATTGAAGGCGTAGGTTACGGGGCGGCTGCACTGTGTTTCTTGAATCTTATATCCGTTTATTTTCTATTGCCAGAGTCGAATAAAAAGCTCAATGTTCATGCTCCTATCAAGTTTGTACCTGTTGATAGTTATATAAATGCCTTCAAAAAGCCCGTTTTACGCGAACTCATGTGGCTTTGGGTCATTTATGTGCTTGCATTTTCTGCGATGCAGACGGTCAGTGCCCTGCTTTGGAAAGAACAATATGGCTTAGACGAAAAGCATATTGGTTATCTGTTCGGCATCATCGGTGTGGCTTCAGTCATTGTACAAGGAGGGCTTGTGGGGCGTTTGAACAAGGCTTTTGGTGAAAAAAAACTTTTAATCATCGGTTCTATTTTCATGATGATTGGTCTTGGCACAGTGCCTTATGTGCCACATGAAAACTTTTGGGTATGGGCTGTTGTTAATATTTGTTTTATTTCTTTTGGCAATGGCTGTTTGACACCGAGTATTACGGCTTTGATTTCTAAAATCACGCCACCCGAAGAACAAGGACGTATGTTGGGTTTGAGCCAGTCTGTCGGTTCCATTTCTCGAATTTTAGGTCCTGCCATGAGTGGCGTTTTTTATGGTTGGTATTATGCTTTACCTTATATAATGAGTGCTGGATTTATGGTTGTGGGTTTATTTTTGTCGAATTTAGTTATTTCGGCAGTTAATAAACAGAAATTGAGTGTTTCTGATGTCGTTTAATGTGGTCTAAAAACTTAAATAATGAAAAAATACCTCTCATTAGCTTTTCTAATGACCTCTTTTTCAATGTCTTATGCGCAAACGCAAACAGATATCCATAAAACCCTTGAAGACATTATCAAGGCTGAAAGCCACCGGCACGAAGTCTTATATGATTTTGAAGCATCAGGAGCTGGACAAAATTTCGATGTCAATTACCATCGTTTTGAGTGGAAAGTTGACCCCTCAGTAAGGCGCATCTATGGCGCGGTTACAACGTATTTCAAAGCCGTTTCTACATTGTCAGAAATCAGTTTCGACCTTGACGAAACGCTCAAAGTTGACAGCGTTATTCATCGTGGTGCAAAAGCGACATTCGCGCAATTTGCAACGGATAAAACATTGAGAATCAATGCCAATGCGACTGTTCAAGCGGGTGCGCTCGATTCTGTTACGGTGTATTATGGTGGCGTTCCGCCAAGTACAGGTTTTGGTTCTTACAATCAACGATTACGTAATAATACGACACCTGAAACATGGACGTTGTCAGAACCTTATGGCGGCAGAGATTGGTGGCCTGGCAAAATGGATTTGTCGGATAAGATTGACTCGATTGATGTCATCGTCACAACACCCCCTCAGTATCGGGTGGCTTCAAACGGTTTGTTGGTGCGTGAAATACAGTTAGATGCTAATAATAAGCTATATCATTGGAAACACCGGTATCCAATTGCCAACTATTTAGTCTGTTTTGCAGTGACAAATTATGACCAATACATTGACAAAGCACCACTTTCAAGGGGCGATACAATGAATTTGCTCAATTATGTCTATCCAGAAAAAAAAGTTGAGTCGCAACAATGGAGTTGGAAATGTGCTAATGCGATGCGCCTATATGATTCACTTTTCATAGAATATCCTTTCAAAAAAGAAAAATACGGTCATGCCATGTTTGGTTGGGGTGGTGGTATGGAGCATCAAACCATGTCGTTTATGGTTAATATCACGGATGCAGGATTGATAGCACATGAATTGGCACATCAATGGTTTGGCGACCGTGTGACCTGCGGTTCGTGGTCAGATATATGGCTCAATGAAGGTTTTGCGACCTATTTGACTGGTTTATATTATGAAAATGTCGAAACTTTGTATTGGTTGAATTGGCGAAAAGATGTACTCGGCAGCGCAACAGCAGGTACAAGTGGCTCTGTCTTTTGTACGGATACAACTAATATCAACCGTATATTTAGTGGTCAACTAAGCTATAACAAAGGTGCGTATGTCCTTCATACCTTGCGTTGGAAAGTAGGTGATACCGCTTTTTTTAAAGGTGCGCGTAATTATTTGAATGACCCAACTTTGGCATATAGTTTTGCGAGAACGGCGGACTTAAAACGGCATATTGAAGCGGCAAGTGGACAGGATTTGACCGATTTTTTTAATGATTATTTTTATGGACAGGGCTATCCCAGTTATGATGTTGAGGTCGTCATTTCAGGCGAACAATCGGTGCCATTGACTGTTAAATTTAAACAACGTCCTTCTCATTCCTCAGTATCATTCTTTGAATTACCCGTTCCGATTCAGTTCAAAAACAAAACTTTGGGACGTGATACGACACTTGTTTTCAATCTGACGCCTACAAATTTGAATTTTGCCAATGTTCGTTTGCCCAATTTTCTATTTGATACCATTATTGTTGACCCTGAATTGCGCATTTTGTCAAAAAACAATACCTCAAAAATAACATTAGCTGTTTCTACACAAGATATTGACAATCAATGGATTACAAAGATTTCGCCCAATCCAGTTTCCAATTTATTAACCTTTAATTTCCAAAATAATAAAACGGAAAAAGTTGATGTTCAGATTCTAAATGAAGTTGGGCAAGTTGTGTATTTTGAAAATAAAAACATCGTTGTCGGAGAGAATAATGTGAGTGTAAATGTTCAAAAATTACCAAGTGGCATTTACTTTTTGAAACTGTCGTCGAATGAGCGTTTGTCGAGCCAGAAGTTTGTGAAATTGTAGGGCATTGGTTTAGTTTTTTATTTTTGTCATTTTGAGCGCAGCGAAAAAATGGCAAAAATAAAGTATTTCTATTCAGCCTTATCCCGTCGCTCTTTTAGCTCTCTCCAAGTCGTTAAAATAAAACCATTGTCAGCCAAATATTTTTTCAATTCAGGGAATAGTCTTGGCAAAAGAGTGGTCAATAAATATACACTTACGGGTAGCCAAGAGGTAAGTAATAGTCCTGCTGATGGCTTTTTTCGGTTTGATGTGGGTTATCGTTTTGGCAATGGCGGTTGAGTGGCTTTCTGTTTTTCATAAAGAGATAACCGACATGCTTAACTCTCCCGCACTAATCCCGAAATAGTGTTTTATACTGAGGGGTAGGCTTGATTCAAAAAAAATTACTTTATAGTAGAACGCTTTGAAGCGAAACCTAAAAAAGCCGATGTTTCTATATGAAGCATCGGCTTTTTCGCTTCCTTTGCGTTTTTCGTCTAAATAAAATGTGGTAACGCTATTTTAAAAAATGAGACGCAAAATTCTTTTCACCTTTACCTTGTCCCTTTGTTATTTAAAAAAAAGAGACGCAAAATTCTTTTCATCTTTACCTTGTCCCTTTGCTTTTTAATAAAAATTATGAATCAAAAATGAATATCTCATCTATAAGTGTCCGCCGTCCAGTTTTGGCAATTGTTATGAATCTGATAATCCTATTGTTTGGTATTATTGGTTTTCAATCTTTAGGTGTTCGTGAATTTCCGAGCATTGACCCGCCTGTCATTTCGGTCAGAACGGGCTATTCGGGTGCGAATGCAGAAATCATTGAATCACAGATTACTGAACCTTTGGAAAAGGCGATAAATGGTATTGCGGGTATCAAGTCCATCAGTTCTTCTTCCAATCAAGGCTCATCGAGTATTACAGTTGAGTTTGATATTAATTCCAATTTGGAAGCGGCGGCAAATGATGTCCGTGACAAAGTGAGTCAAGCAGTGCGTTCATTGCCTCAAGACATTGACGGTGTGCCGACGGTTGACAAAGCTGATGCCAATAGTGATGCGATTATTTCGATTGAGGTAAAGAGTGATACGCGGAACATTTTAGAAATTTCAGATTATGCTGAAAATGTGATTGCTGAACGTATTCAGACAATTCCAGATGTTGCCAATGTCCGTATTTGGGGGCAAAAACGTTTTGCGATGCGGTTGTGGCTTGACCCTCAAAAGCTGGCTGCCTATAAATTGACACCCTTAGATGTTAAACAAGCATTAGATAAAGAAAATATTGAATTACCATCTGGAAAAATTGTGGGTGATAATTCAGAATTAGCCGTAAAGACATTTGGTAAACTATTGACAGTCAGTGATTTCGAGGAATTAATCATTAAAGAAGATGCGAATGGAACAATAAAATATAAGGATATTGGTAAAGTCAATATTGGTCCAGAAAATGAAGAGACCAATTTGCGCATTAATAATGTGGCAATGGTTGCTGTTGCAATAAGTCCTCAACCTGGTGCCAACTATATCAATATTGCTGATAATGTTTATCAAAAGTTAGAAAAATTAAAGGCTGATGCGCCTCAAGACATAAAGTTAGCCATCGGTATTGACCAAACAACATTTATCCGTAGAGCTATTACAGAGGTAAAAGAGACTATATTTATTGCTATTGGCTTAGTTGTCATCATTATTTTCCTATTTTTTAGAGATTGGGCAATCGCTTTTCGACCGCTTATTGATATTCCAGTATCGTTGTTAGGTGCTTTTTTCATTATGTACGTCATGGGTTATTCCATCAATGTTTTGAGCCTTTTAGCCATTGTTTTGGCAACAGGTTTGGTCGTTGACGATGGAATTGTGGTGACAGAAAACATTTATAAGAAGGTAGAGGGTGGCATGAATCCTGTTCAAGCAGCGATTCTCGGCTCGCGTGAAATCTTTTTTGCGGTTATTTCTACATCTGTGACTTTGGCTGCGGTGTTTCTACCTGTCATTTTTATGAAAGGTTTTATCGGTAAATTATTTCAAGAGTTCGGTGTTGTTTTAGCGGGTTCGGTCATCATTTCAGCTTTTGTGTCTCTTACCTTAACGCCCATGCTCAATGCCTATCTTACTCGAAAAGGAGATAAAAAAACAAGGTTTTATACTGCTACTGAACCTTTTTTTCGCAATTTGGAGAAAAGTTATAATGACCGTTTGCGCGGTTTTATGCACTACAAATGGATGGCTTTCCCGTTGTTTGCGCTTATGGGTTTTAGTACTTATTATTTTTATAATCAACTGCAAGAGGAGTTGGCACCGCTTGACGACCGTTCGTATTTGCGTATGATGGTAACGGCACCTGAAGGAGCTACTTATGAATATACGGATAGGTACGTTTATAAAATAGTAAGTTACCTCAAGGATTCTCTGCCTGAAAGTAAGTTTGCTTTGTCAGTTACTTCTCCCAGTTTTTCTGGTTCTGGTAGTGCAAATTCAGGTTTTATTCGTTTGATGTTGTCTGAACCAAATGATAGAAAAAGAACACAGCAAGAAATTTACGCTAAATTGAATACGAAGTTCAGGCAATTCAACGAAGCCCGTTGTTTTGTTTTGCAACAAGAAACCATTCAAACTGGTGGACGTGGTTCGCAACCTGTTCAGTTTGTTTTACAGGCACCCGATTTTGAAAAATTGGTTGATAAAGTGCCAAAATTCATGGAAGAAGTCAACAATAGTAAAATTTTGATGAACGCTGATGTGAATTTAAAATTTAATAAACCCGAATTATTTATCCAGATTGACCGTGAAAAAGCACGTTCATTGAGTGTTAACGTTGTTGATGTCGCTCAAACGCTTCAATTGTCGCTTTCTGGTTTGCGGTATGGCTATTTTAATATGAGTGGCAAACAATATCAAATCATCGGGCAAGTTGACCGTGCAAATAGAGATGAACCCTTGGATTTGAAGTCGCTTTTTGTCCGTAATCAACGCGGTGATTTGGTGCAATTAGACAATATTGTTAAAATTGAAGAACGTTCCAGCCCCCCTCAGTTGTACCATTACAATCGTTACAAAGCAGCAACTGTTTCGGCTTCTGTTGCACCAGGATATACCATTGGCGATGGCATTGCAGAAATGAAAAGGATTGGTAAATTGACATTAGATGAGAGCTTTTCTACTGATTTAACGGGGTCATCACGAGATTTTGCGGAAAGTTCAGGCAATTCTATGTTTGCTTTCCTCTTAGCTTTGTTGTTGGTTTACCTCATTTTGGCAGCGCAATTTGAGTCATTCGTTGACCCATTTGTCATCATGTTGACCGTTCCTTTGGCTTTGGGTGGAGCAGTCTTTTCGTTGTGGTTTTTCAATCAAACATTGAATATATTTTCTCAAATCGGCATCATAATGCTCGTCGGTTTGGTGACGAAAAACGGTATTTTAATTGTTGAATTTGCCAATCAGTTGCGAGAGACGGGTATGCAAAAAACAGAAGCCGTCATACAAGCGGCGATAAGCCGTTTCCGACCTATTTTGATGACTTCTTTTGCGACGATGTTGGGTGCTTTGCCGATTGCTTTGGCATTGGGTGCGGGTTCAAAAAGCCGCATGTCAATGGGTATTGTCATCATTGGTGGTCTGTTATTTTCTTTGACCTTGACTTTGTATGTCATTCCAGCGATGTATTCTTATTTGAATCGTCAACATTCGATAAAATCAGAAGAAGATATTTTTAATATTGAAGATGAAAACGAGACAAACAAGCAAAATACTGAGGGGGGCGTTTTAGTCGAAATGCCTTAGTTTATAATAGACTTGTTTAAATATTTTTTGTCATTCTGAACGCAGTGAAAGAATCTAAACGTAAAATACAGATTCTGCCGCTCCGTTCAGAATAACAAATGTTAATTCATTGAAAATCAATTTTTTATGAGAATAATAATTTTATTCACTTTCCTTATTTTTAGTCTAAAAGTCAGTGCACAGTTGCCAAATCTAACACTTGAAGACGCTATCAATGTGGCTTTAAAAAACAATTTTGGTATTCAAATGGGGCAAAATGATGCAACCATAGCACGTAACAATGTGACAAAGGGTAATGCCGGTTTTGAACCAAACCTTAATTTAGTCGTTACCGAAAACCCGTCAATGGGCTTTTTGAATCAAAAGTTGGGAAATGGAACAGAAGCAAATAGGACTAATTTTTCTAATAACCTAAATGCGGGTTTACAAATGTCATGGACTTTATACGACGGTAAACGCATGTATTTCACAATTGATAGATTGAAAGAACTACAAGTGATAGGTGAGTTGGGGATAAAAATTCGTTCAGAGCAAATTGTTTATGATGTCATGCGGGCTTATTACAATATCGTTCGGCAGCAAGAACTTTATCGCGGTTTGCGCGAACAGCTTGACCTTTATGAAGAACGGGAACGTTTAGCAAAGACTCGGCTTGAAGTCGGCACAGGAAATCAACTCGATGTATTGCAAGCACAAGGTGATTTGAATGTTCAAAAAACTCAGTTGCTTCGCCAAAAGCAATTGATTGATATGGCTAAATGGGCTTTAAAACAGGTCATTACTGAGGGGGTAAATTATGATTTTGAAGTGCGTGATTCTTTTGGCATTTTAAAAAATATGGATTATAATGCTTTGAAAACGAGTGCTTTATCACGCAATATTAATATGGAGCTGTTGAAACGTCAAGGCGGTGTTTCTAACTTGATAATGAAAGAATTTCAAGCGCAGCGTAAGCCTCGTATTACCTTCAACCCCGCTTTTACTATTGGACGACAAGACAATACAGCAGGTTTATTTTTGTTGAATCAAAACGCAGGTTTGAATGCAGGTGTGACGCTGACCTATCCAATTTTAGACGGCAACAATCTAAAACGGCAAGCTGAAAACAGTCGTATAGATATTGAAACAAACAAAATACAACAAAAGGAATTGAGTTATAATTTAGAGACAAGCCTTAATATTGCTTATCAAAACTACCTCAATGCCATTGAAATACTGAGGGGGGAGGAAGAGAATATGCGGATTGCAAAAGCGAGTATTGAAATTGCAATGGAACGTTACAGGTTGAGCCGTTCGACTGTTTTGGAGTTGAAACAAATACAACAAGGCTATGAAGCCGCCGTAACACGCGCTGTCGCAGCAAAATTTGATGCTAAAAATGCTGAAATTGATATGATGCGCTTGAGTGGGGCATTGATACGATAATAAAAAAACGGCGTGCTATTGGCACGCCGTATGACTATTATAAAGTTGTTAAATCTACAATAAACCCTGTAATATTTTTCTTTTTTAAACTTTTTTGATAATTGGATGCTTCAGCAGCTGTTTCAAAAGGACCCATTAATATTTTATAATTGATGGTTTTCGAATTGAAATTATCAAAATTTATCAAGATGTTATTGAAGAAAAGTTTTTGCAATTCCGCCTGCTTTCGTAGCATTCCACCACGTTGATTAAGCGCAGCTACTTGAATTGCAAAGCCTTGTTTAGCAATTCTTTGACCTTGAAAATGGTACAAACCTAACTGCTCATTTGCTATTGACTTAGCGTTTACAATTTCAGGTTTTTTTTTTGTACAATCGATTTCGCTGTTTTTTTGGGTACGTATTTGTACTCCTTCAACACTGCGTGTTCTTCAACTCGTTTATTAGAATTGATGTCTAATTTTTCTGATGAAGGTGTTGAACGTGGTTGATTGGAGGTGTTGTTGTCTCTTGATTGACCGATTTCGCTTCCTCGATTACTGACTAACTCAAGTTTGACGCGCACTTCTTCTTTTTCTTTAAGTACACCTAATTTTAAAGCTGCTGCCTTAGACAAATCTGTCAGACGTTTATTAACGAATGGACCTCGATCATTGATTCTAACAATGACCCATTTACCATTATCAATGCGTGTGACCTTTACCAAAGATCCAAAAGGGTACTTTTGATGGGCGGCTGTGAAGCTATCGTGATTAAATAATTCACCGCTTGCAGTACGTTTTCCTTGAAACGTTGCAGAATAAACGGATGCTAATCCGTATTCTTGTGCCTCCGCTAAGGCAATAAATGAATTGACTGTGAACACTATGGCTAATAAAGTTCTCATAGTAAAGAGTTGTGTAGTTTAATACTATAATAAGTGTATGTTTCCTAAATAACGACGCTAATTTAGACTCTTTTATTTTACTCTGCAAATAAAAGTATGAGTAAAATCATTAAAAATACGCAATTTTATTCCAAATATACATAATTTTGTACCTAAATTAAGAAAGGTGAGGCTTAAACAGTTTCGATTTTTTTTTGTTTGGCTTTTTAATTAACAACTGTAAGACAGGATTTTATCTATTTAATAAATCAATAAAATGAGTAAAAAAGGACGTGTCTTGGTAGCTATGAGCGGTGGGATTGACTCAACCGCCACTGCCATGATGATGCACGACGAAGGTTACGAAGTCGTAGGTATTACAATGAAAACTTGGGATTATGCACAATCTGGTAGTTCAAAAAAGGAGACAGGCTGTTGTAGCCTCGATAGTATAAACGATGCGCGGGCAGTGGCTGTGCGCATGGGGTTTCATCATTTCATCGTTGATATTCGGGAAGAATTTGGCGATTATGTCATTAATAATTTTGTTGACGAATACATCGCGGGTCGAACGCCCAACCCTTGCGTTTTGTGCAACACACATATTAAATGGTCTTCGTTGCTGAAAAGAGCAGATGCTTTGGATTGCGAATTTATCGCAACGGGGCATTATGCGCTTGTAAATGAGTCGAATGGTCGTCGTTTTATCTCTAAATCGGCTGATTTGAAGAAAGACCAAAGTTATGTATTGTGGGGTTTAACGCAGGAGTGTTTGGTCAGAACGCAATTCCCTTTGGGTAATATGCATAAACCCGAAGTGCGAAAATACGTTCATGAAGCAGGTTTTGAGGAGTTTTCTAAAAAAGCAGAGAGCTACGAGATTTGTTTTGTGCCCGACAATGACTATCGCAGTTTTTTACGCCGCCGCGTACCTGATTTGGAAAGCAAAGTAAAAGGCGGCAATTTTATCAATACACATGGCGAGGTCATCGGTATACATGAAGGTTATCCATTTTACACCATTGGTCAACGCAAAGGTTTGGGAAAAGCGTTTGGCGAACCGATGTTTGTCTCGAAAATTATTCCTGAAACCAATACGGTCGTTTTAGGAAAGATTGAAGAATTGTTGCGCAATGGTATGTCGGTTGGTAAAGTAAATTTACAAAAATTCATTGAGATTCCTGATGGACTTGAAGCCATAACGCAAATACGCTACAATGACGGCGGCACTTTGTCTGCATTGAAAAATACTGAGGGGGGTAATATTGGTGTTGAATTTTTTGCAAACGTCAAAGGTGTTGCGCCTGGTCAATCGGCTGTCTTTTACGATGGCGATGATGTGATTGGCGGTGGCATTATTATGGGTAGCTATTTAAATTAGTCAACAAGTAATCTGCATTTAGGGAATTCTAAAAAATACCTAAATGCAAGTATTATCTTAATTTTTAAAAGAGCCAAGCAGGTTATCCTTGCTTGGCTCTTCGTAGTCAATAAACAAGTAAACTAATATATACCGTTTTTAAGGTAATGTTTCTGGATATTGTTCACGAATGACTGTCACGAAAGTTTTTCAAATAACAAAGTTGATTTTTTTATAAAACTTTGATTATAAACATGTTATAATGTTGCCTCTTTTCGGGTTTTCCATTTTATTCAATTAAAACCCAAAACAAATCGAGCTTTACTGATTTGATTAAAAGCCTTTTTTTTTGTGACTTTGTGTCATAATTAAGAAGAAAACAGAAAACACAAACTAACTATTATCCCACCAAGTAGCTTGAGCAAACAACGGAGAATTTACAAATAAACATTTAAAAATTTCCAAGTCGCTTATGAATCCAAGGATATCTACAACAACTGTATTGCTATTTTTTGCACAATTTATGTTTGCTCAATCTTGGCTTGAATTGAAAGAGCAAGGTGCAAATTATTTCCAAGTTAAAGAGGCATTTGAACGCCAATATACTCCAGAGCGTATTAAAGAAATCAGCAAAGAACTGCGTAAAGAATTGCAGAATCCCAGCCGCGCAAAGGATAAGTTTGAGAAGGAGATGGAAGGCGTGATACATTTCAAACGTTGGTCTCATTGGATAGAGCCGCGTGTAAAAGAATCGGGCGGACGATTTGAAGCCCTTTCTGATGGTGTTACAAGAGCAATATCGGAACAAAAAAGAGCGATCAGCGAAAGAACAGGAGCGAATTGGACACTCATAGGACCAAAATCAACGGCTATCGGCGGCGGCAATGGTCGTGTCAATGCGGTACGCGTTCATCCAACAAATTCAAATATCGTTTTTGCTTGTTCTCCTGCTGGTGGTTTATTCAAATCATCAAACAGTGGCAGCTCTTGGGTAGCTATTTCAGATGATATTGCCTTACTTGGGGCAACAGATGTGGCTTTTGATCCGACTAATCCCGACATAATGTATCTCCTTACAGGCGATGGCGAAGCTGGAGATGCGGTCTCTACAGGTATTTATAAGTCAACAAATGGCGGTAACTCTTGGTCGCCTACGGGTTTGACTTTTGCGATAAATAATCG
>JAYVFS010000160.1:0-11840 GCA_043772905.1 Saprospiraceae bacterium | reverse complement strand
ATTATAATTGAATTTATTTTAATCAAAATGGTTTAAAATAATAAAAATTTGAAAAATCAATAAATAGCAATTTTAAATTTTTCTGTGGGAAATGTCGGTTTTAAGTTGAACGAGAGAAACAGTATTTTTCATCATTTTCAAAACCGTAATTTCATAACCATCCACTATGATTTTATCGTTTGTATTAGGGATTTTCCCGAATTTTTGAATAACAAGACCCGCAAGCGTATCGTAATCACTGTTTTCGGCAATGGCATCAGGCAGCAAATTATTAATGTCGTGGAGTGCTGCGGTTGCAACGATATTATAGGTGTGTTCATCCAATTTCTCAACAATAGGTGTTTCATTATCTGTTTCATCTTGAATTTCGCCGACCAATTCCTCTATAATATCTTCCATTGTGACGATGCCTTGCGTTCCGCCAAATTCATTTATCACAATGGCTATATGAATGTGTTTTTGTTGAAATTCTTTCAGCAAACTACTAATTTTCTTGTTTTCAGGAATAATCACCATTGGTCGAATAAGCTCCGAAATGATAATCGTACCTTGCTTTTGAAGCATGTGCATCATGTCTTTTATATAAGCCACACCCTTAATATTATCAATATCTTCCTCATAACAAGGGATGCGAGAATAGCCTTCCTCAAAATATCTTTCGAGGTCTTCATCTTTAAATTTATTGATATCAATAGCCACCATTCGAGTCCGTGGAATCATAATTTGTCGCGCCGTTCGTTCCGAAAAATCAAAGGCATTTTTGATAATATCAAAATCGGTGGTTTTCTCATCTTCATGTTCGCTCGTTTGTTGTACCAAAAACTTTAGTTCGTCGGCACTGTGCGCTTCGGATCCATGAATCGCGTGAATGCCAAATATTTTCAATATAAAACCAGCAATACCGTTCAAAATCCAAATAAAGGGTCTAAATACCCAATAAAAAATATTTAACGGATAGGCGACCCACAATGTCGTTGCTTCGGGTCGTTGGATGGCTATAGATTTCGGTGCCAATTCTCCAAAAACAATGTGTAGGACGGTAATGATAGCAAATGCCGTTGGCAAAGCAATTTGATGCGCCAGTACAGGGTCAGGTGTCAATCCAAATGCCTCCATGATACCTAAAATAATTTTGGAAACAACAGGCTCGCCAACCCAACCCAAACCCAAACTCGCCAAAGTAATGCCCAGTTGAGTGGCTGCCAAGTACGCATCTAAATGTGCAATAATATGTGCGGAAAGTATAGCTGCTCCGCTTCCAGTCTTCGCTTTCATCTCAATTCTCGAAGCACGCACTTTTACAATAGCAAATTCCGCAGCCACAAAAAAACCGTTCAATGCTACCAATAACAAAGTAATAAATATGTCAAAACCCATAATTTTATATTTTTTCAAAAAAACATTTGATACTTTTTAATAACTGTTTCAAAATTTTAAAACCCATTTATTGGCGGTTTTGCACATATTTTTCCATTTCCGCCGCTATTTTCCTATCATTTGCCAAACGTGGCACTTTATTTTGTCCACCTAATTTACCTTCCGATTTCATATAATCTCTAAACGCATCTCGTTTCAGAGAACGAATAATGAGCGGACGAAGGATGTTACCTGTTATCAAATCATCGTAGTAGATATTTTGTTCAATCATCGCTTTATCCACTTTTTGCTCAAATTCAATCATATTTGTAGGCAAATTATCAAATTCAATGAACCATTCGTGATATGCCAAACCGCCATCAGTCGGCATAACTTGTGGTGCAACGTGAAATTCGACAATGCGCACCCCCTCAGTATTGGCGACCGAAAGTAACGCTTCTTCAACTTCTTTACCGATAACATGTTCGCCAAAGGCAGAAATAAAATGTTTTATACGTCCTGTTACGACAATGCGGTAAGGATTTTTAGAGACAAATTCAACTGTATCGCCGATACTATATCCCCAAAGTCCTGCATTATTGTTGATGATAAGGGCATAGTTAACGCCCAATTCAACGTCTCGGAGACTGACCCTTGTAGCGTTTTCATTGCCATATTCATTGGCAGGAACGAACTCGAAAAAGATGCCCGAATTCACATTCAACCACAAGCCGCGCTCTGTTTGTGAATCTTGAAAAGCGATAAAACCTTCGGACGCAGGGTAGGTCTCAACACCGTCTAATCGTTTGCCAACAAGCTCCTCCAACTTCGCTCTATAAGGTTCAAAATTGACACCGCCATAGACAAAAACAGAGAAATTTGGAAAAATTTCAGCCACCGTTTTTTTTCCCGTATGTTCCAAAAGTCGCTCATAATACATCTGTACCCACGGCGGAATTCCTGAAATAAGGGTCATATTTTGCCCGACTGTTTCCTTAACAATCGCATCTACTTTGTCCTCCCATTCGTCAATGCAATTTGTTTTATAAGACGGTAACTGATTGACTTTCAACCAATTAGGTATCATGTGATTGGAAATGCCCGACAAACGACCTGTTTTTATACCATTCACTTCGTTTAATTCAGGGCTACCAGACAGGAAAATAACCTTACCATCGAGCCATGCGCCTTTGCCTGTTTCTGCATAATAATTGAACAAGGCATTACGAGCCGAGCCGAAGTGATTGGGTATAGAATCCTTTGAAATCGGTATGTATTTGACACCTGAAGTCGTGCCACTTGTTTTTGCAAAATAAGCAGGTTTGCCCGTCCACAACACATCGGATTCACCATGTTTGACACGTTCTATATAGTCTTTCAAATCCTCATAATCACGTATAGGTACACGTGTTTTAAAATCTTCATAAGTGTGAATATTTGCAAAATCATGGTCACGCCCAAAAGCGGTTTTTGACCCACTCAGTATAAGATTGTTAAAAACGCCTTCTTGTGCTTCAACACCTGTTTTCGATAATTCAGCGATGCGTCGCGCGATGTGTTTGGCAAATGGTTTTATTAAAGTTGACTTCCAGCCCATTCTTTTTATTTGTTTTAAAATGCAAAAGTAAGACGATGTAGGAGTTTTTCGTAAAATACTACTATGGTCTTTTGGTTTAAAATACGATATTAGCGTAATAATTTACAAAAAGCAAAAAAGCAACAGTGTAAATCCTTATGTTTCAATACATTATAAAACGTCTCGCCTTAACGATACCGACATGGTTAATTATTTCAGTCGTCATTTTCAGCCTAAGCCGCTGTGCGACAGGCGATGCCGTGAGTGATAAATTGCGGAATAGTGCCGAATCTAATTCAGCGAATCGGATTTCTGATGCGCTTTATGCAGAAACTGCGCATGACTTAGGATTGGACAAACCAACGTTTTATTTTTCCATATTACCCTCCGCTTTCCCCGATACTTTTTATAAAATTATAAGGCGTGATGAACAAAAAGCACTTGAGCAGTTGATTTGGCAATTTGGCAATTGGTCAGCTGTTTCAACTTTTTACAAGGAGAATAAGGTTTTTTTATCAAAAATAGAGCAAAATACTGAGGGGGGAGTTTTTCAAAATAATGCCCAACAACTGTTGATTCAACACTCTGATGCGGCAATTTCCTTTCATATCCATGAGTTAGAACGTTTATTAGATACAACAGCTTTTAAAAACGATGTTTCAAAAATTGCAGCCGCTTACACTTATCTCAAACAAAATGCAACTACTCATCAACTGTATATCCCTCATTTTCATTGGTTTGGGTTTGGCAATCAATATCATCATTGGTTGGCACAATTTCTAAAAGGTGATTTTGGTTGGTCCAAAAATGACCAAACGGTTATTGAAAAGCTTAAACCTGCCCTTAGTATCACACTTGTTTTGAGTTTTTTTGCTATCCTTTTAGCTTTTTTTGTAGGTATTCCTTTAGGTGTTTTCATTGCAACTAACCGCCAAAATAAGCGTGGGCGTTGGGTGATGCGCTTGATTTTTGCTGTTTATGCACTGCCGACTTTTTGGTTAGCGACATTGGCAGCTATGTTTTTAACGACCCGTTTTTATGGCTTAAAAATATTTCCCAATGTGGGCATGGCAACCGATGTACCAGTCGGTGCAACAATTTGGGAAACCCTATTTTGGAGCGCAGGGCATTTGGTACTACCTATTATATGTATGGCACTTCACCCAAGCACCGTCATTGCGCGACAAATGCAAGGAGCCATCGTGGATGTCTTAAAAAAAGACTATATCCAAACAGCCCGCGCTAAAGGGCTGCCTCAAAGTCGTGTTATCTGGCATCATGCCGTGCGCAACGCCTTGACACCACTCATTACGCTATTTGGTCAAATGATTCCTTCAATGATAACAGGAGCCTTCGCAGTGGAATTGATATTCAACCTTCAAGGCATGGGGCGCACGACGCTTGAAGCGATATTCAGCAATGATTGGTCTTTTGTGTATGCCGTTCTCATGCTTTTAAGTCTTGTCATACTCATGAGTAATGTGTTGGTTGATACGCTTTATCGTTGGTTTAACCCACGTGTTCGGTTTTCTTAGAATTTGGAAGGCTTCGAAAGTAACTATTATTGCCTTACTCCGTTTTATCATAATGAAAAAGTACAAGTATGGACAAGTTGGCATACCTTACCAGCTCAATTTATTTTAGCTTAAAAGTAGGCTTGTAAAGAGTGAAAAAATATTTTTTCAGAAAATATCAACCTTTTCGACGGCGGGTTTCTGTCACATACCGTTTTCTAATTCAAACAGACCGTTCACATAGATTATGTTTTCGTTTAAACTCTAAATCCTTAACTGTTAAATTATTGGCACGTTTTTAGCGAGTATTGTAATTATCAATGAGTTAAAAAAGAAATTAATTTTAAGCGCAAAGAAGGTACATGTTTTTCGAAATCTTGTCCTAACTTTGCATCGAAAAACCTGCTGTTTTGTAGTATGAAAAGCGCAGTTAGATAATTAAGACAGCAGCTCATAACCATAATTTTTTTCTTAAAACTTAGTCTTCGCAAAAACTCATTTTAATTTTTTTACACAGCAAGAAAGATTGTTGTTCGGTTTCAAAAAGTTGGCATAGTATTTGTTAATTAAATAATATGATTCATGCTAAACTTTAGCCGTTCTAAAAACCGATTATATATTCTGACGATAATTTTACACAATGATTAAATCAATCTCTGTTATAAAATTGTCTCTTATACATGGGTTAGTTTGTCGGTCGTTTCAAAAATTCGATTGACCGACAAACAGACCCACTTCCAAAATGACTTAAAAATAGTGTTTGTTCATAGTGTTTGTTTTTTGTTTTGTCCCTGTCCAATAACTTTGGCAGGGTTTTTTTTTGCCCATACCTTTGGGCGTTTATCCCAACGACCTTTCTTTTTTATCCCAAAAATAAGAGCCAAAAGCTAAAACTGCTAAACCTAAAATCAACCAACGACCATACTCGAACACATAACTTACCCCCTCAGTAATAAAATTGCCATTGCCTGAAATGCGTTCAAAAACCCATGCTATTGCAGCAATTCCTGCCAAAATTGCAGTACTAATGCGTATAAAGTCATAGATTTTAGATTGTTTACTCAACAAAATGAGCGAAGGAACAATCAGTACAACGACTATCAACTGCTGCAATTCAATACCTATATTGAAGCCTAAAATACTTAAAGTCATCGCTTTGGCATCGAGGTCGAGGTTGGCTAAGGTATTGGCAAAAGCCAAACCATGAATAAGCCCAAAACCAGCAGCGACAAACATTTCGCGATTCGGAAAAATAGGACGAATGGCATGAATCGCTGAAACCAGAATTGAAATTGCAATCAAAATTTCAATCGGTTGACTGGGCAACCGCAACAAGCCTACTGCACCGACCAATAAAGTCAAAGAGTGACCGATGGTAAACGCTGTGACGATTTTCAATAAACGCATTAAAGCATAGTGTGTACCGCCAAAATTGCCCCATTTTTTACCGGAAACGAGCAAAGACGCAGCTAAAAGCAAGACCAAAAGGAACAGTAAATGGTCCGTACCTTCAGAAATATGTTTCATACCCAAACCAACCATGCTTTTGAAACCGCCCCACAAACCTCTGCTTTTAAGGCTTATTGTGAGTGGAAAAATCTGATTGTTGCGTGGCTCAACGGCAATGACACCGATTTCGTCGGGGTGTTCCGATAGGATTCCTGTTTCCCAATCTTGTCGAATCGAAACTAAGGCATTATGCGTAACGACTTGGTGCATCACGGCATCGTAGTTCAAAATAAATTCCCGTCCGCTGGCACCCGTAGGCGGTGTCAACCATATTTTTACAATAATATCTTGCAAAGTGCCTCGTTCTTGCGTGTTTTTGACATTTTCCAAACTTATATCACCTATCTCAACTGCCCATTTTTGCCCGTCTATACTGAGTGGGGTAATATGCGCTTTCAAATAGGTTTTGAGTGAATCAGTGAAGTTGCCTAACAGTTGTTCTGCCGTTTTGGGTGCGCTCGGATTTAAAGCCATACCCAATTCACCGACAGGCAAGCGCAATTCTGCTGCTACGCCATTGGCTTTGATGTCGAGAAAAATCAAGGTATTAGGCGACGGATGCGCGAAAAGAGTGCTTGTAAAAAAGAGGATTAAAAAAAGAATTCTGTTTTTCATTTTAAAAATTGAGTTACAAAAATTGCCGCAAGCCTATAACTTGCGGCAATTTTTGTTGTTAAAATAGCTGTTTTATTTGGTTTTACAAACACTATCAACCCATTCAAACAATTCATTAAGGTCATAATCGCCACTGTGCGGTACTTCCCACGGCAGTCCGAAATTGACTTTATACCCTTTGTTTTGTAGATAAGTAGCGAAAATGACGGGTACGGCAAATCCTGTATCTTTATCTTTTGCACCATGCCGAATACGCCAGTTTTTTGAAGTCGTTGTATGGACTTGCCCGATATAATACATCGGATTCATCATCTTAACGACCTGTTTATCAACTTTTTGTCCTCCTGCGATTGAGTTTTGGCTTGAAAAATCGGTAAAATGCAGTTTGTCAATAGAAGCTGTACCAAATAACGAATTTTCAAACGAGGCGTTGTCTAAACCGTCAAAAGCGGGCGGCGTTTTCATGCGTTCCATATATTTGATATAAGCATCATAGTCTAATTGCGTTACCTTGTCCTTATTGATTGTCAAAAAAGAAAAAGCCGACATATTCGCCCCACCGTCTAAGGCTTTTTGGGCAGAGGCTATGATATATGATTTTACCAAGTCCTTGAAATTGCCGTTGCCTTCATTGTCGAGAGTCAATAAATTGTCTTTCGCATCTTTTAATTTCAGACTGTTCAAATAAGCAGGAAACAAATCTTTCAACTGTTTTGATACCTTGATTTGAGCGTCCGTCAATTCAGCTGTCGTTGGCGGTGTAGGGGGCATTGCCCTTTTTTTGTACGAATTGATGCCGTTGAATTGCCATTCATAAGCCATATCCGCATTGTCTAAATTTATTATGGGACAATAGGCTGAAACCCCAAAAACATCGTCCGTTCCTTTGGCTGCGCCCAATGCTGTTAAATAAGGTTCATAATCTGGATTATTACCTGTTGCACCGAGCAATGCCGACATCGCCCCACCTGCACTTGTGCCATTGGAAATGATTTTGTTGGCATCTCCCAACATTTTTTTGTCGTTGAATTTTAGATAACGGATAGCCGCTTTCAAATCCACAATTCCTGCGGGTGCTTTTCCTGTGAAAGCATCATTTTTATCTTTTAGGGTTCTGCCTCTTGCCCCTGCCGATGCGACAACATAACCTTTTGACAAGGCGACAACGACGGTTAACGGTTTTGGCGGTGCATTAGGGTTCGGCGGAGGGCCGAAACCCATTGGATTGTCTTTGGTTGATGCTGGTTGAGCGGGCATATACCCCCCAACTTTATTTGGGAAGAAGATAGGGGCTGTTTTAGCCGTATAGCCGTTGATGTTTTTCCCTTCATGCTTGAGGGTTTGTGTCACATAGTTTTTAGGATTGAATGTCAAATTATAAGGCTGTTGTGCAGAAGCCAATATTGCCCAATTTGACAAAATGAGAAGGATAAAAAATGGGAAATTCGTTTTTTTCATTTTTTTTTATAAAACGTTGATTTTAAATTGTTTTGATGATTTTAATTGCCCCCATAATCACTTTGTCGGTCACGCCAAACTGAATGTGGATGTGATGTATTCGGAAAATCTCGGCTGGGTTGCGCTGAATATTCAATCCACAGATTGACCCCATCTAATCGGATATAATCACCGCCCTGATTCATAGTGCCAGAACCCGAATATGCCAAATAGGTATCTGCTAATTCTGCGGTATATTTTGCCATAATCGTTTTGGCAGTTGCCGCATCTAAATCATTGACATACAATTGGATAGCTATTATCACTGCCTCTTGTTTGGCAGTCGTCAAATCGCCGATTCGAAGCCCTTGTTTTGTTGTTGGAAATTGCCCGTCTTTGTTTGGACCTAAAAGAATATCTCTGAAATTGGTCGAAAGTTTAGCGGTATTTTTCTCCGATTCGCTCAAAATCTCTAATATTTTAGAAAAAGCAGCGTGTTCTTGCGCGAGTGGTTGATAAGTTCGGCTATTTATTTCGATAGACTGTTCTGGTTCAACACCGCGAAAAGACGGGGTAACGCCAACAATTTTACCCCCTTTATAGGTATTGCCGAAAGCAAAATGGTGTCCACCAAATTGCAATTCCCAAAGCTCCGTTGCACTCGGTTTGCCCAAAAAGGCGATGAGGTAATTGCCCGACCCAAACGTATTTGTTTTGCCTACGGCTTTGCCAAAATAATCGTCGGCAAGTAGAGTGCCTTCCAATTCATCGTAGCCTTCATTTGGTGTGCCTTGTCCTAAAACATTTATCATCAATGCTTTAGCTGCCGCCAATTGCTGTTCATTGAGCATAGCAAAAGGTAAACCGACGCGACTTGGACGCGAAAAGGCTTGTGGAAAATTCGACCATTTTTTAGCATCCGTGACGCTATAAGGCAATTGCAATTGCGCCAATAAAGTCTCTGAAAGGGTCGCTTTTAGATTTTCTGCCAAACAAACAATTTTGGCGGTCCCTACCAAAGTTTCGCAAGCCATAGGCGGTGGCATCATGATTTCAGTATTTTCTGTTGGTTTTTTAAAAAAGAAAAACAGGGTACTAACCAACATAGAAATCGTCAAGAGGAATACTTTAATCATTTTGATAAATGTTTTAAAAATTAAAAATTTGGATGAGGTGCGAAATTGCGTAATTAATGCCCAACCGTTGCGGCATCAAAGACACTACAAAAGTTACCGCCGCCAATTTTCGCTATTTCCCCTTCGGTAAAATCCGCTTTTAGCATTTCACCAACTACAGTGTAGTAAAAACCTTCTGTTTGGTTTTCCCAAGCCCCGTTGGTACGCTCTCCTATGCGTTCATTTTTCTTTGCGTCATTCGTAGCCGTGATGGGCATATACGGCTTTGCCATTTTAGTATCCGTCCCTATACAAACATGGTCAGCACCAACGACATCAACCATTGCCCGAATGTTTTGAACATATTCTAAGGGTGTAGCGGCAAGGTGCGTCCATACACCAATGACACCGCCCGCATCTGCCACAATTTTAGCTTGTTCTTTACTGATAAGTCTTGGTTTCATCATTTTAGCAAATTTTTCGTCTTTGCCCAATTGCGTATCAAGCCCCGTATGAGATAGAATGAGGGGTTTTGTGGATATTTTAAGCGCGGCATTAATCGCCTCATTACTACAATGGGTGAGGTCTATCAATATCCCCAATTTATTACATTCTTTAATAATGCTTACGCCAAATTCCGTGAGTCCGCCATACTGAGGGGGGTCTGTATAAATATCCCCAATGGGTACGGAAGGTTGTGCATCATGCAATAATCCAAGAACTCTAAGCCCTCTTTTATAGGCTACTTCCAATCGTTCTAATTGTCCTTCTAAAAAATGCCCGCCTTCAACAGATTGAATAACAATGGGTTTATGCTTTTTATGGGCTTTTTTCAAATCTTTTAGATTAAGGGCGCGTGTCATATTGTTGTTTTTCAAAAATGCGTCCATAGCGTCCAAACCATTCACAAACCTTTCGTAGGCTTCTCCCGTTCCCGTCAATTTGGGGCGGTCAACAGCAAAAGTCATACAGATAGCCGATAAACCTGATTTCTTCATGTCGCTGAATAAATCAATTTTTGTCTCTGGCAATTCTGTCTGCTTTGACGGGACATCAATATGGTTGTGCGTATCTATGCTGAAACTATTGGCGACAATCGCAGCGATTCTTGGGTCTATACCGTCGGTTGCCCAAGTAGAAAATGGATTCATAAAAACGGCTGCCCCTGCGCCAGTAACAGTCGTCATAAATTGTCGTCTTGACCAGTCTTTTTCCCTTTTTTTCATATTTTTTAGTTGTAAAAGCAAAATAAATTAATGAAATACCGAGGGAGGTATAGAACTAAATCTAAAATCACCCCCTCAGTAAAAAGCGTTTAAAAGTCGTTAATTTTACTAAAAACTACTGCTTTACCAAACGTTTAGCCGCCCGTTCGCCATTTTCAGTTTCAAGCGTATAAGTATAAACGCCTGTTGCTAAACTGCTCAAATCTACTGTGATATTGTTGTCACCGCTTAGCATTTTACCTTTTGAAACGGCTTTAACCATGCGACCTGTCATGTCATAAAGGGCAATTTTGACGGACATTTCTTGCGGTAACGTGAATTTTAAAGTCATTTGATTAGTTGTTGGGTTAGGAGCACTGTCCATATTATAAACCGAAGCATCTACATTTTTAACACTGCTTGTGTTACCTGTTCCGCCATAATCGCCTGTGCGGTCGCGCCAAACAGAATGTGGGTGTGTTGCAGTCCGAATGACAATACCGCCGTAAACGCCATGATTGTCAATGCACTGATGCTCAAAAGTAAATACCTCATTTTTGCAAAAGGTTGTTTCATTATGTAAAAATTAAATAGTGATAAAAAAGAATGTTTAAAAACAGGTTTGACTGTGCGTTTGCGGCAATTTTTTTTTATAAAAAACGTCACGGCTAAAAGCACAACGTAGAGAAATGTGGCTGTCATAATTGCATACTGCTTTTAAATATTTTTTATCAAGACGTGTAAACATAGATTTTTGGTTGCGTATAAAAGAGAGTGAGGGGTGCATGCAGGGCTATTTTGTGGCGAATGGGGGGAATGTTGTGGTCAAAAACAAAGGTCGAAAACGTATAAAACGCTTTCGACCTTTGTTTTTACTGAGGGGGTGCTTATTGTATAAAAACTTTAAAAAAGGATTCTTCGTAGGCTTTCCCAATGGGTATGTCTTGTTTTTTAATCAAAATGGTTTTGTTTCTAATGCTTTCAATAGCGTTTATAGCGACGATATAAGATTTGTGAACCCTTAAAAATTCGGTAGTAGTTAATTTTTCAATGGCTTCTTTCAAGGTCATTCTGACGAGGATAGGCTTTTTGTCTTTCAAATGAAATTGCAAATAATTGTCCATGCTTTTGATAAAAAGAATGTCTGAAAACTCTATCCGAATAAGGCTATAATTGACCGTTACGGTTAAAGCGGTGTCAATTTGTCTTTCTACCATCGCTTCCTCTTTATACGCTATATTTTTAGGTGTTTGTTGCTCAATTTGTTGTTCATATTGGCGTGTTCGGATAAGAATACTGGTGAATAGGCTTATAAAAAAGAACAAAAGAATATGTACCAAGTCAAACATAAGCGTCCGCATAGGAAACGACGGTAGAGGTCTATCATCCAATTTCGGTGGTTCTAATTGGGGCATATCTAATTTCACTGGTAACTTCGGAGAAGTCCTTGTCAATAAAAAGCAAAATTGTTAATCGCGTGTTGAATATCTTCTTTAGTCAAAGCATGATTGTC
>JAYVFS010000159.1:0-3953 GCA_043772905.1 Saprospiraceae bacterium | reverse complement strand
AACAAGCGTTCAATACATTTAATACCTTTCAAAAACTCGCACCGATTGGACAATACTTAACTGGTAAGTTCAATACAAACATGGATATGGGTGGTGTGCTTGGTAAAGACTTGATGCCTGATTTGAGTACACTCAATGCGTCTGGTTTTTTACAAACCATTCAAGGTTTTATCAGCGGTTTGAAACCACTTGATGAAATTGCAAGTAGATTGAACATCAGTGAACTCAAAAACTTAGATTTTAAAGACACAAAGAATTGGTTTGAAATTAAAGATGGTGCAGTTAAGTTGAATGATTTTGATAAAATCATTAGTAAGGACATCAATTTGACGATTGGCGGTACGCACAGTTTGACAAATGAAATGAATTATAACATCAAAGCACGTGTACCACGCAAGCGTTTGGAATCAAGTACAGCAGGTGCGGCGGCAGGAGCAGCGTTCAATGAAATAGTTTCGCAAGCGGCTAAATATGGTGTGAATGTAAAGAATTCAGAATTTGTGAATGTTCAGTTTACATTAACAGGTTCGATGTTACAACCAAAAATCGCGATGAAAGTCATGTCAGGTGACGGTCAAGCCACACTTGAAGATGCGGCAAAAGGAACCATAAATGCTGCTGTTGACAAAGCAAAAGATTCTGTTTTGATACGTGCCAATGAAGAATTGGACAAAGGCAAAGCGATGGCGAAAGAAGCAGCAGATAAAGCTATAGATTCAGCCCGCAACGTCGTCAATCGCCAAATAGAAGAAGCAAAAGCCAAAGCGATAGAAGATGCTAAGAAAAAAGCAGGTGAAGCAGTCGGTGGCAAAGCAGGTGAAATTCTTGACAAAGGTTTAGACAAAATCGGTGGCAATGATAAAGTCAAAACACAAACCGATAAGGTGAAAGACAAATTGGACAAATGGGATCCGTTCAAAAAGAAGCCTGTCCCAAAAGATACGACGAAAAATTGACCCCCTCAGTATAAAAGCACGAATAGGATACCTAAACAGTATCCTATTTGTATTTTTGAGTCTAAGTAATCACGCCTTTTTTTTGTTATTTTATAATGTAATACCTTAAAAGTGAAGTTCTCTTTCTTTCAGAAACACATAAAATTGACTATAAGATTAAAAAACACTATACAATCGGAAAAACTCAAAAAACTCATTTAGCTTTGCGTTGTTATACAAAAACAAACATTGTTAATAAATTAAGTCTTTAAACTTTAAATATGAAAGTTGCTCAGATATCAACCTGTCTGTTACTCATAACCACCATCAATTTCATAGGCTGTCTTTCTGATTCTGAAAAAAAAGTAAGCCTTAATGGGCGTTGGGAAATGAAATATGCCGAACTAAATGGCCAACCCGCCCCATTACTTGACGGTATGTATTTTCAATTTGATGAAAAAAACGTCACCACAAATTTCAATGAAGCAACGCAAGACGAAACATCCCCGTTTTTATTCAAAGATTCAAAAATCATCAAGCATTCACAACCAAGTGTTGAATTTGATGTGACCAATCTGTCAGATTCTACGCTTGAAATGACGACTGCACTGAGAGGCTACGATTTCAAATTGGTTTTGCAACACGTTCAATAATGGATAATGGATAGTTGATAATGGATAATGGATAGTTGATAATGGATAATGGATAGTTAAAAATTATCAACTATCCATTATCCACTATCCATTATCTATTATCAACTATCCATTATCCATTTAATAAATTTTTCTGCCACATGAAAAAATCTCTATTTTCTATCCTTTTTATACTGTTTTTGTCCAATATTCAAGTGTTTGCTATTGACGTAAGCATCACTCATGCCTGTTATAAAGGAGTGAAGGACAATTATATTGAATTCAATATTTACGTTGTTGGCAGATCCGTTGAATGGGTTCAAGTGGATTCGACTGACTCACAAGCCAGTATAGAAATTGGTGTTTTTTTCAAGCAAAATGGTCAAATTGTTCAATTTGATAAATTTGCTATGAAAAGCCCAAAAGCTTTTGACCCTATCAACTTCGAGGATATTCATCGTTACGCCATCGTTAATGGCGTTTATGATATTGAAGTAACCCTCAAAGACATGAATAAAGAGGGAAATCCTATTACCTACAAGTCTTCAATCATTGTAGATTATTCGGAAGATATGCTTCGGCAAAGTGATATACAGCTTTTGGGTTTTATCAAACCCGATTCTACTGAGGGGGGGCAACGTGTGAAACATGGTTATTTTATGGAAGCTTTACCTTTCAATTTTTATGACCGTATGCATCCCAATTTGATATTTTTTAATGAAATTTATAATTCTGATAAAGCCATTGGAGATGATTTTTTAGTCAGTTATTCAGTGCAAAAGCTGTTTGGTCAACCCACAGATAGACCCTTGTTAATCGCTCATAAACGCAAGAAACCAGAGCCTTTTATCGTCAATTTGCTACAATTAGATATATCAGGTCTTGAATCAGGCAATTATCGCTTTGTGGTCAGCATTCGCAATCGAGACAATGAACTTTTGAGTGAAAAAGAAGTGATTTTCCAACGCAGTAACCCGAATTTAGAAATCAAAGTAGATACCTTGTCAAATGATGCTTTGGCTTCAGAATTTGTAGGGCAATTGGAAGAAAAGGACTTGCGCTATACCTTGAAATCTATCCTGATGAAAGTGCCTGAAGGAGATGTTATTGTGATTAATGAGATGCTGAAAACCAAAGACTTAACAGCTCAAAGACGTTATATATTCCAGTATTTTGCTAAAATTAGCCCTAACCTACCAGAGCAAGCACATGATGAATATATGCACATTGTAGGTGCCGTTGACAGAATGTACAATTATGGTTTTGGCTATGGTTTTGAAACAGATAGAGGTCGTGTGTATTTGAAATATGGTCGTCCCGATGATATGATTACCGTTGAAAACGAGATGAATGCGCCGCCTTATGAGATTTGGATTTATAATAAAGTCGAAAAGACACAGCAAACCAATGTTAAATTTTTGTTCTATAATCCGAATCTGATTGCCAATGGCTATCGTCAATTACATTCAACCTGTCGGGGTGAAACCAATAATCCGCGTTGGGTAAATGAATTGTATAAAAGTATCCCCAATGAACAAACAGGTAGTTTGATTGATGGAAACGGTGGGGTACAAAGCAATTTTAACCGACGTGCGATTGAACTCATGAATGATAATTAACTTATGCCAAATATCTCTATTGTAGCGCCGCTGTTTAATGAAACAGAATCTTTCCCGTCATTAATCCAAAGGCTCAATACTTTGATGGATGCGACCCCCCTCAGTATAGAAGTCGTTTTGGTGAATGATGGCAGCCGTGATAATACCCCAACATTGATGCAACAAGTGGCTTTAGTGGACAAACGGTATCATTGTGTTTTTCTTGCACGCAATTATGGACATCAAATTGCCCTCTCCGCAGGACTTGCAAAAGCTCGTGGTACTGAGGGGGTCATGGTGATTGATGGTGATTTACAAGATCCGCCTGAGTTGTTGACCGAATTTTATCAAAAATACAAAGAAGGTTATGATGTCGTTTATGCCGTTAGAACAAAACGCAAGGAAAATGTCTTGAAAAAGACCGCTTATGGTTTGTTTTATCGTCTGTTGAAATCCATTTCATATATTGATATTCCACTCGATTCAGGAGATTTTTGCTTTATGTCGCGTCGTGTTGTAGATGTGATGAATCAGATGCCCGAAGAAAGCCGCTATATGCGGGGTATGCGGTCATGGATTGGTTTTGAACAAATAGGGATTGATTACGAACGTTCAGAACGGGCTGCTGGAGAGTCGAAATACAGTTTCAGAAAGTTATTAGAATTGGCATATAATGGCATTTTCAATTTTTCTGAATTTCCCATTAAACTGATAAAACGGGTGGGTTATATGGCAGTTGGTTCTTCATTTATGTATTTGATTTACAGTATTTACAGAAAATTAGTCTT
>JAYVFS010000158.1:0-3968 GCA_043772905.1 Saprospiraceae bacterium | reverse complement strand
CGATTAAAGCCGTATTTCTCAAAGAATTGTACGAGTCGTTGAGGGTCTTCAACCGTTTCGCCGAGCAATATATTATCAATCAAAGTACCACTGAAAAGTTTTATATTTTGGGGAACAACACCAATAATTGAACGCCAAGCCTTTGTAGAAACTAAGTCAAAATCAACACCATTTACCTTAATTTTACCACTTTCTGCCTGATAGAATTTTTGTAAAATTTGGAGTGTTGTACTTTTGCCGCTACCACTTTCACCTATCATTGCTATCATTTCACCTTTTTGAATGTGAAAAGAAACATCTTCTAAAAGGCGTTTGCGTCCTGCAAATCGGAAAGTCATATTTTCTATTTTAATCTCTTGGAAATCTGTTATTGAAGATTTTGCTGTATCATTATTGTCATATTCTGATTTAATTGAAGTAAATTCATACATTCTTTCAAAAGCTACTTTCGCTTCTTGCAGTTTGATATTGGCTACACCGAGACTACTTGCCGATGACATCAAGATACCAACCATTTGTATTAATGCCATCAACGAGCCAATCGTTAATTGACCCCTCAGTATAAATAGCGAACTTAGCAAAATGACTAAGACGACGAAAATTGTACCGACCATTTCATTAATCATGCCATATCGTCGTGTTATTTTACCCAAATCCAATATCTTTTTCTGATAAAATCCATAAACGATTTGGGTTATTTGTTTGAAAAAAGGTTCTCTATTAGCTACTTTTATATCTCCCACGCCTTGTATCGTATCTACATAATGACTTTCATTTTGGGCATAAGCTGCCATAATATCTCTTTGCCCCGTTATAATTTTCGGCTGAAACCGATACATCAGCAAAACATAAATTGGAATCCATATTGAAACTAAGAGACCAATTTCCCATTCAAAATTAAATATTGAGATTAAAGCAACTATCACCATCAAAGCATCAATAGCAACGCTGCCTACGATTAAAGAAACCGTTTGCTGGATTCTACCCGTATCGTTAAGCCTTGTTATCAATTCTCCTGTTTTGCGGGTATCAAAAAAGGATTTGGGCAAATACATCAACGAGCCATAGAAATAATCAATGATACGTAAATTGAAATCATAACTTTGACGCAATAGAAACAGCTCCCGTAAATAACCCAAAAAGGTACGAAACAACAGTAAAACACACAATAAACCGACACCAGAATACAATTTCAAAGTATCTTTTGAGGGCAATATTTGGTCAATTAATTTTTGAGAAAATAAAGCGGTTGATATGCCCAATGCAGCGATGCAAAGCCCTAAGAACAAAGCAATACCCAAAATATTGAAATCTGGCGCAAAATATTCTCGCAGCCATGCGCGATTATCCAATTTTTTTGATGCTGTTTTCACAATTTTGCCTGTTGGCTTTATCAACACAAGTGCTTTACTTATCCATATTTTTTCTAACTCATCAGACGTTAACCATTCATCAATATGACGAGAAGGGTCGCCAATATGAAAAGCATCTTTTGAGGCATTGTAACTATAACAAACGATATAGTGTTGGAGCGTTTCGTTGAAAATGACGTGCAGTATTGTAATATCTTCACAGGCTTTAAGGCTGTCCATATCTGCCTCAAACCCCTCGATGTCTAAACCAAATTCTTGTCCTGCTTGTATCATACCGAGCATCGTTGTGCCTTGCGTGGTTGTGCCACTCAATTCTCTCAAACGCTCAAATGAGGCATCGCTATCAAAATAACGCAAAATAGATTTGAGGCAAGCCACGCCACAATCCGATTGCCCTTGTTGCTGAATATGATGGATTTGTGATTGTTTTTTATTTTTCATAATTATGTAGTTAAAATATGTGAAAAACCAGGCTTATTGACAATGACTCTTGAGTTATTCATTTGATTCTCAATCACTTCTATAACTTTATTTAAATTATCTTCATCTGCTATTTTCTGTTTTAGTTGCTTGATATTGGTTTTAAATTCTTGGTTTTGAGTCAGATTTTTGATAGATTTTAAAATCTCCTTTTCTCTAATTGATTGAATTTTATAGTGTAAACCAACACCATGATAAACAACTCGTGCAGCATTACCGTTTTGATCCCATCGCCTACTAAGTGGCACAACTAACATAGGCACTTCGGCGACAATACTTTCCAAAACAGAATTTAAACCCCCGTGTGTTATCATTACATCTGCATACTTCAAAACTTCTCGTTGAGGTACGGAATTAAAAAGATGGATATGTGAAGGCAGTGTGCCAAAAGACTTTATATCTTCTTGACCGATTGACAATATCAATTGAAAATCAGACTGATATGTGAATGTTTTGATAACTTTTTTATAAAAATCAAGGTATTTTTCATAATGTACACCACTGACGGTACCAAGTGAGCAGTAAATAAGCGTTTGGTCTTTTTTGTCCGCGAAAATTTTATTTAATCTGTCATCAATCTTTACATTAGATTGTTCAGCAATCATTAAGCCTGCGTGTATTTGAAAATCTAAAGCCTCGCTTTCTGAAAAATCAAATGACTCTGGTGACAGGACGATTTCAGGCACGTCTTTTAGTCCGGCATGAAATACTTTATCATGGCGAGCTTGTGATACAATGTCAATGCCCTGACTTTGAGCTATTTTCTTGGTTGTTTTCCATAAGCTCATTTCAAAATAAATAAGGCGGCGCAATTTTTCATGAATAGACTGGTTTTGCCAAAGAAACTGCGTTTTTAGCTTTTCTAAGATATTTTTAGCAGGTGTACTCAATGTTGTGATAGGTGGAATATCGTCCTGTTTATAAGTCGAAATCATCGTTTGAAGCACACTAACAGGCGGGCGACTGCCTTTGAGTAGCATATAATTGTAGCTCATAAAAGCATCTAAAAGGAGCAAGTCGGGTTGAACGGTTTGTAGCATTTTTTCAAAAAGGACTAACCGTTCTTTTGCCATTTTGGTATTGATACCCGTTAGTTTGGAAGTGAATCTCTCAATAAAACCTTCAAAACCTTTTTTGCCATAGTCAAAATCTGGAAATAAGAAATTGATACCTACTACTGTTTCAAAACCTTGTTCACGGATATATTGCATCATTATAACGTCTTCACATGCATAAACAACTTGATAACTTTTCGTTTTCAAGGCTTGTGCCAAGCGAAAAGTCGGGCTCAAATGCCCTTTGTATTGTGCCACAGCAATCAATATTTTTTTCATATCGTGTTGGTTTTGAACATTATCGCCCATTGTTTACTGTTTAATACTTAGAGATACTGAGGGGTCTGCATATTTAAGAATCGCTTCTATTTTTGTTTCGCCATTAAATCGTTTAACTAATTGGTTTTGAGCATTGTAGATAAAAACGGTGGGTATCACTTGTACATCAAACTGTCGCTCCATCCCTCCTGTTGTGTCGGCTATAACGCATACATTTTTGAGTGTATCTATACCATAAGTCTTTGAAAATGCTTTTGTTAAACTGTCCCCTGCTGAAGTAAACAGAACGATATTGGTGTTTTGCAATTCATATTGTTTTTCTTTTATGCTTTTCGCTTCGTATTGACAATGCTCACATTCGGGATGAAAGGCAATAAATACTGAGGGGGTGTTTTTTTGAGTTGGCTATTGTCTGTGAAATTGCCTTTTATATTGCGAAAATTGAAAACGGGCAAAGTAGCTGTCATCGCTTTTTGCTTTTCTTTTTCTTGGTTTTTGCGTATTGCCAATATCGAAACGGACAATAAGATGGTAGCTATCATTGTGCATGATAGGACGACAACAAGACGTTTTTTCATCATTGAAATTTTGGTAAATTAATTACTTTTAAAGAAGAAAAATCATTTATTTAGTTCAACCATTCCAATTCTTTAGTATTTTGAATACTTTTATCTTGTAAAATTTCAAGTAACGATTTGTCTATTTGTTTTTTCCCAGAGTCCGTAAATACACCAATAGAATCATGGAAAATTATTTTTTTATCATCGAGAATAGCTATATG